>NZ_BAABTE010000007.1:0-269047 GCF_040371715.1 Brucella sp. NBRC 14130
CTTCATCCATGACTTCAAGCATGGCATCAGCGCGTTCTCCAACCATTCCATTCCGCTCCTATCGATGAAGGAGCTTATCTCGCGGCCTCATTCACAAAAGAAAAGGTGGGTTGTTCGTCGCGCTCACGCTTGTTCTTCTGTTCCATGCCGTAACCTCTGGAGTTTGACCGCTATCGCACGGCTCAACCACGGGCATATGCATGGACAGGACAGTCATGTGACCAACGCGGTCAGGCCCTTCTTGGGTCACAAGCAAACGCCGAGGCAAAGCCTCACCGCAAGGCGCTCCCGGGCGGCTGACAGGTCCAGGGAAAGACACGCTGGTCGATCGGAGTGTGGGTCAAGCCACACCTGGACGCCTTGCAGCGCCAGCCTACCAAGCGATCGATCGGTGTTTGAGACAAACCGCCCGGGAACTGGCTATCATCTTCTGACTATCTGTGTTGAAGATATCCGGCTTGCCATAGCGGGCCAGCGCTTCCTCAACCGCTTCGATGCAGAAGGCCGCTTCCATCGTGATCGACAGTCGCCACGATAAAACCTTGCGGCTGAACCAGTCCACGACGGCGCAGAGATAGACAAAACCACGCGCCATGGGGATATAGGTCAGATCCATTGCCCACACCTGGTTGGGCCGGGTGACCGCCAGCTTGCGCAGGAGATAGGGATAGATTTTGTGCCCTGGCGCTGGCTTCGAGGTGTTCGGGCGGCGATAGATTGCCTCAATGCCCATCTTCTTCATCAGCGTTGCGATATGAAGCCGCCCAGTTTCCAGCCCTTCTCCTCTCAAAAGCCCTTGCAACATCCGACTTCCGGCAAAAGGGTAGTCGAGATGCAGTTCGTCGATCCGCCGCATCAAAGCCAGATCGCTGTCCGACACTGATCGTGGAGAATAGTAGACGCTGCTACGGCTGAAGCCGAGAAGCCGGGCCTGCCTTGCAACCGACAGCTTGTGCGCGCGGTCAATCATTTTTTTCCGCCCAGCAATCCCGCCTTGCCGAGCGCACCGGACAAAAAATCGTTCTCCAGCGTCAGTTCGCCGATTTTGGCATGAAGCGTTTTGACATCAACGGTTGGCCCTGTCGGTTCCGCCTTGTTCTCATCACCGAAAACGCCGGTCGCCCCCTCAAGGAGCTGGTCTTTCCACTGCTTAATCTGGTTGGCATGCACGTCGAACTGCTGGGACAATTCCACCAGTGTCTGCTCGCCTCGAATGGCGGCAAGCGCCACCTTTGCCTTGAAAGCCGGGCTGTGGTTCCGGCGTGGTCGTCTCGTCATGGTATCTCCTGTTCTCGGCATCTAAGCCGAAGTCAGGCAGAAATTCCACTTATCTCCGCTGTCCAGATTTCCCGAACCACCTCTTACGGCGAAATTTAGAATAGTTTTATGTTATGAGAAGTAAAGAAAATAACTGCTGATCGCAGAAACTGAAGAATGTGCCACAGTCCTTTTCTAGCAGCATTGCCTCCATTATGAATGATTTGGACAGAAGGGACATATGTAGAGTGACTTAATTTCGCAGCCCTCAGTGAAATATCAAAATCCTCAAAATACAGCATATAACGCGAGTCAAATCCTTTTAGTTCACGGAGGATATCACCGCGAAACAGCATAAAGCAGCCACTCACGATGGGAGGATCCCAGTATATCGCTTGTTGGGTTTCACGCCGCATTTCGTAATGCGATAAACGGTGGTCAAACAACAGTTGAATACGTTTTGGCATAAATCCGCGAAGTAGGAGGTCGAAAACAGCCGGATAGCGCTTGCAAAGATATTGACGTTTGCCGCTTGGCCAATAAGCGCAAGGTGACAAAAGTCCGCAGTCGGGGTTTGCTAGCATGAAGTTGATGGCGTTGTGCAGGGCCGAACGCTCCATCTCAATGTCAGGGTTGAGAATGAGGTGGAACTCACCACTATGTTTTAAGGCCAAATTATGGGCGCGACCGAAACCGATATTACCTTGTCCATTAATGAGCGTAGTTTTCCAGTTCGCAAGCTGCGATTCAATAATTGACGAAATCAGGTCGTTGGTTGAATTGTCAATAATGGTTATGGCAACTGATGATGGATCAAATGGTGTAAGGGCTTCAGCGAGTGTGGATAGTGAGGTATGGAACTCACTCAAATCTGGATTGTATGCCACAATGGAAATTGTAAACATCCGTTCCTTTACTGAAGACAAGCTGGTATTCATTTTCAAAGACTACTTATTTTCGACCCATTCGGTTGATGATACCGTGCCATAGGCCTAACGTCATCATTTTCGTATGTCTTATTCCTTGTGGGACGAAAAAGCTGAAAAAGAGGTACTGGCGGGCCAGTCGCCAAAACAATACGGTTTTCCATGAGAAGGAAAGCCACGGACGACGGCATAGCCAAACAGCATTGCGAAAATGATAGTAATGCCTCAATGGACTATGCACTGGAATCCGACGACCACGAAATTCTTTCCATTCGTCTCCAAGGGCGTGTTCCATTTTTGCGTTGAACGCGCCGAAGCAATAGTACCCTAGTTGGCGGGCTCGCAGTCCCCATTCAATGTCGACGTAATCAATAAACATAGATTCTTCCATCAAACCGATGACATCGAAACTCTTTATCGGGGTAAGGCAGCCGGAAGCTATAAGGAAGTCGGTTTCTACGAATTCATCTGGAGACAACTTGTCCCTACGCCTTAACCGGTGACCATCTAGATAGACAAACGCCGCAGCCTCGCCCTGCCGGCTATCTATGTAAGATGGACCGACCCCAGCAACGGATATCCCCTTTTTTTCCAGAGTTTTCGCTATTTTTAATAACTCTTTTACCATGTCGAGAGCTGGAATGCTGTCCTGATCGAGAAGCAGTACATAGTCGGAGCCAATGGTTCTGGCTCGTTCGATGCCAATATTTTGTGCTTTCGCGATCCCGAAATTCTCACTAAGTGCGATCAGTTCAATATCTGTTTGTTCTTTGAAGATGAGTGCAAGATTTTCGTGAGAACCATTGTCCACAATGAGTAGGTGGTGTAATTGAGTGCGGACAGCGTTTATCAATTTTTTTAATGACGCGATATCTGGATTGAATGTTACCACAATCCCGGTTATGCGATTTTTGGTGTCGTTGTTTTGATCGTTACGGATAATCATGAAGTATTTTCATTACTGCTCGCCATTCGTGGCATTATTGTGGATCGCTATTCCCAAAAAATTTTGTATGCAAGCTCGCTTTACATATTGGTCGCCAAACGGCGATCAAAATGTTAGGGCAGTGTATAAATATTTCCGATGTTGTTAAAGGGACGCATATGAAGGGTATAATCTTGGCTGGAGGGAGCGGTACGCGACTCTATCCTCTTACAATAGCCGTTTCCAAACAAATTCTCCCGATCTACGACAAGCCAATGATCTACTACCCGCTGAGCGTTCTCATGCTAGCGGGCATTCAGGATATCCTGATCATTTCCACACCGCACGATTTGCCTCTGTTTCAGAAATTGCTCGGTGATGGCCGCGAGTTTGGGGTCAATTTCTCTTATGCCGAACAGGCGCATCCGAACGGTCTGGCTGAAGCTTTCATCATCGGCAGAGAGTTTATTGGCAACGATAGCGTGGCCATGATTCTCGGTGACAATATTTATTTTGGCGACGGCCTTTCCAATCTGTCGCAACTCTCTTCACAACCCATGAAGGGGGGAACTGTTTTTGCTTATCGCGTGGATGATCCGCACCGCTATGGCGTCGTGGAGTTTGATAACAAGACAGGTCAGGCTATATCGATTGAAGAAAAGCCGGAAAAACCGAAATCCCATTGGGCTGTTACCGGACTTTACTTCTACGACAATCAAGTGGTCGAGATCGCACGTTCGATCAAACCATCGGCTCGAGGCGAGCTTGAGATCACCACCGTGAATAACGTTTATCTCGAGCGCGGTGAATTGAACGTTCAGCGTTTCGGACGCGGATATGCTTGGCTGGATACCGGTACGCATGACAGCCTTCACGAAGCGTCTTCTTTTGTCCAAACTATTGAAAAGCGCCAGGGTATTAAAATTGCCTGTCCAGAAGAAATTGGCTTGGATAAAGGTTGGCTGAACAGTGAAGCAGTGCTTGAGCGGGCAGCTAAGCTCGGAAAGACTGAATATGCAGCTTATCTGCGCCGACGTGTTGATGAGTTAGGAAAAGATTGATGGAAGCCCGTTCGTTAGATTTAGACGGTGTTTTTGAGATTAGCCCACGTAAATTCGGTGATGATCGTGGCTTCTTCTCCGAGACCTATAATGCGAAATCATTTGCAGAAGCTGGTATCGACCTGAATTTCATTCAGGACAATCATTCTTATTCCGCTGCAAAAGGCGTGGTACGCGGGCTTCATTACCAGTTGCCGCCATTTGCGCAGGATAAGCTGGTTCGTGTCACACGCGGTGCAATTCTGGATGTTGCGGTCGATATCCGCAAAAGCTCGCCTACGTTCGGGAAGTGGGTTGCGTTGGAAGTCTCCGCTGAAAAATGGAACCAGATTCTGGTGCCGAAGGGCTTCGCACATGGCTTCATGACGCTGGTGGAGAACACTGAAGTTATCTACAAGGTAACGAATTATTATTCTCCCGAGCACGACCGCTCGATCCGGTTTGATGACCCGGACATTGGTATCGATTGGCCAATCGCATCTTCAGGCGTCCAGCTTTCTGATAAGGATCAGAAGGCCCCGCTTTTTGCGGACGCAGAAGTTTTTGCTTGAGGAAATGATATGAATATTCTTGTTACCGGTGGAGCAGGGTTCATTGGTTCAGCCGTCTGCCGCCATCTGGCTACTGATCCCAAGGTCAATGTAATCAATCTCGACAAACTGACCTATGCGGGGAATCTGGCCTCACTGCGCCAGATTGAAAACCATCAGAATTACAGCTTTCTCCAGGCTGATATTTGTGACGACACTACCGTTCTGGATGCTTTACGCGTCCATGAAATCGACGTGATTATGCATCTGGCGGCGGAAAGCCATGTCGACCGTTCAATTGATGGTCCGGGTGCATTCATCGAGACGAATATTGTTGGAACGTTCCGACTGCTCAATGCGGCTCTTGCTTACTGGCGGGAACTGCCGGAGCCGCGCAAATCGAGCTTCCGTTTCCATCATATTTCGACGGATGAAGTGTTTGGCGATTTGCCGTTCGATAGCGGTATTTTCACTGAAGAAACTTCTTATAAACCGTCGTCGCCATATTCGGCTTCGAAAGCAGCGTCCGATCATCTGGTGCGTGCGTGGCATGAGACCTATGGACTACCGGTTGTGCTGTCCAATTGCTCGAACAATTATGGCCCCTTCCACTTTCCAGAGAAGTTGATCCCGCTCGTCATTCTCAATGCGCTCGATGAAAAGCCGCTGCCGGTTTATGGGGCAGGGGCGAATGTGCGAGACTGGCTCTATGTTGAGGATCATGCGCGTGCTCTGACACTGGTTGCGACCACGGGCAAGCTGGGCGAAAGCTACAATATCGGCGGGCGTGCAGAGCGCACCAATCTGAATGTCGTAGAAACGATCTGCTCCATTCTCGACAAGAAGCGACCTCGCGCAAACGGCAAGAGCTACGCCGATCTGATAACTTTCGTGACAGACCGTCCCGGCCACGACCGCCGTTATGCGATTGACGCATCGAAGATTGAGCGCGAATTGGGCTGGAAGCCGCAGGAAACCTTCGAGACGGGATTGGAAAAAACCATTCAATGGTATCTCGATAATGCATGGTGGTGGGAACCGATCCGCAGCGGAACCTATGCCGGTGAGCGTTTGGGTAGTGCGCCAGCAAAAGAGGTTAAGGCATGAAAATCCTCGTCACCGGGCGGGAAGGGCAGGTTGTCCAGAGCCTTCTTGAGAAGGCAGATCAGCGACCGGATCTGGAGGTGATTGCACTGGGTCGCCCGGAACTGGATTTGAAAAAGCCGGACACTGTGCGCAGTGCTATTGAGGCAATCAAGCCAGACCTCGTTGTCTCCGCCGCCGCCTACACGGCGGTGGATCTGGCCGAGGATGAGCAGGAACTTGCCTTTGCGGTGAATGCCACTGGTGCACAAGCAGTTGCCGAAGCGGCGAAAATCTGTGGCGTTCCCGTTATCCACCTGTCGACGGATTATGTTTTTGCGGGCGACGCTGATGAACCATATGTGGAAACGGATAGCACCGGACCTCGCAGTGTTTATGGGAGTTCCAAACTTGAAGGCGAGCGTCTGGTTGCGCTAGCTAATCCACGGCACATCATTTTGCGAACGGCATGGGTCTATAGCCCCTTTGGCAAGAATTTCGTCAAGACGATGTTGAAGCTTGCGGAGACGCGCGATGCTCTCTCTGTCGTTTCTGACCAATGGGGAAACCCGACCAGCGCACTCGACATCGCTGATGCAGTTATCCAGGTGGCGGATCATTTAGCGGCAACGCCAGACTTCTCCGCTTATGGTGTTTATCATCTGGTCGGTACGGGCGATACGAACTGGAGCGGCTTTGCACGCGCCATATTCGGTGAAAGTGCTAAGCTTGGTGGACCAACCGCGACTGTCACGGATATTGCGACAGCTGACTATCCGACCAAGGCGGCACGTCCTTCTAATTCACGCCTGTCGACCGCGAAACTCCAGCAGGTATTCGACTGGTCTGCGCCGCATTGGCAGTCGTCATTGCGCGATGTGGTGGCAAGGCTGGTTTAGCGTTCTAACGTGAGAATTTTTAATGCGGCATCGCTCAACGGGCGGTGCCGCTACTTTTGGTACCGGGCGGAAATAATTTCCGCCTCTGCCTGCCTCTTGACGCCGTGCGCCAACTGTAGCACAAACCTATGACACATTTGGCGAATGTGAAAAAATGATTTGTTGAAATCATTGAGGAATTTGTCTTGGCTGGGAATCCAGGCGTCCCGGTGGGCAAGATCACGCGGCCCATTTCAGTACTTAAGAGCGCGTCAATTCCATCGCGATTAGAACAACGTGCCAAACTCCACAGCAATTATTAACGCAGACTGCGTTAAGGATTTGAAATTGCCTGCCTATACGGATTATGACCCACAATAAGGTGCATATGATTGCACCATTGTGGGGATCATAGTTTTCAGGTTCACGTTATAAGATGATAAAACTTTTGAGCTGGGGGCGCTTGCGGGCGTTGCTTTTTTGATGTTCGAAAAGAATGAGTGGAAAGCATGAGCGGCACATCCCTTAAATTTGGCACAAGCGGTCTTAGGGGACTGGCGGACGAACTGAATGGTTTGCCCGCTTATGCCTATTCTCTTGCTTTCGTTAAAATGCTGTTGAAAGCTGGAAAGCTGCAGAAGGGCCACAAGGTTTTCGTTGGTCAAGACCTTCGCCCATCCAGTCCGGCTATTGCAGCACTTTGCATGACGGCAATCGAGGATGCGGGGTTTCAGCCGGTCGATTGCGGTGTTCTGCCAACCCCGGCTTTGAGCCACTTTGCGATTTCGCAGCAAGCGCCATGCATCATGGTTACGGGCAGCCATATTCCGGACGACCGCAACGGGCTTAAGTTCTATCGCAATGACGGAGAAATCGACAAGAATGACGAGAGCGCGATCAGCGCGATCTATGCCGCTCTGCCAGAAAATCATGCCTTTCGTCATCTGCATGATGTGCCCCTTAGCAGTGATGCAATCGACCGCTATGTGAAGCGTTATGTTGATTTTGTCGGACTTGAGAGCCTTCGCGGCTTGCGCGTCGGGGTCTATCAGCATTCGTCTGTGGCGCGTGATCTCATTATCCGTATCCTCACCGAGCTTGGCGCAGAAGCCGTACCGCTCGGTCGATCCGATGTATTTGTGCCTGTCGACACGGAAGCTTTGCGCTCCGAGGATATCGAACTTCTCGACCAGTGGGCGAAGGAAAGCCGCTTTGACGCCATTGTTTCCACGGATGGTGATGCCGACCGCCCGTTGATCGCGGATGATAAGGGCCGTTTCGTTCGGGGCGATCTGGTGGGAGCGATCACTGCCGACTGGCTTGGCGTCAAAACGATTGTGACGCCGGTGACGTCCAACTCCGCTCTTGAAGAAAATTTCGAGCGGGTCATCAGAACACGGGTGGGGTCGCCCTATGTCATCGAAGGCATGGCGCAGGCCATCGCCTCGGGCATATCGGCGGTGGTCGGCTTTGAGGCCAATGGCGGTGTGTTGCTGGGTACGGATATCAGCCGGGACAATCGCACATTGACTGCGCTTTCGACCCGCGATGCGTTGCTGCCAATTCTCAGCAGTCTTGGTTCCGTCAAGGAGCTTGGCAAACCATTGTCCGAAATCGCAGCCCGCTTCCATTTCCGTATTGCGCTGAGCGACAGGCTGCAGAACGTCCCGCAGGAAAAGAGCCTCGCGTTTTTGTCCTTGTTGAAGAATGAGGCGACGCGAAGTGCACTGTTTCAGATTGACGATCCGATTGTCCGCTCCGAAACGATTGACGGCGTGAAACTCTTCTTCCATTCCGGTAATGCAATTCACTATCGCGCTTCCGGCAATGCGCCGGAACTGCGATGCTATGTGGAAGCTTCAGATGAGAGCCAGGCAGCGAAGCTTCTGGAAACGGGACTTGCCATCGCCGGCAACGCAACGAAGGACAACTGAGCAATGAGCTTTATTCCTGTCATTATCAGCGGCGGTTCCGGTTCCAGATTGTGGCCGCTTTCGCGCGATGCGCATCCGAAGCCCTTCATCGAACTGCCCGATGGCAGCACCTTGATCGGCAAGACCTACAAGCGTGCGGCTCAGCTCGACGGTGTGGACCATATCCTCACCGTGACCAACCGCGATTTCCTGTTTCTGACGCTTGATGTCTATGCTGATGCCAAGGCGCCCAAGGTCGACAACGTGTTTCTGCTGGAGCCGCTCGGGCGCGATACAGCACCCGCAGTTGCCGTTGCCGCGCTCTATGCCGCAGCGACTTACGGCCTGGATGCGACATTGCTTGTCATGCCCGCCGATCATCTGATTGAGGACGAGGCGGCATTTGCGGAGGCCGTATCAAAGGCCCGGAAGATGGCCGAAACCGGTCGTATCGTCACGTTCGGTATTGTGCCCGATCATCCGGAAACCGGCTTCGGTTATATTGAAGATGATGGCACCGACGTGCTGCGCTTTGTCGAAAAACCTGATGCCGAGACCGCGCAGGCCTATGTCGAAAGCGGCCGTTACTTCTGGAACTCCGGCATGTTCTGCTTCACGACTGGAACCATGTTGGCAGCGATGCAGCATTTTGCGCCGGAAATCTTCAATGCCGTGCAGGCTTCGCTCGAACATGCCCGGCGCGGCGTCAACGGTGAGACCAAGACTGTAGAAATCGCAAAGGACGATTTTGCGGCGGCTCCTGCTATTTCCATCGATTACGCGATCATGGAAAAGGCCGAAAACATTGCCTGCATTCCGGTGTCCTGCGGCTGGTCTGATATCGGTTCCTGGGCAGCGATGGCCGATCTCATCGCGCCGGACGATGAGGGTAATCGTCTGCGTGGCGAAACGGTTATAGAGGACACAACCGACAGCTTTGTCTTGTCCGAAACCCGGCTCGTCAGCCTCGTGGGCGTTCACGATCTGCTTGTCGTGGACACGCCGGATGCTTTGCTTGTGGCGCATCGCGACAAGGCGCAGGAAGTGCGAAAGGTCTTCAACAAGCTGCGGGCAAGCGGTCATGAAGCGGCCAAGCTTCACCGCACTGCGCATCGTCCATGGGGCACTTATACGGTTCTCGAGGAAGGTGATGGCTTCAAAATTAAGCGGATCGAAGTGAAACCAGGACGGCGCTTGAGCCTTCAGGCGCATCATCATCGTTCCGAACACTGGATTGTCGTTTCGGGAACGGCGAAAGTTACCAACGGCGACCGCGAGATCCTGCTAACGACCAATCAGTCGACCTATATCCCCTGTGGCTTCCGCCACCGGCTGGAAAACCCGGGCATTCTGCCGCTCGTGCTTATCGAGGTGCAAAGCGGCGAATATCTGGGCGAAGACGACATCGTGCGTTTCGATGATGTCTATGGGCGCACGTAGGGCCGCCTGACCGGCGATACGTAAATAGGGAATCGGTGCGTGCTGCATTTATTCGGGAACCATTCGCTGCCGCGGATGTTTGCCTTTACATGCCCAGCACGGAACAGGACCCGGCTACCGATCTGATCGGTATGCCGGTCATTGACTTTCAAAAAAACGCCCTTTTTTTCGATGTGGACGGAACACTGCTCGATATCGCTGCCAATCCCGATGGCGTTATCGTTCCAGTTGGCCTGCAAAAATCGCTTTCGCTCATTTCCGACCGGCTGTCCGGTGCAATGGCGCTGGTCACGGGCCGGGCAATTGCGTTCATCGAAGAACGCTTTCCCGATTATCGCGGCCCCATAGCCGCGTTGCATGGTGCCGAGTTCCGGCACGCATCCGGGTTGGTTGAGCTGATCGAACCCGGCGAACATTTTTTGATTGCGAAGGATTTTCTACGACAGGCTGCACTTCGCGTCAGCGGCTTTCTCGCCGAAGACAAGGGTAGTGCGGTTGCCCTTCATTATCGCTCCGCGCCAGAAAAAGCCGGTCTGGCACATGATCTCGTCGGGAAGGCACTGAAGCTCGCCGGGCCGGACTGGATCGTGCAATCAGGCAAGATGGTTTTCGAGCTGCGCCCGGCGATCAGCGACAAGGGCGTGGCCTTGCGCCGCTTCATGAAGGAAGAGCCGTTTGCGGGTAGGGCACCGATCGCATTCGGTGACGATCTGACAGATTTATCGATGCTTGACGCTGCAGACGAACTGGATGGCACTGCGGTCGTGATCGGTCGCGCAATCGACCGCCCGGGCGCCGCGCGGTTGGCGAACCCGGCAGAGCTTCGTCTCTGGCTATCCCGCCTTTGTGGCGATGAACAAGCAAAACAATGAGAGGATTTGATATATGGGTCGGCTGATCGTGGTCTCCAATCGTGTTCCCTTGCCTGACGAACAGGGCAAGGCTCCTGCGGGTGGGCTGGCGGTGGCATTGCAGGCCGCGCTCAGCGAACGCGGTGGCATATGGCTCGGGTGGTCCGGCAGGACCCTTCCCAATCGCCAGGTGCAGGAACTGGCGATCCGCGATGTGGGCTCCATTCGTTACGCGCTGCTCGATCTCCACAAGAAGGATATCGATGAATATTATGCCGGCTTCGCCAACCGCATGCTCTGGCCGCTTTGTCATTATCGCCTGGATCTGATCGATTACACGCGCAAGGACATGGCCGGATATTTTCGGGTCAATCGCCTGTTTGCAAAGCATCTTCTGCCGATGATCGAGCCGGATGATGTGATTTGGGTCCACGACTATCATCTCATTCCGCTGGCGGCCGAACTGCGCAATCTCGGTGTCACCAACCGCATCGGCTTCTTCCTGCATATTCCTTGGCCGCCTGCCGATATCCTGTTCACGCTACCCGTGCATGAGACCATCATGCGCGGCCTCGCATCCTATGATGTGGTGGGCTTCCAGACCGAGAACGATGTCGATAACTTCATCGGCTGCCTGCGGCGAGAGAAGATCGGCAAGCCGCTCAATGATGACGGATTGTTCGAAGCGTTCGGGCACCAGTTTCGTGCCGAGCGCTTCGGTATCGGTATCGAGACGGCATCCTTCGCGAAGATCGCCGATAAGGCGCAACGTCATTCAACCGTAAAGCGCATGCGTGACAGCATGCTTGATCGCGATCTAATCATCGGCGTAGACCGGCTCGATTATTCCAAAGGCATCACCAATCGCATGGAGGCTTTCGAGCATTTCCTGAAGGTCGATCCCGGCAATCGCGGCAAGGTCACCTTTTTGCAGGTCACGCCGAAATCCCGCTCCGAAGTGCCGGAATACAAGGATATGCAACGCGCCGTGGCAGAACTGGCCGGTCGGGTGAACGGTGCAAACGCTACGGTCGACTGGACGCCGATACGCTATATCAACCGTTCCCTGAACCGCGAGGTGTTGGCCGGGCTTTATCGGCTGGCGGCTGTCGGACTGGTCACGCCGCTGCGTGACGGGATGAATCTTGTCGCCAAGGAATATGTCGCGGCACAGGACCCTGAAAATCCCGGCGTGCTGGTGCTGTCCCGTTTTGCTGGCGCCGCGCAGGAACTCGACGGCGCGCTTCTGGTCAATCCCTATGACACCGAGGCGATGGCCTATGCCATGGCCCGCGCGCTTGCCATGCCGCTTGCCGAACGCAAGGAACGGTTTGAAAGCATGATGGCTTTTCTGATCACCCACGACGTCAATCACTGGTGCGATGACTTTCTGGACCGTCTTTCCCCCGGCTGATGGGTTACGGTTTGACAACGCCGAGTTTGGCGGCTTCTTCCGCAAGATGTATCGTATAATTGAAGTTGCCCATATCTGACGATAGCAGCGGGGCCTTTGTCTCGCGCGCTTCCTTTGGGGACATGCCAAAACGAGTTTTGAATGCCCTGGTAAACTGTGTGCCGTCATGAAATCCGCAGCGATAAGCGATTTCCTTGAATGACACGTGTCTGCTGCGCTCGCCGACCAGAATGCGATAGGCATGATCGAGTCGCTTTTCACGAATGATTGTGGCAATACCACCCTTTGTATCGAATGTCCGGTAAAGGCGTGAGCGGGAGACGCGAAAATTCTGGACGATAAGATTTGGCCCCAGCAGAGGATTGAACAGGTTATCGTCGATATAGGCGAGGATGCTTTTGCGCATGGGAAGATTGACGGGAAGGCTCTGCATTTCTTCCCTGTCAACGCCGTTGATGCCGGCGCCAAGCAGTGTCAGCATTGCTTCCTGCGCTGATTTTGCTTCGGCCTTGCCCAGTTTGCCAATCAACGATTGCAAACTATGGAGATAATCAAAAAGCAGACGCGTCAGTGGTGCATTTGCTGATAAGATAAGCCCGTGCAAATTACGCCAGCCTACCATCCCCTCCAGGTCATTACGGGGGATTGTGACTGTGATGCGTGAGCCGGCAGATGCCTGGCTTTCCACGGTCTGTGTCAGATCGATAATAATGATATCTCCGGGTTTTACCACGACATCGATCCCGTTGAAATCGCCGCGTAAATTGCCTCCCGTAATAAGCTGCAGAACATAGTGATCGAGCCCACCCTCTGCGATGAGTTTGCGTGTACGTGAGTAGTTCTGTGTGTTGAAGGAAGTCGTTCCGATCTGGAAAGTGCCGAGCGCGCTAGCAGCAATAGTTCCAGAAAACTGGTACTTCTTGTTCTCGGTCACTATTTCATACATGGGTTTGATTGCAGCTCGCCAAAACTCATTGCGAAGCTTGTCGTCGACCATGTCGGTCGAAACTGAAATCTCCATAACCATCACAAGTCGTTCAGCCCAAGGCAGGTTGTTGATATGAAATCGCACGATGTGTGTAATATTGATAACATGTAAGAATATTATCAATATTTTTTTGCTTAGGTGTAGATGTTATGCGTTCTTGTAGTTGGACAAATAAATTCTTTTGCATGGGGGGGTGATTTTAGCCAGCCACCCAAGCGTATATTATTAAATTCTAATATAAATGAAGCCTCCCGATTTTGACTGATAAACTCAACCCGGTGGAAGCTATCACCATATTTTGTCTGATTCCGGACAGGAACTATTCTCGATAGAATGCCAGAATAAAACTTCTGCTTGTTCGCATAAGTTTGAACGTCTCGTACAGGGCTCTCTGTTGAACGCTTGGATAAATCTTCTATCTTTGGTTTCAGGTCTGAAGCTGTCCCGAATGGCCTTGCTGGTACCCATAGAGCCGGGTTGAGGAGGCCCCTTAAAGTCTTGAGCCCGGTCAATCTGGGGCATTTGGCAGTGTTATTTTGAAAGTGTTTCGATATGAAACTGTTTTTTACCGCTTTGGCGCTTGCCCTGGTTAGCTGCACGAGTGTTGCGACAGCTGCGGGATTGAACGGTACGCTCGGGACCGAGTGCCGACGCACCCCCATTCAGGGGACCGGTTCTTCCGGTACAGTGACGAGGCCGTCCTGGGCCATGCCTCTCTGGAATTCACCGTCAGTTCCCGCCAGTCAACGGTCGCAGCGTGCTATTGTCTATCCGCAGGCGGTGCCGTCGCCGCAGCTTTACCGTTATGATTGTATGCCGACGCCCGCAGAACCGAATGCGGTTCCGCGGGCTGATTTCAGCGGTCAATAAGGGCTGTCGACCTTGCCCATCTCGACATAGACGGTCTTGATCTGGCTGTAATGAGCGAGGGCGGCAATGCCGTTCTCGCGTCCGATGCCGGATTGTTTGTAACCGCCGAAGGGTACCTCCACCGGTGTCAGATTATAGGCATTGATCCAGCACGTACCGGCCTTGATCTGACCAATCACGCGATGGCCGCGTGCGATATCGGCGGTGAACACGCCTGCCGCCAGACCGAATTCGGTATCGTTGGCGCGCGCAATCACTTCATCCTCGTCGGAAAATTCCAGAACGCTCATCACTGGCCCGAAGATTTCCTCGCGAGCGATGGTCATGTCGTCGGTTACATCCGTGAAGATGGTCGGCTCGATGAAATAGCCTTTATCGAAGCCTTGCAGTTTCGGTACGCCACCGCCGCAGGCAAGCGTTGCGCCTTCTGCCTTGCCCTTTTCGATATAGGACAGCACCTTGTCACGCTGGGCTCCATTGACGAGCGGCCCCATCTGGGTGGCTTCATCCAGCGGGTCGCCGATGCGAATTTTGCGCGTGCGTTCGACCAGTCGTTCGACAAAGCGCTCGCGCAGGTTCTTATGAACAAAGACGCGGGTGCCGTTTGAACAGACCTGCCCGGTCGAATAGAAATTACCCAGCATCGCGCCGCCAATGGCGCTTTCAAGGTCAGCATCGTCGAACACAATGATCGGCGACTTGCCGCCAAGTTCCATGGTGACATGCTTCAGATGTTCGCCTGCCTGGGCCATGATACGCTTGCCGGTCGGCACCGAGCCGGTCAGCGAAACCTTGGCCGTGAGGCGATGATTGACGAGTGCCGCGCCGACATCGCCGAAACCCTGCACGACATTGAACAAGCCGTCAGGGAGGCCGGCTTCCTTATAGGCTTCAGCCAATGCGAGCGCTGAAAGCGGCGTATTTTCGGACGGCTTGAAGATAAAGGCATTGCCCATGGCGAGTGCAGGCGCCGATTTCCACGCGGCGATCTGGATCGGATAGTTCCATGCGCCGATACCGACGCAGATGCCCAGCGCTTCGCGGCGCGTGTAGGCAAACGAACCGCCAAGTTCCACGAACTCGCCGTTGAAGCCGGAAATGATACCGCCGAAAAACTCCAGCGCATCGGCTGCCGAAGCGGCATCCGCCACCAGAGTTTCCTGAAGCGCCTTGCCGGTATCGAGCGTTTCGAGCTTCGACAGCTTTTTGTTCTTCTCACGCAGGATATCTGCCGTGCGGCGCAGGATGCGTCCGCGCTCGACAGGTTTCAGCGCGGCCCATTCGTCCTGCGCCTTCAGCGCTGCCGCGTAAGCCGCTTCGATCACGTCGGGCGTCGCGGAATAGAGCCTGGCGATTTCCTCCCCGGTTGCCGGATAGATGACCGGCAAAGGCTTGCCTGTCTTGTCTTCAACGAATGCGCCGCCGATAAAATGCGAGGCTTTGGGTTGTGCTTTCATTGTTGGTTCCTTGTGTAAGGCAATAGGGCAGTACGGCAATAAGGCAGTATGTTTTTAAGCACGGGGAACACGACCTCACATATTGCCCTACTGCCTTACTGCCCTATTCCCCTAGATCGCGTCAGCGATCAGAAACTTGCCACCGCGGATTGATCCACGGCTCCTGATTGGAACGCGCGAGCGGTGTGCGGCCAAGAATATGATCGGAAGCCTTTTCGCCGACCATGATCGACGGGCCGTTGAGATTGCCGTTGGTGATGCGCGGGAAGATGGATGAATCCGCAACGCGCAAACCTTCGACACCGATCACCCGGCATTCAGCATCGACCACGGCAAAAGGATCGTCAACCGCACCCATTTTGCACGTGCCGCATGGATGGAAGGCACTTTCGACGTGTTCCTTGATGAAATTGTCGATTTCATCGTCGCTTTGAACATGCGCGCCGGGCTGGATTTCCGCTCCCCGATAGGGATTGAACGCGGCCTGTCCGAAGATCTCACGGGTCAGCCGTACACAGTGGCGGAAGTCGGCCCAGTCGTCCTCATGCGACATATAATTGAACTTGATGACAGGCTTTTCACGCGGATTGGCCGAGCGAAGCGTCACGCTGCCACGCGACTTTGACCGCATCGGCCCGACATGGGCCTGAAAACCGTGTGATTGCGCTGCGGCCTTGCCGTCATAGCGGATCGCAACCGGCAGGAAGTGATATTGGATATCGGGATATTCCACGCCAGCCTTCGAGCGCACGAAAGCCGCAGATTCGAAATGGTTAGTTGCGCCGTCGCCGGTCTTAAAGAACAGCCATTCTGCACCAATCTTCGCTTTGGAAAACAGGTTCAGTTTGGAGTAGAGCGTGATCGGCTGCGTGCATTCCTGCTGGATATAGACTTCCAGATGGTCCTGCAGGTTCTGCCCGACGCCGGGACGGTCGGCGACCACTTCAATTCCGTGTTCTTTCAGCTGTGCGGCAGCGCCGATGCCGGAGAGCATCAGGAGCTTCGGCGAATTGATCGACGAGGCGGCAATGATGACTTCACGCCGCGCACGGATGGTCGAGAAGCTGCGGCCTGCCTCGATCTCAACACCAACCGCGCGCTTGCCTTCGAGCACGATCTTGCGCGCAAGGCCCTTGACCAGCTTGACATTCGGGCGCTTGAGGGCCGGTTTCAGATAGGCATTGGCGGCAGACCAGCGACGACCATTATGGATCGTCTGCTCCATCGGGCCGAAGCCTTCCTGCTTCTCGCCATTATAGTCTTCCGTGACTTCAAAGCCCGCTTCATGGCCTGCCTCGACAAAGGCATGGAACAGCGGATTGTCGCGTTTGCCGCGCTGGATATAGAGCGGGCCGTTGGTGCCGCGCCAGCCTTCCTGACCGCCGCTTGAATTTTCCATCCGCTTGAAATAGGGCAGAACATCGGCATAGGCCCAGCCGCGCGCACCGCTTTGCGACCAGTGGTCGTAGTCGCGGGCATGACCGCGCACATAGACCATGCCGTTGATCGAAGATGAGCCGCCCAGCACCTTGCCGCGCGGCGTAACAAGGCTGCGCCCGCCAATATGCGGTTCCGGTTCGGTGGAAAAGCCCCAGTCATAGGTTTCCATATTCATGGGGAAGGAGAGGGCAGCCGGCATCTGGATCAGGGGGCCAACATCGGGCACGCCATATTCGATGACGATCACCGAATAGCGACCGTCTTCCGACAGGCGATACGCCATGGCCGATCCGGCGGAGCCAGAGCCGATGATGACGAAATCCGCTTCCATACTCATTTCTCCCCCGCAAACTGGCCCAAAAGCTGAACCGCGATGTAATCCTCCACCAGCGCAATCGCCGAGGCTGCATTGGGCGCATCCGCACCGAGCGCATGACGGATGTAGAGGCCATCGATCATGGCACCAGCGCCCTCGGCAATGCGGCTTGCCCGCTCGCGCGTGGTCAGGTGTTCAAGCGCGAAAACGAGGTTCGAATGCAGGCGGCGCGCATAGATACGCAGGAGCCGACGCGTATCCTCCGACTGCTGCGCGTGCACATAGAAGGTAAGCCAGGCAGCAATGGTTTCCTGCGTGAACTGCGATGCGGAAAAATTGACCGCTATGATGGCCGCGATACGTTCCTGCGGCGTTTCGGCTTGCCCGATGGCGGCGTTGAGATCCTGTCCCAGTTCGCGCAGCAGATGGCGCATTGTGGCCAGGATGAGCTTGTCCTTGCCGCCGAAATAATGATGCGCGAGCGCAGGCGAAACGCCCGCCTCATGCGCGATCTGCGCGACGGTCACATCCAGCGAACCGCGCTGGCCGATTGTACGAATGGCGGCGTCGATCAGTTCGCGCCGCCGCAAGGGTTCCATCCCGATCTTGGGCATAATCGTGGTCCGCTCTCAGGCTAATTATCCGCCAGTTTAACGTTGATTGACTCATCAATCAATAAAAACCAGATGTGCAAATCATGCATTTACCATCGCAACAGTGGGTGGCTTATCTGGCAAGGAGGCTTGCCGGGGATGTGCCAACTGCTTACATTCAACTGATGAGCAGAGCTTTTACCAAGGAACAGGATGATGCGCCGACCGATCTTGGCGAGCGCCCGGTCAGTCCGCATCGCAATCTCGTCACGCCGACGGGCCTGAAGATGATCGAGGATGAAATCGCCCGGCTGCAGCGTGAGCTGGCAGATGCCAATGTGGCGGGCGAGCGTTCGGCGATTGCGCGTATCTCGCGTGATCTGCGCTACTGGACAGCGCGGCGCGAAAATGCCGAGCTTTCGGTTCCCGCTTCCGACAGTGATGTCGTGCGTTTCGGCATGACGGTGGAACTGGAAAATCTGGACGACGGCAAGGTCCGTCGCTGGACCATCGTGGGCGAGGACGAGGCCGACCCATCAAACGGCAAGATTTCCCACGTGGCGCCCGTTGCCATTCTGTTATTCGGCAAGCCGGTCGGCGATGTCGTGAAAATCAATAATGTCGAATGGGAAATCGTATCGCTGAAGGTTGTTTAGTCTTCTTCTATCGCGACCGTATGGTCACGAAAAAACGCTGCGGCGCCGGTTTCATCAATTTCACTCGTCGAAACCATCAGGACGAGTTGGATAATGTCTTCCTGTTCGGCCTCAAGACTGAAACCATTGAAATAAAGAAACAAGTCGGCGGCAGCCAGCCCTGTTCGCTTGTTGCCGTCCACGAAGGGGTGGTTTTTCAGCACACCGAACAGATAGGCCGCCGCCAGGTCGAAAATATCCGGATCGCCATAGGCTTCCTTTTGCAGCGGACGCGCAAGTGCTGAATCAAGCAAGCCGGTATCGCGAATGCCGGTTGCACCGCCATGCAAACGCAACTGCTCCTGATGCAGCGCTTCTATGAAAGCCCGCGAATGAAACTCAATCATTGAGCGAGCACGCGATAAGCGGTCTCGTATTTTTTCATCCGCTCGCGGGCGATCTTCATTTTCTTCTCGAAGATTTCCGGGTCTTCCGTGCTCCTGGTCAGTCTCAGCCCATCCTTGTCTGCGGTCAGGACCAGAGTGTCGCCAGTTTGCACGTTCAACTGCTCCAGCATTTCTTTCGGGATGATCACACCGTCGGAATTGCCGATTTTGCGCAGGGTTACGTTCATGGCTTTTCTCCTATGTTATAACGCATGATATAACATGGTGAGCCTGTGTTGTCACCACAAGCTACAGCCAGCCCTTGCGGCGGAAGTAATAGAGCGGCAGCAGGGCAGAAGCGACCATCAAACCAAGCGCCATCGGATAGCCCCATGGCGATTGCAATTCCGGCATGAAGGAGAAGTTCATGCCATAGATGGAAGCCACGAGCGTGGGCGGCATGAAACCAACCGCCGCCACAGAGAAAATCTTGATGATGGCGTTCTGTTCAACCGAAATCAGCCCGACGATCGTATCGAGCAGAAACGTAACCTTATTGGACAGAAAATCCACATAGGCGGTCAGGGATTGCGTGTCGCGCTCCAGCGACTTGATCCAGCTACGCGTTTCCTTCTTGCCGGCTGCCGGATTGTTGATGGCCGACAGATAGACCAGCATGCGGCTGATACCCGCCAGACTTTCGCGCATTCGCGAGAGGAAGGTTCCCTGTCCACCGATCTGGGTCAATATGTGCCGGAAATCCTCCGTCGTCATCGGGCGGGCTTTCGGCTGGCGGCGATAGATGGAGTGCGAGGCCGCATCGATTTTGCCCGCCACGCCTTCCAGAATATCGGCAAGCCGGTTCGTGGTGGCTTCGGTGATGCCAAGCATGATCGACAGGCCCGAGCACTTGGCTGATATCAGCCCGCTGCCCGGCTTGGTCGAACGGAGGATATAGGTGCTGAACGATTTCGGATTGGCATAGCGCACGGTTATCAGCCGTGATCCGTGCAGAATGAAGGTGACCGGAGCAAGCTCGCGATGGTCGAGATCGACCGCGTGCAGGATAGGCACGGTGAGATATTGTGCGCCGGTTTCCATATAGAAGCGGCTCGATTCCTCGATCTCCGTCATGTCTTCGCGGGTCGGGATTGAAATGCCCATCCATGCCTCGACAATACTGTCTTCGTTGACGCAGGGAGCAAACAGATCGATCCAGATCACATTCTCGGGCAACGGAGTACCGGGCTCTACTTCCACTTGTTCGAGGTGGTCTCCGGAAAGGCTGTAAAGTGTGATCATACTGGCACCTGAAGTCTGGCCCGAAATCTCGAGCGGCTGGATTATGGGGCACTTTGCGCGAAAATTGTTAACGGAATGCGGCAGTGGATACCAGTGTGACAACAGGATTATCAAATCCGCCTCACCAGCCCGCAATCAGCTTTCTTCATGACGGTTGACAGCTTCATTACGTAGGTCTAATTCATCAAGTCATCAGATGACTTTGGTGAAGGTATGAAGGCAATATCCCGCAAGACATTGACGGATTCGGCCACGCAGGCATTGCGCGGAGAAATCACGTCCGGACGCTGGACGATAGGCGACCAGTTGCCAAATGAAGCAGCACTTTCTGCAACACTTGATGTCAGTCGCGGCACGGTACGGGAAGCTGTGCGGGCGCTGGTGGCACAGGGAATGCTCGAAACCCGGCAGGGTTCGGGAACCTATGTCCGCTCCACAGCCGACACGGCGCGCAGCCTCGACCGCATCCGCCATACCAGCCTGCGCGACCGCTTCGAGACCCGGGCAGTTCTGGAAACGGAGGCGGCACGGCTCGCCGCCTTGCGCATCACGTCCAAGGGGATTGTCCATCTGGAGAAAATGCTGGCACAGCGCGGCAATCGTGATGAACTCGACCGGGCAACTTTCGTGGCCCGAGACTTTGCCTTTCATGAGGCCATTGTTGCGGCCTCGGGCAACAGCGCACTGATCGAGGTCTATGCCTTTTTCTCCGCCTCCATTCGCGAATCCATAGAAGCCACGCTCGACGGCGAACTGCCCGAGCCAAACCATGAAGCGCACCGACAGATCGTTGAAGCCATCGCCTCGGGTGATCCTGACAAGGCCGGTGCAACGGTTCGTCGCTTCATGGCGCCCCTGATTGAAGAACTTGAAAGGTTGCTGGCATCATGAGCCACACGAACACAGCCCTGTCGGAAGCGGCAGAAAACGAGGCGATGCTGCAGCCAGAAGCGCTGGTCGACGCTGAGGTGGACAGCGTTCCGCCGCCGCCAGTCCAGCAACCGCCAAGCAAGGCGATGCGCATTTTGCTGGGTCTGAGCCTCGTGCTGATCGCCGCCAATCTGCGACCGGTATTTTCCAGCGTTTCCGTGCTTTTGCCGGAAATCATCGATGCCACCGGCATGTCGTCCATTGCGGCCGGTATTCTGACCACTTTGCCGGTTGTCTGCCTTGGCGTCTTTGCGCCGTTTGCACCACGGCTGGCGCAGCGTTTCGGCGCCGAACGTGTCCTGCTTTTCGTGCTGGTCGTGCTGACTGTTGGCACCGCCATTCGCGGCTTCGGTTCGTTCTATTCGCTCTATATCGGCGCAGCATTGGCCGGTGCCGCCATTGCGACAGGCAACGTGCTGCTTCCGGGCGTCGTCAAGCGTGATTTCCCGAAAACTGCGGCCATCATGACAGGTCTTTATACGATGGCGCTATGCGGCGGCGCTGCCTCCGCAGCCGGGTTCACCATTCCCATCAAGGGGATGCTCGGCGGTTCCTGGAACCTCGCTCTGGCATTCTGGGCTGTTCCGGCGGCAGTCGTTCTACTGTTGTGGCTGCCGCAGGCCATGCGTGCGAAACACAATGTCGCCCATTCGGGTTTCAAGGTGATCGGCTTGTGGAAGGACAAGCTGGCCTGGCAGGTAACCCTGTTTATGGGGCTGCAATCCTCCACTGCCTATATCGTTTTCGGATGGCTGGCGCCTATCCTGCGCGAACAGGGCCTCAGCCCAGTAGCGGCAGGCGGTCTGGTTTCCTTTTCGATATTGGCGCAGGTCATTACCTGTCTCGCAGTGCCTTCCATTGCCACGCGCCAGAAGAACCAGAGCCTGCTCAATGTCATTCTCTGCGCCTGTGCAGCCTTGCCGTTGATCGGCTTTCTCTATTTGCCGCTATGGACCTATTGGGGACTGGCGGTCATTCAGGGCATCGGGCAGGGCGGTCTCATCGCCGCCGCCATGATGGTGATCGTGCTGCGGGCGCCGGATTCGCACACGGCGGCGCATTTGTCCGGCATGGCGCAGTGCGTGGGCTATACGCTTGCCGCAATCGGCCCGCTGATCGTGGGGTTGATCCACAGCGCGACGGGCAGCTTTACCGCCTGTGGCCTCTTCTTCGCCGTGTTGGGGTTGGGCGCTGCTATCGCCGGATGGGGAGCAGGGCGCGCGCAACATGTAGGTGTGCAGGTAATCAAGGAATAGCAGCAACAAAAAACCCCGGCAAAACCGGGGTTTCTCTTTATTCCTGCACGAAAGGCATCAGGCCTTTTCGTACAGCTCTTCGACGAATTCCCAATTGATGAGGCTGTCGACAAAGGCTTCGAGGTATTTCGGACGCAGATTGCGATAATCGACATAGTAGGAATGTTCCCACACATCGACGCCGAGGATCGGCGTTGCGCCATGAACCAGCGGGTTTTCGCCGTTCGGGGTCTTGGAGATTTCAAGCTTGCCGTCCTTGACCGACAGCCAGGCCCAGCCCGAACCGAACTGGCCGACACCGGCAGCGATGAAATCCGCACGGAACTTGTCGTAGCCGCCAAGATCGGACTCGATTGCCTTTTCAAGCTTGCCCGGCAGCTTCTTGCCGCCGCCGTTCTTCTTCATCCACTTCCAGAACAGGATGTGGTTGTAGTGCTGGCCAGCATTGTTGAAGAGGCCCTGGTTCTTGCCGTAGCTTTCCTTGACGATCTCTTCAAGGCTCTTGCCTTCGAGGCCAGAGCCTTCAAGCAGCTTGTTGCCATTGGTGACATAGGCCTGATGGTGCTTGTCGTGATGAAGTTCAAGCGTCTCGCGCGACATGAAGGGCGCAAGGGCGTCATAGTCATACGGCAGGGCGGGCAGTTCGAAAGCCATTGGAAACTCTCCTCTTTTCTTTCTGCTTACATGGCAATTTACGTGGGCAGCTTGCGGCGGGCCGAGCAGATGCTGCCTCAAAACTTGCGTGCGGAATCTACATAGGCCGCATCGGTGCGGGCGGCAATGGCGCGAATGTGCAATTCAGCTTCAAGACAATGAATTATTATTGAAATCAAAGTAGGATGGCGCAATTCTAGATTTTATGCTTCGCGATGCGTGGCGGACCCTCACAGGAGGAAACGGTGTCCCACAGTTCTTATGTCTTCGACGCTTATGGCACATTATTCGATGTCCATTCGGCGGTGCGGCGACATGCAGACAAAGCCGGGCCGGACGGACGGGCATTTTCCGAACTGTGGCGCGCAAAGCAGCTCGAATATTCCTGGGTGCTGAGCCTGATGGGTGCCTATAGCGATTTCTGGAAGCTGACCGAGGATTCGCTCGATTTCGCATTCGCACGCTACCCTTCTGTCGATCCGGCGCTGCGCAATGACCTGCTCGACGCCTATTGGAAGCTCGATTGCTATCCAGAAGTGCCAGCGGCCCTCAAAAGCCTGAAGGAAAAGGGCGCACGGCTTGCAATTCTTTCCAACGGCTCACCCGCGATGCTGGAATCCGCCGTTCGTTCGGCAGCGCTCGACGTCCTGCTCGATGATGTGATTTCGGTCGATGAAGTCAGGAAATACAAGACCGCCCCGGCGGTCTATGAGCTCGTCACCCTGCAATGGCGGCTTTATCCTTCCGCAATCTCGTTCCAGTCCTCGAACCGCTGGGATGTGGCAGGTGCGGTACGGTTCGGTATGCGCGGGGTCTGGATCAACCGGTCGAACCAGCCCGACGAATACAAGCAGTTCGCTCCGGCATTGATTCTGCCAAGTCTCCAATTGCTTGATTGAGTAATCACTAAAATTTGAACTTTCCCGGTTTATGGAAAGCAGGCTCCTGCACCCAAAATTGTGTCGCGGCTGCAACACGAGCCATGCTGGTGGGCTTTCGCCACGTTTAGGCCGCATTACGAACGGGCGTACGCCACATTTCTCGGGCGTTTTCCGTGCAACCGAACACCGGAAACAGCCGTTTGAGGCCGTTTCGACAGCTCACCGCGCATCTGCCACAATTGGCCGGGTCGCAATTCGTTAACCCTGAATGTGTATCTGTAACTCCTCCCGTCACCAAACTGGTTTTCATATGCAAACGACCCTTACCCGCCGTTCCTTTCTGACGGCAATGACAGCAACAGCGGCCGCCGGTCTGGCCGGTTGCGCTCAGTTGGGGCAGAATGTTCCAATCATCGATGTGGATCAGTCGGGCAACCCGATCAACCGCACCCCGCAGGCCAATGTCGATTCTTCCTATGGCGGATGGGCGCAGATGTACGCCGCCGTCGAGGATGGCGGCTTCCAGCTTCCGGCAATTCCGATCCAGAAGATGGACAAGCGCTTCCTGCGTCAGGTTGTGCAGGACCCAACCGGCGAACTGCCCGGTACGATCGTCATCGATACGGCTAACCGCTTCTGCTATCTCGTCCTCGAAAATGGACAGGCGATGCGCTACGGCGTCGGCATCGGTCGCGAAGGCTTCGCATGGTCTGGCCGTGCTGTGATCCAGTACAAGCGCCAGTGGCCGCGCTGGACCCCGCCGGATGAAATGGTCGCCCGCCAGCCGGAACTGGTGCAGTACAGCGCCAAGAACGGCGGCATGGCTCCGGGCCTCAAGAACCCGCTCGGCGCCCGCGCACTCTATATTTTCCAGGACGGCAAAGACACGCTGTACCGCCTGCACGGTAATCCGGAATGGTGGTCCATCGGCAAGGCGGTCTCTTCGGGCTGCGTACGCTTCCTGAACCAGGACATCATCGATCTCTACGATCGCGTTCCGGCGAAGTCACCAATTCTGGTGATGTAATTGCGAGTGCCGAAACGGCAGATTGCAAAGCCCCGGACAGCTAACTGTCCGGGGCTTTTTCTATTGTGCCGCGCCAACTTGCCGCCGCCTTGAAAATAAGTCACTTTCCGCGCGGACAAATCGTCGGAACAAGGGGAGGGAAGTCATGTCCGAGGAAAAAACTGCCAAGGAAGCCGTGAAGGGGCCTGCGTCCTATTTCCCGTCCATCGAGAAAAAGTACGGACAGCCTGTCCAGCATTGGCTTTCGCTGATTGAGCAGCGAAAGGGCGACAAGCATATGGAAATCGTCAACTGGCTGAAGTCGGAATTCGAGATGGGACATGGTCACGCCAATGCCCTCGTAGCCTACGCTCTCGCCAAACCGGCGAAGGCGTGATTCTCAAGCATGTCTCCCGAACGCGGGTACCGATTTCGGGAGACATGCTTGAAAAACAAACGGATAGAGCATTTCCACTGGTTCAGTCAAAACAGGAAATGCTCCCGCGCTTTCTATCGTTTGAAGCCGCCGAGAATGCCGCGCACCAGTGCGCGGCCAAGCGAATTGCCGACCGAGCGGACGACGGATTTCATCGCGGCTTCCGCAACCGTCTGGCGGCCGGAGCGACGGCCAGTGCCGAGTGCGGTGCCGACGAGATCGCCAAGAATGCCACCACCGCCTTCTTCCTCTTCCTTGGTCTTTTGCTGGGCTGCTGCTGCATTCTGCGCCTTGCGGGCCAGCATTTCAAAAGCGGAATCACGGTCCACAACCTGATCATATTGCCCGGCAACCGGGCTTGCCGCGATGATCCTGGCGCGTTCTTCCGGTGTCAGCGGTCCGATGCGCGATGAAGGTGGACGCATGAGCGTGCGCTGCACGATGGAAGGCACGCCTTTTGCCTGAAGCGTGGAAACCAGCGCTTCACCGGTGGCGAGACTGGTGATCGCCTGGAACGTGTTGAAATCCGGGTTCGGACGGAACGTATCGGCTGCGGTCTTCACGGCATTGGTTTCGCGCGGCGTATAGGCTCGAAGTGCGTGCTGCACGCGATTGCCAAGCTGTGCCAGAACCGTTTCCGGCACGTCGAGCGGGTTCTGTGTCACGAAATAAACGCCGACGCCCTTGGAGCGGATCAGGCGCACCACCTGCTCGACGCGGTCGATCAATGCCTTCGGTGCTTCATCGAAGAGGAGGTGGGCTTCATCGAAGAAGAAGACGAGCCGCGGCTTGTCGGGATCGCCGACTTCCGGCAGTTCCTCGAACAGTTCCGACATCAGCCAGAGCAGGAAGGTGGAATAGAGCCGCGGGCTCATCATCAGCTTGTCGGCGGCGAGCACGCTCACCACGCCACGCCCGTCGGTCGTGGTGCGCATAAGGTCCGAAATCTTGAGCGCTGGTTCCCCGAAGAATTTCGAGCCGCCCTGCTGATCGAGGACCAGAAGCGAACGCTGGATCGCGCCCACCGAAGCCTTGTTCACATTGCCGTACTTACCGGAAAGCTCTGCCGAGCGCTCCGCCATTTCAGCGAGAATGGCCTGCAAATCCTTCAGGTCCAGAAGCAGCAAGCCTTCTTCATCCGCCAGGCGGAAGGCAATGTTCAGCACGCCTTCCTGCGCATCGGTCAGGCTCATCAGGCGCGACAGGAGCAGCGGCCCCATCTCTGAAATGGTAGCGCGGACGGGATGGCCCTGTTCCCCGAAAATATCCCAGAAGATCACAGGCGCGGCGCGCATTTCGTACGGGTCGAGCTTCACTTCCGCCGCACGCTTGATGAGGCCGTCATTTTGAACGCCGATGGCGCCAATGCCGGAAAGGTCGCCCTTGATGTCGGCGCAGAAAACGGGAACGCCAGCCGCCGAAAAGCTTTCGGCCAGAACCTGCAGCGTGACCGTTTTACCCGTGCCGGTCGCGCCGGTGACGAGGCCGTGCCGGTTGCCGTATTTCAGCGCTAGATATTCCGGCTGCTGGTAGGAGTCGTCAGGCTTGCGGCTCGCGCCAAGAAAAATAGCGTCTTCGGCAGTCATCAGGCAGCTTGCTCCCTCTGTTCAACTATAATAGCAGGGCGCCAAGATGCTAAGGCATCACGCCCTGAAAATGCTCAATTGCCGCACGGGCTTAACCAAGTCACGATGAGTCAAACTCGATGAGACTTGGTATAGCTTACGATATAGAGCAAAATCCGGCCGGAGTGAAACGAGGATCGATAAGATTATGCCGGATCGCGGCCCTCAACGCGCCGGATAGCCGTTCGGGTGCGCCGGAATGGCTTTCAGATAGGCGGCAATGGCATTGCGATCCGCTTCGGCAATATGAGCCATATTCGCAACCACGTCGGTCATCGAGCCGCCAAGCGAATCGAAATCCGGGGTAAAGCCGCTTTGCAACGCGTAGGAGATGTCTTTCTCGCTCCAGCCGCCGATGCCCGCTTCGTCCGGCGTGATGTTCGGAACAACGCCTCGTTTTCCGTCGCTGCCGGTTTCCGGTGACAGTGCTCCGGCCAGCCATTTGCCGGTATCCAGCCCGCCAATTGTGTTGCGCGGCGTGTGGCATTCGCCGCAATGGCCAAGCGCTTCTGTCAGATACTGGCCGCGCTTCACATGATCGGAAGCATTTGCGATTTCCACCGCTGGCCGGTCGGTCAGGTAAAGCTGCTTCCAGAGGCCGAGCCCTCGCCGGATATTGAAAGGGAAGGAGAGCTTATGCGGGGCCGCGACATTGTCGGAAGGCGGCAGCGTTTTCATAAAGGCAAAGAGGTCGGCCACATCCTGCGGCTGCATCCTTGTATAAGAGGTGTAGGGGAAGGACGGATAAAGATGCTCATCCTGCTTTCCGACGCCTTTCAGCATCGCGTTGGCAAAATCCTGAATAGTCCAGGTTCCAATTCCCTGCTCGGACGGGGAAATATTGGGCGCAATGAAAGTCCCGAAATCTGAAACCAGCTCATGGCCGCCCGCCAGCACCTTGCGCGCATCACCCGAGGCACCGGGTGCGGCATGGCAGGAAGCGCAGCCGCCCGCCCAGAAAACCTGTTCGCCCTTGACGGGGTCGCCGGGCTTCATCGCGTCCAGCACGGTCGCGTCCACCTTTTGCGGTGTGGTCAGAATCCAGAAAGCCGCAGCTCCAAGGACGACCACGGCGCCTGCGACATATGCCAGTTTTCGGACCATTCCATCCGTTCCCGTCTGGCGGTTCCGGCGATTGCGGACCGCTCTTATGGCTGTCATTCAACAGGGTCGTTAGAGCGCGGGGCATTGGCACCGCGCCACTCACATCCAGCACACCGAATGTTTCCGTCCGGTGTGCTCTGTGTCAACAGTGAAGATCAGTTCTTCTTGACGCGAAAGGCCTGATGGCAGGAACCACAATTGGCGGCGACCTGCTGGAAGGCTGGCTTCAGCGCATCCAGATCCTGCGGCTTGGCTGCCAGTGCTGCTGCGGCATCGGTCTGGAATTTTTCGACGTGCTTGACGAAGTCGTCCTTGTTTTCCCAGATTTTCGGAGAAGCTTCGGTGTCACCCTGATCAGAACCAGCAGGGAACAGCGTGTCCACGTCCAGCTTCTTGGCGTCGGCATCGATTTTTTCGAGTGCAGCAAGAGCTGTGGCTGCGTCGAACGGCTTCTCGCCCTTGACCATGGGAGCAATCGACCCAACCGAACGTCCAAGGTCCTTCATGATTGCCTGACGATCAGCGATGACGTCAGCCTGTGCGACACCGGCAATCAATACCGCTGCAGAGCTGACAGTCAGGAAAAACAAACGCATACGATTCTCCATATTTAAAAAATGAACAAAAATTCTCCCTTGGTTCAAATATCCGATACAATCCTGGACATTGCAATCATCGCATCGAGTAAATCCCCAGTGTGGCAAGTATCATTCTGAATTTATAGGGATTAATACATTGGATTCACGTTATCGTGAAAAACATGACTTAAATACTATTGTTTTATACTGAAGGTTTTTCAGCAAAAGTGCGAGCCTCCTGCGGAGGAAATCAGTCCATCATTCACGCGGCTGCATCCGGTTTCGGGATAAAGACATGCGTGAAGACAAAGAGAGAGCATTTCCAATGGTTCAATCAAAGCAGGAGAGGCTCCAGGCTGTCCAAATAAAAAGGCCCCGGAAACCGGGGCCTTTTCGAGCATGTAAACTTTAATCAGACGAACTGGCCGAGGCCCGGAATTGCGCCGATGACGGCATCAACTGGTTCGTCACCAGCCTTTTCCTTGGCAAAGCGGATGGTTTCCTTGGCAACGCCGGAAATTTCACCCATGCCCAGACCAGCACCCATGAGCTGGGAGCCGAGACCCATCACGCCGCCCATCAGGCCGGACAGGAAGCCGCCGCCCTTGACCTGCGCGATTGCTTCTTCAGCGCCGGGGAATGCTGCCAGAAGCTTCTGGACTTCCGCTGCCGGGCCTTCCTTCTGCAGGAAGGCGAGGATCATGCCGACTGCCTTTTCTGCCGTTGCCGCATCGATGCCAACTTTGGAGGTGATGCGTGCGATCAGTTCTTCCATGGAAACTCTCCCAAAAATCTTACGTTTACGTAATATGCATTCTCGCCTTCGCTTTGCAAGCCGCCATGAGCGAAAATATTAGAGCATGTATCCGAAAAGTGGGAACCGGCTTTCGGATAAAATCATGCTCAAACAAAAACTTAGAGCGAGACGGCGATAAAACTTACAAACATCCCGCTCTAGGAGAATATGCCTCGTGAGGTGACGAGATAATTACGCTGTTCGAATTTCCTGCAATTCCAGTTCCTCGATCATGATCTGCCGCATGACGAATTTCTGGATCTTGCCGGTTACGGTCATCGGAAACTGATCCACGAATCGGATATGGGCCGGAACCTTGTAATGCGCGATGCGCTGTCGGCAATATTCGGCCAGTTCCTCTTCAGAAAGCTGGCCATCCTTGTGCAGCTTGACCCAGGCGCAGATGATTTCACCGAACTTTCTATCGGGGATGCCGAATATCTGGACGTCGCTGATCGCGGGATGGGTGAAGAGGAACTCTTCAATCTCGCGCGGGTAGATGTTCTCGCCGCCGCGAATGATGAGATCCTTGATGCGCCCGACGATGTTGCAATAGCCTTCTTCGTCTATCGTCGCGAGGTCTCCCGTGTGCATCCAGCTCGCATCGTCTATGGCGCCAGCTGAACTTTCCGCATCGTTCCAGTAGCCGCGCATGACGCTGTAGCCCCGCGTCAGCAATTCGCCCTTTTCGCCACGCGGCACCACCTTGCCATCCGCATCGACGATCTTCACCTCCAGATGCGGATGGATGCGCCCGACGGTGGAAACGCGCCGTTCCAGTGGATCGGTCGTCGAACTCTGAAAGCTGACCGGGCTAGTTTCCGTCATGCCATAGGCGATGGTGATTTCGCTCTGGTGCATCTCGCTCACCACACGCCGCATCACTTCAATGGGGCAGGGCGATCCGGCCATGATGCCGGTGCGCAGGCTGGTGAGGTTGAAACGGCTGAATTCCGGCTGATCCAGCATCGCAATGAACATTGTCGGCACGCCATGAAGGCCGGTGCATTGCTCCTCTTCAACGGTCTGGAGCGTCAGGAGCGGATCGAAACTTTCGTTCGGGATCACCATGCAGGAACCATGGGTCACGCAGGCAAGATTGCCGAGCACCATGCCGAAGCAATGATAGAACGGCACCGGGATGCAGAGCCGGTCCTGTTCGGAAAGCTGCATCGCCTCGCCGACGAAAAACCCGTTATTGAGGATATTGTGATGCGAGAGCGTTGCGCCCTTCGGGCTGCCGGTCGTGCCGCTGGTGAACTGGATATTAATGGGATCGTCAAATTGCAGTTCTTCGGCAAGTTGCGCCAGTTCTTGCCCGGTGACTTCATCGCCGGATTGGGCGACATCGTCGAAATTCAGCATGCCCGGCGTCTGTTCCGCACCCAGCCGGATCACGCAGCGCAGGGTGGGAAGCCGCTCGGACATCAAATGGCCGGGGCGGGCCTCATCGAGTTCAGGTACGATGCTGCGCAGGATATCGATATAGTTGCTGGTTTTCAGTGACGGCGCGAGGATGAGTGCTGCGCATTCGACTTTCCCCAGCACATATTCCAGTTCATGCGCCCGATAGGCCGGGTTGATGTTGACGAGGATCAGACCCGCCTTTGCGCTCGCAAACTGGGTGAGAATCCATTCGAGATTGTTCGGCGACCATATGCCGAGACGTTCGCCGGGGCGAAGCCCGATGGCGAGGAAGCCTTCGGCAAGCCGGTCGGTCAGTTGTCTCAGTTCGGAATAGGTCAGCCGGATATTCTGGTGCCGGACGATGACGGCAGGACGGCCGGGATATTTTTCCGCGATCTGGTCGAGATGCCGACCGATCGTTTTGCCGATGAGAAGCTTGTCGCTCGCACCATGTACATAACTGGCCTGCTGCATTTCCGATCCTCCCAAACCGAAGATGACGCCCGAAGGCGATGCATCAAGTGTTGGGAGGATGCCATTCGTGAGGCTTCGTGAAAACCGCAGTTTTTATGTTCAGCTTCAGCGCTTGGTGCAACGCACCAGAGTAGCGGCGCCAGCATTGGTATATTTGCTCTGCATCGTATAGAGCCAGCCCTTGCATTCAGACATGCTGCTGAAGCACCGGACACGGTCTATCGGAACCAGTCCGTCGCCGCCTGTGATGAAGGGCGAGTCGTCCACGCCGCTGAACTGGCCGACGATAATGCCGCTGCCTCTTTTCGGCACGCTGCAACGCTGGCCCGCATATTCGCTGACATCCTTGCGTACCTGCGCTTCAGCCAACATCGGCAGCGCGACAAGGCCGGAAACCGCAAGCGATGCGGAAGTGAGGCAAACAGCAATGAACTGACGCAACATCGGTCTCTCCCTAAAAAGAATAGCTATTGAACAATACTATAAGATCATAAGCGAAATAGTGCTTTTTCCATAGCATGTCTCCCGAAGGTGGGAACCGGTTTCGGGATCAAGACATGCGAAAAATGAAGAAAGCATCGCATCCTAAAATCCGGATGCGATGCTTGTTTTCGAGGCTCAGAGCGTGTCGCCCGCCTTGCCTGTTACCTTGAGCGCGAAGGCATAGGTATAGGCGACTTCCTCCAGTCGCGAGAAGCGACCCGACGCCCCGGCATGGCCCGCATCCATATTGATACGGAACAGGACGGGATGGTTGTCGGTCTTGAGCTCACGCAGTCTGGCGACCCACTTTGCAGGCTCCCAATACGTGACGCGCGGATCGGTAAGGCCTGCCACGGCCAGAATGGCGGGATAGGCCTGACGGCTGACATTGTCGTAGGGCGAATAGCCGGCAATGATCCGGTAATCCGTTTCCGATGTGATCGGATTGCCCCATTCGGGCCATTCCGGCGGGGTCAGCGGAAGGGTGTCGTCCAGCATCGTGTTCAGCACATCAACGAATGGCACTTCAGCAATGATGCCGCCAAATGCGTCGGGGGCCATATTGGCAATCGCGCCCATCAGCATGCCGCCTGCCGAACCGCCATGCGCAACGATGCGGTCATGACTGGTGAAGCCTTCGGCAACGAGGTGCCTTGCGGCAGCGATGAAATCGGTGAACGTGTTCACCTTCTTGTCGCGCTTGCCGTTTTCATACCAGGCAAAACCCTTGTCCTTGCCGCCGCGGATATGCGCGATGGCGTAGACGAAACCGCGATCCACGAGCGAGAGCCGCGACGTGCTGAAGCTTGCCGGAATGGTGATGCCATAGGAGCCGTAGCCATAAAGCAGGCAGGGCGCGGAGCCGTCGAGCTTTGTATCCTTGTGATAGAGCAGGGACACCGGCACCAGTTCACCGTCCGACGCCTTGGCGAACACCCGGCGCGTGACATAGTCATGCGCATTATGACCGGAAGGAACTTCCTGCGTCTTCAAAAGCTTCCGCTCGCGCGTCCGCATATTGTAGTCGAAGAGCTGTTCCGGCGTCGTCATGGATGAATAGGAGAAGCGGATCACATCCGTATCATATTCGGCGCTGCCGTGAAGGCCGAGCGAATAGGCCTCCTCGTCGAAGGCGATGGCATGTTCCTTGCCGGTTTCGCGGTCACGGATCACGATGCGCGGCAGGCCGTTATCGCGTTCCATCCAGACAAGATGATGCTTGTAGGCGGAGTGCGACAGGATCAGCCGCCCCGGCTTTTCCGCCACGACCTCGACCCAGTTTTCCTTCTGCGGCGCTGATGCCGGTGCCTGGCAAATCTTGAAATCCTTGGCGCCATCCGCATTGGTCAGGATGTAGAACACATCGCCACCCGGCGCGATGTCATATTCCGTACCGGTCTTGCGCTCCATGACGAGCTGCGGTTTTGCCGCCGGATCGCTGGCAGGAAGGAACCAGCATTCCGATGTTTCATGGTCATGAATGTCGATGAAGATATAGTCGTCCAGCGCCGAGCCGCCGACACCGAGGAAGAAGCCTGGATCTTTCTCTTCGTAGATCAGGTGGTCCTCAGACTGGTCCGTGCCCACCTTGTGATAGAAAACCTTGGACGGTCGGTGGTTCTCATCGAGGCGCGTATAGAAAAAGCCCTTGCTCTCCGCATCCCACGCACCGCCGCCATTCGTGTCGGTGACGATGTCTTCAAGGTCTTTCATGGACGACAGGTCACGGACTTTCAGCTTGTAGAATTCCGAACCCTTGTCATCGTAACCCCAGATCAAAAGCTGGTGATCCGGCGCATGATCGGCTGATGCAAGGCGGAAATAGGCCTTATCCTTGCCTTCGACGTCACCGTCGAGAAGGATAGTTTCCGCGCCGCCATCGCGTGGCGTGCGAATGAAATAGGGCTGCTCGCCGCCGGTGCGATAGGACACGCCATAGGCGAAAGGCCCATCCTTGGCGGGAACGGAGGAGTCGTCTTCCTTGATGCGCCCGCGCATTTCTGCGAACAGGCTTTTCTGTAGCGCTTCCGTGTCCTTCATCAGCGCTGCCTGATATGCATTCTCTGCTTCCAGATGCGTGCGAATTTCAGGGGACAGAACCGACGGGTCCTTGAATACTTCCTGCCAATTGTCCGCACGCAACCAGGCGTAGTCGTCGGTGCGTGTGATCCCGTGGCGGGTGTCATTGACCGGATGTTTGGCTGCATGCGGTGGTTGAAGTTGGGGGGAGCTTTGAGACATCCACAATTCCGATGAAAACTGTTTCGATTTGCTGCAAGGCCGGTAAGCCGTGCTTTCTAGAGCATTTCCTGTTTTGAGTGAATCATTGGAAATGCTCTATCTGTTTGTTTTTACGCATGTCTTTCTCCCGAAACCGGTTCCCACTTTCGGGAGACATGCTCTAGTGGATTGAATTTGACGTTTGAATCCCGGCTGACATAGATGCTGTTTCAAACGTCAAATTCGAAAAATCCACCAGATACATATACTTCCTAGTGGTCTTTTGGATACCAACATTTGCTCAGCGCTTGAACCGAGGGATGCAAATGTTGGAATCGGACCACTAGCGGGTGATACTGGTGTTTATATAGTTGTCCAAAAAGGCGAAAGCGAGTTGATTCCGTTGAAATATATTTGAGCAATGCCTTTTTGAGGCCCGATTCTGCGGCCAAAAGCTACGTAACGGAAACATGTTAGTCTTGCACGACGTACAAGAAAACTTGAGGGAGAAAACTATTGCTAACGCTGGCCGGGCAAATTAAAGGAAGCACGGCAGTGAACTGCGGCTTCATCCATATCCTTCAATAAATGACAGGGGCGGCGACGCGAACACATCGCGATTCAAAGTTTCCCTATCTTAGTAAGGTTGAGTTCGAGTTTTTCTATTTGCCGATTCAAGAAGAAAGACTTGTTGGTAATGTAATGTGGTTTGACAATTCTATTGCAAATGACATTATCAACTGATATTCGCAATCGCGAACGGATGGGGCAGAGTTTTGGAATACGTAACGACGATGGCAGGCGGGGATCTCCAGTTGTCGATTACGCAACAATAAAAAGTAAGAAGGAAATCTACCTTATGGAAAATCTGGACACGCACGACGAGAGCGCAGAACTGCTTCTAAGCCTTACTGCAGATGTCGTAGCCGCATATGTCGGCAATAATTCGATTCGCGCTGGCGAGTTGCCGCTGCTGATCGCTGAAGTACATGCCGCTTTCAAGCGTCACGTCGAACGCGAAGAAGCGCCTGTCGTCGTTGAGAAGCCGAAGCCTGCCGTCAACCCGAAGAAGTCGGTTCATGACGATTACATCATCTGCCTCGAAGACGGCAAGAAGTTCAAGTCGCTGAAGCGTCACCTGATGACCCATTACAACATGACCCCGGAACAGTACCGCGAAAAGTGGGATCTCGATCCGAATTATCCGATGGTTGCTCCGAATTATGCTGCTGCTCGTTCGCGTCTGGCGAAGAAGATGGGCCTGGGCCGCAAGCCTAAGGACGCTTAATCGCTCCGATATTTCGAGCGAGCTGCGCTTTACCGCATCTGTTCTGAAAACTTTATAGAAATGGCCGTTATCGTTGAGCTTATGCTTTTCGATAGCGGCCATTTTGTTTTGGGTTCAGCATTTTCGGAAGCAAGTGGTCTTTTCAACCGATCCGGTCGAAAGCCTGTTTCAACGCAATGTGCCGGTTCAGGTCATAACTCCAGTGACCACACATGCCTTTCAAACGTTCCCTTTCCATAAGGCGCGTCAGCCGCCGTTTGGTGCGCTCTTTTTCTTCCTGCGGTGCCGTGAGAACCTCATCGAGATCGATACCGGCGATGATCTGCAAGGCAATGCGCTGCATCGCAGCCAGTTGATTCTGTTTTTGCCGGGCAAAAAATAGGGTGCGGGCGTGTTTCAGATCCGCTTCCATGGCAATTATCCTCATTTCCTGATGCGAAAGAGCATGAGCCATGCAGAATTGCGCTGGATAATATTCCTATATTTTGCCGGATTTTTCTGTAAAATAGTTATGGATCGCAATCGACCGAAGCAAGTTAATGCCGAGATGACAAGGCCTTAGCTTATGTTAGAAGTGTCGAAACTAACCAAAGACGGCAAATTATTCCACGAAACTTATCCACACTTGCATTTTCCTCCGTATAAGAAGATATTCCTATTCTGGTGAGGAAAGATGAATGTCTTTGGAACTATCGGATGTCATTCATACGCGGGCGGAGGCTTTCGAAGCATTGAAGGTGCTTGCTGCGCGGCATGGGCGAAGCCTTAGCCTCGAAAGGGTGGAGGGTATCGCCGACCGTTCGCGGGAGCAGCAGAATGTTGTGCTCTGTGATGCCCTTATCGATTTGCTTGTGGCTATGTTCGGTGTTTCTGGTGCTGAATTGCGGTCGCCGCTGCGGTGCAGGCGTGAGGTGGCCCGTGTTCGGCAGATCGGCATGTATGTTGCGCATACGGCTTTCGGGCTGGCCATGCGCGAAGTGGCCGCCGGATTTGCGCGGGACCGGACAACGGTCATGCATGCCTGTCATCTGGTGGAAGACATGCGGGACGATACGGATTTCGATGCAATCGTCTCGACATTTGAACGGATTGCGCAAATTGCCTTCACGGCCTGGAGGATGGCGGCATGACCACCCAATTGTCGGCATCCGAAACGAGAATTATGCGGTTTTTGAAGAATGGCGACTGCGAGGTTCAGGATTCCGTTCGCGCTTCGCATGTTTTGCTTGCGACGGAACAGGGGACCATTGCCGCCTCCCGCGCCGAGCTGGAGGCCATGAAAAAAAGGGGATTGCTGCATTGGGAGGAGGAGCGGCTTGTTCTATCGCAGCCCGCCAACCGGCCTTTGAAAGATGGCGGCAAGTCATTGCCCCGCCCGGCAAAAACCCTGCTGACTATCGACCATGAGCAGGGCGAAAGGGTTGAGATCAATCTGGAGGAATCGCCGCTTGCCGTGCTCTACAGGCGCAAGAATGCGAATGGTTCGTCCTTCATTTCGGAAAGCGAGTTTCTGGCCGGTGAAAGACTGCGTGCTGACTATACACGCGGATCGCTGATGCCATCCGTCACCATGCGCTGGGACACCCGCGTCGGAGGTGGGCGCAGCGGGCCAGGCGGCATGGCAGAGCTGACGGATATCGCGCTGGCCAGCCGCATCCGTGTCGAGCGGGCACTGGAAGCGGTCGGACCGGAACTGAACGGTGTTCTTGTCGATGTCTGCTGCTTTCTGAAAGGGCTCGAAACCGTGGAACGTGAGCGGCAATGGCCGGTTCGCTCGGCCAAGATGCTGCTCAAGGTCGGTCTGGCCGCGCTGCACCGGCACTATAATCCTCACCTCGAAAAGGAGCGGGGAAGAGCGGTTGTCCTGCATTGGGGAACCGACGACTACCGGCCGCAGATGCGACCGCAGACTATATGAGCTGATGAGGCGGCACCCTCATTGACAGCTATCGGAGGCAGGTCTATCGCCTCTTTCTCAAAGGGACTCTGTGCCCGTTGGGGAAGTGGGGAGAAATCACATGAATTCGGTACGGGATCGGCTGGAAAGCATTCTGACGCGACTGGAAACGCGGGCAGCAAGCGAACACGTTTTCAGCAAGGTCTATGCACAACAGGCGCGGGCTGAGGCGAATGCCGCCGATGCGCGCCTTCGCGACGGGCACCCCATCAGCCCGCTTGATGGGCGTATTGTTTCGATCAAGGATCTCTTCGATGTTGCCGGAGAGCCGACACTTGCCGGTTCGGTTATTCGACGCGATGTGGCTCCGGCAACGCAGGATGCCACGATCGTCCGGCGTCTGCGCGATGCGGGTGCGGTCATTGTCGGCAAGACCCATATGACGGAGTTCGCTTTCACGCCGGTCGGTCTCAATCCGCATTACGGCGAGCCGGGCAATGCGATTGATCCGACGCGTGTTCCGGGCGGATCGTCGTCGGGTGCGGCCGTTTCGGCAGCGGAAGGCACCAGCGAAATCGCTATCGGTTCGGATACCGGCGGATCGGTGCGCATTCCGGCAGCGCTGAACGGCATTGTCGGCTTCAAGCCGACTGCGCGGCGCATTCCGCTGGACGGTGCATTTCCGCTGGCGCCGTCGCTCGATTCCGTTGGTCCGCTGACCAGGACAGTGGCCGATGCCATTATAACCGACGCGATTATGGCAGGCGAAGCGCCCGTGTTGCCGGACTCCCTGCCGCTCAAGGGGCTGCGCATTGCACTGCCGAAAGGCTATCTTCTGGCCGATATGGAGCCGGACGTCGCAAGACATTTCGAGGCAACCGTTGCGCTTCTTGAAAAAGCAGGAGCGATCATTGCCGATCTGGAAGTCGATGATCTGATCCAGCGTTTGCGCGAGGCAACCCGCGTCGGCTCCATCGCCGGGATCGAGGCAAGTCATATCCATGCGTCGACCTGGCTTGGCGATCCTGATGCCAATGTCGATATTCGCGTGAAGCGCCCTCTGGCTGTTCGCGTCAAGGTTCCGATGGAAACCTATCGCGGGATCATGGAAACGCGCGCTACGCTTGTTCGTGAAATGGACGAGCGCCTGAGCGGCTTCGATATGTTCGTAACGCCCGCCACGCCGATTGTTGCGCCGACGATTGCTTCGGTCAGCAATGACGAGGCTGAATATGACCGTGTGGAAGGGCTGCTGTTGCGTGATACGCAGGTCGGAAACCAGTTCGACCTGTGCAGCATCACTGTGCCGATGCCGGGCATGACGCTGCCGACCGGCTTCATGCTCAGCGCACGCGGCGGCACGGACAAAAGGCTGCTTGCCGCAGCCTTGTCGGTCGAGAAACTTTTAGGCTGATTCTTTCGCCAGCTCCGCTTCACGACGGATGCGCGCTACCATGGCGCGCAGTCCGTTGGAGCGCTGCGGCGTCAGATGTTCATCGAGGCCGAGCTTTTTCAGGATGGCTTCCGGGTCCACGGCGAGAATGTCCGAAGCCTTTTGGCCCGAATAAAGCGCCAGCACGATGGCCACCAGACCGCGCACGATATGCGCATCGGAATCGCCCAGAAATTCGATAACCGGATCGTTGCCGTCTTGCGGCAGCGTCTTCAGCCAGACCTGGCTGACGCAGCCCTGAACCTTGTGCGCAGCATCGCGCGCATCGTCAGGATAGGGCGGCAGTTCCTTGCCGAGATCGATGACATAGCGATAGCGGTCTTCCCAATCGTCGAGAAATTCGAAATCGGACATGATGCTATCGATGGTCGTGGTCATGATACTCGCCTGAAAGAAGTTTCTTGCCGCTTATATAGTCATGAAACACCGCAAGGTCACGGAAAACTCGAGCGCATCCCGAAAAGTGTGAAACGGTTTTCGGACAAGATGCGCGTTTAAAAAACGCTCTAGCGTTGAATGGAACCAGTCGGGCGACGGTCCAGTGCGCGCAGGGCTTCGTCCCGCGAGGTCGGGATGGGAATGCCGATTGCGGCCTGCACAGGTGCGGTGGCAACCGGTTCCACACTCGCAGGCGGTTGCGGTTTTGTGCCGAAACGGTCGCTCAGATATTCGAGCACGGCGCGGCTTCCTTCCAGAAGGCCGCTTCCGGCGCTGGAAACAAGTGAGGTGCCGTTCTGGCAGAAGGAAGGGTTGTCGATGCACAGCTTGCCCAGTTCCACGGCGGTTTTGCCATTGGCGAGAAGCTGGTCGATAGAATCCGGCTCCCGCTTCGTCTCGGCAATAGCTGGCTTCTCCTGCGGCTTGCTTTGCTCATCCGCAGGGAAGAAGCGCGGCATCACGATGAATGCCAACGACAGCCAGAATACGGATTTGAGGAGAAAACGGATCATTGCCTTCTTGCGGTTGCGTGCTCTCGGTTTGCGTCAATGTCCGATGAATTGGAAAAGATTCCGTAACTGTTCAGTTTATTGGAGCGCATCCCGAAAAGTGTGAAACGGTTTTCGGACAAGATACGTGTCATGGTAAAGCATTTGAACGTCAAAATTGTGCCGTGGCTGTGGTTTCGCCACCTGATCGCTACTCTCTGTTTACCATAGGCAGAAAAGCAGACCCGACGCTTCACTTATCCGCTTTGGACGGTCTCGCTTTATCGTTTCTTTAAAGCCTCGGCTGCAATCTGTTGCTGGCTGGGAGAGCGTCGTTACGGCGAACGGTTTTCCGGTTTAGACCATGCAAGAGTATTGAGTGAGTACGGCACGTTGAACGCCATTCTTTTGAAAACAGCCGAGACCGTCCGCACGAATGTGCAGGCGATCAGCCGTTTTTACGAACGTTTCTGCCGCCGCTGGGTATCCAGTCCCGATGCGGCCTCCATACGTGTCATCGGTTCGGTCATCACCGCGCCGGTCCTGCTTTGTGCGGCCGTGCTCGCCTCTGGCGTAACGCCGGGCTTTACGGAATTTGCGATTCTTGCAGCAAGTTTTGCAGGTGTCGCCATGATCCTTTGCGCGCTGTCGCTGATGAGCGTCGCCGCACCTGTTCTGGCTGGCCTGAACTTCGCTGCCTATGGCGCGGGTCTCGCCGCCATCGGCGCTTTTTCTCATGGCAATGCGGTCTTGTGGCTGATGGTGGCGGGTTTGCCGCTTGAAGTCTGGTTTGCGACCCGCAAGCCTGCTGCCGCAGCAGCGGGCGCCGCATTGGCGGCCATGATTCTCGGCTATTTTGCGACGGCAAGCGGTGGCGCCATTTCCGGCGGCAGCTATGTGTCCGTCGCTGTTCTCATGCTTTATGCTGCAAGCCTAGTTGCGCGCGGTTTTGTGAGCGCCGCCAGGCCCGCGCAGCTCAGGATCAACGCGCCGCAAGTTGCTGTTGCCGCAGGCGACGTGCAGTTCGGTCTTGATTCGGATGGCGTGGTATCCTCGGTCGATACGAATTCGGCAAAGCTTTTGGGCGTACAGCCCAAAATGCTGGAAGGCACGGCGCTCATCGACCGCGTTCATGTGGCCGACCGTGTGCAATATCTTTCGCTCCTGGCCGATCTTCGCGCCGGTTCCGCTTCCAGCAAGATTGATGTGCGTCTGCGTTCCATCGAAAACGGCGATACGATCTTCCGCACTTATCGTCTCGAAGGTGCCGCAAGCGCTCACGCCATCACGTTGATTGGCCGCTCGCTTGAAGGCGAACAGAAGCTTCTGGATGAAATTGCAACGCTGAAAGCCGAGCTGGAATCGGAGCGCATCGGCAAAGGCCGTCTGCTTGCAGCCGTCAGCCACGAGCTGCGCACGCCGCTCAATTCGATCATCGGCTTTTCCGATATGCTGTCGCACGAAATGGGCGGCAAGCTGGCCAATGAGAAGCAGCGCGAATATGCGGGCCTCATTCATCAGTCGGGTCATTATCTGCTGGAACTCGTAAATGCCGTTCTGGACAATTCGCGGCTGGAAACCGGTCATTACAGCATCGACCCGCAGAACTTCGCTTTCCGTGATGCGGCTGAAATGTGCACCGCCGTCATGCTGCCGCAGGCTGAAAAGAAAGGCGTTGCCTTCTGCCATCGCGTTGGCACAGGCATTGGTGAACTGGTAGCGGATCGTCGCGCCGTCCAGCAAATTCTGCTCAATCTTGCCGGTAATGCGGTGAAGTTCACGCAAAGCGGCGGCTGCGTCACCATTGATGCAACCCGCATTATGGCCGAAGGCCGCCCGATGCTGGAAATCATCGTGTCGGATACGGGCATCGGCATCGAGCCGGAAGATATGCAGCGCATCGGCACGCCATTCGTGCGCGCCGACAATAACTATACGCGCACGCAGGAGGGGAGTGGCCTCGGACTTTCAGTGGTCAAGGGGCTGGTGGAACTGCATCAGGGGAGCATGCAACTCAAGAGCTGCCCTGGCGAAGGCACGATCGTCACGATCCGCCTTCCGGTGGCAGGCCCGCAGTTTGTCATGGGGGACGATGAATATCAGGAACTTGGCACGGTGATCGACATGCACCGTCACCAGGGGGAAAGGCGTAATGACTGGCAGAACGACGAAGACAACAGCCAAATCCGGGAGCAGAAAGATGCGCAAACCCGCAAAACGGCGTAGTCTCGGCTCGCGACTCCTCCACTTCTTCTTCACATCGGCTTCCGCGCTGGCGATTGCCGCCGGAGATTTCATCGTGCGTAACCCCGTCCTGACCGGCGGGGCAACTGCGTTTCTGGTTGTGTTGAGTTTCGTCTCGGCCAATGCGCTCTGGTATCAGCCGGAGGCGCACAACGCCGTGTTCTTCCGCACCAGACCGGATTTCGTGTTCAAGCCGACGCCACGCGCAGTCCTGCCGGGCACGGCATCAGCAAGTGATAGCGCCCCGAAACCGACCGCGACGGCCTCAGCCCAACCTGCAAGCTCCGCAAACACTGAGACTGCCCAGCCGCTGGAAGCAGTCAGCATGTCGGCGGACCGGCTGAACATGAGCGCATCGGTTGACGACATGCTGCCGGCACTTGCGCCCAATGCCGATCTGGAAATCGCACGTTTGCAGCAGCGACTTTCGACACTTGGAATTTACAAGGGACCGGTGGATGGTTTCACCGGGCCGCAGACGCGCGAAGCAGTGGAACGCTGGCGCGCCTTGCAGCAGAAGCTCGGCGTGCAGGAAGCAAACATACCCGCGCAGTTGCAGGCCGATGCCCAAAACAGTACCCCGGCTCAGGACGATGTGGCGAAAGCCATCGAGGTAGCAGTTCCGACGCCGCGTCCGCAGCCCGCAGTCTTGAAGACGGAGACGGATTCCAAGCCAAAACCCGCTCTCGTATCTTATGAAAAACCGGCACCGAAAAAGCAGATGGCAGCAACGCCCGCCGTGCAATCGGGGAAAATCAGTTCGCAGGATATTATCCGCGTGCAGGCCGGGTTGAAGGCATTCGGCAACGACACCGTGCCGGTGAACGGACAATCCGGCAAGACGACACAGGAAGCGGTGCGCGAATTTCAAAAGCTGTTCAGCATGCCGGTAACCGGCGAAATCGATGCAACGCTGATCGCCAAGATGCGCGAGATTGGCCTCATAAGCTGATGGGTTCCCGATGCGCCTGACATCCGATTTCTGGGTTTCGGCATTGATCCGCAAGGTGCAGGGCGAGGGCGGCTTTGCCTATCTCGCCCGTCGCGGTTCACCGGAGGCGGGCGCAATTTTCATCAAGGTAAGCTCACGCTTCGGTACATGCGACCTGTATTCGCCTGCGCCACAAGCCTCCTATGAAGAGGATAATGACGGAGAACGCATGTTTCTGCGCATTCTTCAAGACGCTGATGACATGGCGGCAGGCGACTGTATGGCGCGAGAAACCCGCTTCGATCCCGACCTGTGGCTGGTCGAGCTGGAAGATGTTGCCGATGCATCGGCACTGTTCTCGATTTCGCAGGACGGAGAAGCGATATAAACTGGCGAGGATAGAACGGTTCCAGTAAAAACGGAATCAGTAGAGCCGCTCTATCCTTTTGTTTTACGCATTATCCTACGCAAAATCGCTTCGCACTTTTGCTGGAAATGCTCTATTTCACTGATCGCTGAAGCGACGGGTGATCAGAATTGGCAGCATCCACGAGCGGCGCGTCGTCTTCGGATTCAGCCATTTCACGCAGTTTTCCGCGCAGCATGGCAGACATGTCGTCCGCCTTCCAGCGCCGCACGAGAGCCATCGCTTTTTCGCGGTCGATGGAGCGATAAATATGCACAAACTCGCGCAGGCTATCGCGGTTGGTGTCGATAGGACCCAGAATGGCCGTCATGACGAGATAGCATTCGGCAGGTGACAATCCGAGCGCCTTGAGTGCAATCGGCAGATGCGAATCCGGCCATTGCCCGATGATCGCGTCGGACCGTTCAAACGACAGGTCGAGCGCATCGGCCAGCGCATTGCGGAAAAACTGGCTGTCAATCAGAAGCGCGGTGTCGATGAGATGCTGCGAGCCGGTGGTCGCGCCAGCCTCGAAGAAAGGCTGTTGAAGCGCGCGCGCCAGTCGTTCGGAGCTGTCTTCTTTCATCAGCGGCGCTCTGGCTGCAGAAAGATCGGGTACATCCGGCCTTTCGAGCGGTTCGGCCTCGATGTTGGCGAGATTTTCCTGAAGCGTCAGCGTACGGTCGATGACCGGGTCGGCGAAACTGCGCAGCACGCCTTGCAGAAGGATGTCACCGGACTGGCGCCGTGCAATGGCGCGCGCATGGGCAAGACCGTTCTTGCCGATGATTTCGATGAGGTCGGAAGGGCGTAGAAGGGGAGAGCGCAGCAAAATAGGCGCGGAGATTTCGACGGGTTCGTTGGCCAGCGCCAGAATGAGACGACGCGGCGCGTCCTCCAATTGTGCCAGCGCATTGGCCGCATGGCGCTTGCCGCGGGTGGAAGCGCATTGGAGAAGTGGCATGGCAAGATCTTCAAGCTGCTGCATATCCTGCCGTCCGGGGCGCGTGATACCCGCAAACGCGGAAATCGCGGCCGCCAGCAGGTCGTCCGCCTTGCTGCTCCCCGCTTTTGAATTCGACGGGCTCCGGTGGCCTGAAATATCCTCCAGGGCGCGGAACTGTTCATTTGTCACGCAGAATACTCCGGTAGGCACACAACTCACCCGCCCCAAATTGCAGATCACGCATCCAGCAGCAGCCGGTTGATGCGCAAATGCACCCCGCATGGGTCGGTATTCCGGATAGTAGCGTTGAAGCCTTAGCAACTCATTAACCGTGCCATAAAGAAACAGCATTTGGTTCAGGCAGCTAGAGCCCTTCAAACGGCGCGCATCCCGCCTCCGCAAAGAAGCGCTGCACTTCCATGTTCCAAGTTGCGTCAGGCACGAAAACGCGCAGCACGGCGGCACCTTCGCCGATATTCGGCTCGATCAGGATCGAACGTGCATTGGCCTGCGAACCATCCGAGCGCAGACTTGCCATGCCGATGGGATCGGCAAGGATCAGATCGAGCTTGCGTTCGTTGGAAACGCTGTCGTTGAGGCTGTAGAGATTGTCCCCGTTGGGCGCATAGATTGAGAGCGACCAATAGGGCACATTCGCCCCGGTCGTAATGTGCACAGGCCCGTCGGCAAGATCGAAGCGGCAGGTGGCTTGCTGCACCAGCGGGTCACTGTCGCTGACCGGACCGGTCTTTTCGTCCAGCCTGTGGAAACGATATGGCTCGCTTCCAGCTTCGATGCGCGACCACGCATTTTTGTCTGAATAAAAGGGGACGAGGAAGAGAACCGCGATATGAACAATCGCAGCGCCCACGATGCCGAGGAGAACGAGGCGCAAAGTTCTAGCCACTGCACGCCCCCTTGATTGCACCCGCAATACGGGCGAGGCCTGGCATCACCAGATCAGAGAGACCGGAAGATGATGCCGCAGGCGTGTCGTAAAGCGTCATGACAAGAACGAAATCGCCGCTGCCTTCGACGGGCAGCCAATTGCCCGGCGCTGCATCGGGGCCAATGGTGATCGTGACGCTACCGTCATCGTCATACAGGACTTCGCGGGAATGCAGCGCTTCCTGCAATCCTTCACGCGGCCTGATCGGTTCCAGATCAGGCGTAGCGGGATAGACGGTCCAGAAGCGGGCAGGCGGTGTCATGCCGCTCAGGCGATAAGTGCAGCCGCGCCGGAGGGCGCGCCCGCTATTGTCGCTGCGCGCATAGAACGGAAGACCTTCCGCCGTTCCAAGCGCCAGATAGGCCTTGCGGGCAGCGCGGGCCTTGGAATAGGGGTCGGCATCGGGCGTGCCAGCCGCCGGATAGGCGCTCCAGACCCCGACCTTGAGCTCACCGAAACCTTCAAACCGGTCAAGAACCCTGTCGACGCTCCAGATGCCGCCGCCAAGCGCCAGCACAAGCACAATCGCCGTGTTGAATATCCTCTTGAACATCGCCCCTCAGAGAACCGATATTTTCGTGCGCTCGGCGATCTTAGGCAGAGGCGGGGCCGCAAGGAAGCGGTCATGCAGTTCCTTGATAACTTTTGTCGATAGAGGAGACAATACGCGCGGCGGCGCAGCCATGGTTTCTGCCGGCTTGGCATTCGCCACTTGCGGCTCGCTCTTCTTGGGCGGCGCGGGGAATGGGGGGGTTACACCCGGTATGGGCTTCAGTTCGATATTCTGATGCGCATAGGCCATCATGCGTTGCCAGGCCATGGCAGGCAGAACGCCGCCGGTCATTTCCTTCATCGGGGTGAAATTGTCGTTGCCAAACCAGACCGCCGCCGTGAAATTTCCGGTAAAGCCGACGAACCACGCATCGCGATAATTCTGCGTTGTGCCGGTCTTGCCGCCCACCCGCGTCATCGGCAATGCCGCGCGGCGTCCAGTGCCGCGTTCAGGCACTTGCACCAGCATGGAATTCATTTCGAGTGCAGCTTTCTCCGACAGTGCCCTGTGCGGCTTCGGGGCATCGCGCCCGAAATCCCACAGCACCTTGCCTTCCGACGAAACGATCTGTGTGAAGGCGTGACGGTTGCCGGCCATGCCCGCATTTGGAAACACGTTGAAGCCGGTGGCCTGATCCATCACCGTCATTTCGGATGTGCCGAGCACCATGGTCTTGTGTGACGAGATCGGCGATTCCACGCCCATCGCCTTGGTCAGGGCAACAATTGGGGCTGTGGTCAGATAATCGCGCGCCAGTCGCACCGGTACGCTGTTCAACGAGCGGACAAGCGCCGTCGTCAGGTCCACGCGGCCGGCAAAGCTGCGGCCATAATTGCGCGGTGACCAGTTGCCCCAGCTAATTGGAGCATCTGAAACGATGGTGCTCGGCGTCAGTCCCTTTTCCATCGCCGCTGCATAGACATAGGGCTTGAAGGAAGATCCGGCCTGCCGCAATGCCTTGGTGGCGCGATTGAACTGGCTTTCACCATAGTCCCGCCCGCCGACCAGTGCGCGGACGGACCCGTCATTGGCAATAACGACCGTTGCCGCTTCTGAGACATTATAGTCCTTGCCGAACTGGCGCAGGTGATATTCGAGAGATTCCTCTGCCGCCTTCTGCAGGTTGCGGTCGAGCGTCGTGCGCACGATCAATGTGTGCTGCGGAATATTGGCGGCGATCTTCTTCACCTCTTCGAAAGCCCAGTCGAGGAAGTAGTCGGGACTCTCGTTCTTGGCGCGGTCGATGACGCTTGCCGGATGACGGTGTGCAACGGCCACCTGTCCCTCGCTCAGGAAGCCACTTTCAACCATATTGGACAGCACGACATTGGCGCGTGCACGGGCTGCGGGCAGATTGACATGCGGCGCGAACTTGGCGGGCGCCTTGAACAGACCGGCCAGCATCGCGGCTTCCGCCAGCGAGACATCCTTGACGTTCTTGCCGAAATAGAATTCCGAAGCAGCCGCAATACCGAAGGTTCCGCCGCCCATATAGGCACGGTCGAGATAAAGCTGCAGGATTTCCTTCTTGCTGAGATTGCTTTCCAGCCAGAGCGCGAGGAAGGCTTCCTTGATCTTGCGTTCGATGGTGCGCTCGTTGGACAGGAAAAGATTCTTGGCGAGCTGCTGCGTTATGGTCGAGCCGCCCTGAACGACGCCATTGGCGCGCATGTTTTGGCTGAACGCGCGGGTCAGGCCCCAGAAGTCGATGCCGTAATGGTCGAAAAAGCGTCGGTCCTCGGTGCCGAGCACGGCCTTGATGACGTGATCCGGCAATTCATCGATCGGCACGGCCTGACGATGGAGAATACCGCGCTGGCCGATTTCATTGCCATAGCGGTCGAGGAAGGTGACGGCATAATCGTCCTGTGCACGCCAGTCCTTCTTGGTTTCCTCGAAAGCGGGCAGGGCCAGGACGAGCATCAGAACTGCGCCGCCCACGCCCAGCGTAAATCCTTCGTCAAGAACCTCGACCACAAAACGCCGGAAACCGCGCACGCGAAAACGCCGTGAGAAAATGGTAATGTTCTCCCACCATTCGCCGAGATTATAGCGCAGGCTGTAGAGGGTGGAATCGATCCACGCGTCGAATCCGATCAGGCGCGAAACCCTGAACGGTTTGCGCTTCTCGCTTCCGGAATCTTTTTCTGCCGTTTTACGCATAAACACTGACTTCGGCATGGTTGGTTTCGGAGACAGGCGGAACTTACCCATCCATCATAGCAGATTAATAAGCAACAGCTCATGTGAAATGGTTAAAACACAAGCAGCTTTTTGCTTATAGGAAAAAAGTCAAATAATAGGAAAATAATCCTTGACTGCGTAACGGTGCCTTGCTAGGTTTTATATACAGTCGGAAAAATGTGATTGTTCACGCGTACTCCTTTGGATGTCTTTTTTGGCTGAAGGGTGCGGATACAGATTTTGCCGCAATAAACGTAAAGAGGTATCGGGCAAGTTGAGTGTTCTTTTCGTGGGACAACGAAAAGATGATTTTGCGCCGCATGGTAAGCGCAGCACCATTCCCGATTAAACACGTCGGACGGAGTTCACTGTGGCAGTGGGCTTGGGGCTTGGGGCTTGGGGCTTGGTTTTTCATAAACAGAGAAAATATGGTGCGGTTGACATTCGATCGTATTTGGGTCTGCAACACGAAAGGAAGTCATCATGACCATCCTTAACCATACAATATTTACTTCAGAGGTTACGTGGATCTGGTTCGCCAAGATTGCCGGTGCGACGGCAGGCTCTTTCACGTCGCTCGCCTACATCCTTCCGCGAGGAAAGCGTGACGCGGCGATCCGTTTCGCGGTCGGCGTGATCTGTGGCGTGGTTTTCGGTGGTGCGGCAGGCGTCAAGATTTCCGAAGTATTGGCTCTTGGCGGATTGCTTGGCCAGGCGGAATTGATGTTGATAGGGTCAGCGGTTGCAAGCTTGGCGGCGTGGTCGGCGATCGGGGTTTTTCAGCATTTGTCCGAGCGGCTGAAACACGCGCCTATACCCGGACTGCTTCCCGAAGAAAAAAGGAGCGATGACGATTCCTGATTATGGATGAAATTTTAAAAGGCCCTTATTGGCATTCGAGGGAGCCCGACAGCAGCTTCTCGGATATCGCGTGCCTCTCGCCTACGGGGGTGTAATAAATGCGAACTAGTCAAACGTCGACACTTATGAGCAAACGAAAAGACGGAATGATCTCGGCTATGGGCTTCCAGTTCAGTTTTGTTTGGATTGTTACAAGGAACGGACAGGTGGACCCGTCGTCGACCGCATTTCGGCAATGATTATCTGAGAAGAGTGGGGGTGTTGGTTGAGATACGTGACTGTATTTTGAGTATATGAATTAATCGATGTCGTTTCCGTTTTCTTTCATCCTGATGTGCTCTCGATCCTGTAACCGGCTTGATCGATCAGGGCGCTTTAACGGATGTTCTGCTATAATTGGCGACTGCAATTGCCGGAATTGTTACGATAATCGGGCGTATTGGTGTAACTTCACGCATTTCATAATTTCACAAAGCGTGATAGTCAGGGGCTGAATTTTCCTTTGGGCCCGGAAGAGGAATGGTTGTTCATGCATCGTTCAGCTGTGGGGCGCTATATAAGGCGGCATGATGAAACAAAATTCTGCACTCAAAGTTTTCGCGCTTCTAGCGGTTAGTATTGGCTTGCTGCCGGTCGATGCCGGTGCCTTGCCGATGACTGCGCCGCAGAAATCCAATCTCATTGTCGCTGCCGCCGGAGATTGTGCGGCGGTCGGCGAACAGGTGGCTGCCCAGCAGGGCGGTCAGCTTGCCAAGGCCACCGCCACGACTCAGAACGGGCGTCCCATGTGCGTGGTCGTGGTGCTTGTGCCAGGCCGCGATGGCGAGCGTCCACGCCGCGTTGAAGTGGCTGTTCCCGCTCAATAACTACAGCTTTTGCCGCTGTTTTTCGTAGATTGAGGGAGAATGTCCGCTTGCGTATCCTGATCGTTGAAGACGACAAGGACCTGAACCGGCAGCTTTCCGAAGCAATGGCTGCTGCCGGTTATGTGGTCGACCGTGCCTATGACGGCGAGGAAGGGCATTATCTCGGCGATACGGAGCCCTATGATGCTGTGGTGCTCGACATCGGCCTGCCGCGTATGGATGGCATCAGCGTCGTGGAGCGTTGGCGGCGCAGCGGGCGTACAATGCCTGTTCTCATGCTTACGGCCCGCGATCGCTGGAGCGACAAGGTTGCCGGTATTGACGCCGGAGCCGACGATTATGTGGCCAAGCCCTTTCATATCGAGGAAGTGCTTGCGCGGTTGCGCGCGCTGATCCGCCGCGCTGCGGGACATGCTTCGTCGGAACTCGTCTGCGGGCCGCTCTATCTTGATACGAAAACGTCGAAGGCAAGTGTCAACGGCGTTGCGCTCAAGCTTACCTCGCACGAATATCGGCTTCTGTCCTATCTGATGCACCATATGGATGAGGTGGTCTCGCGTACTGAACTGATCGAACATCTCTACGATCAGGATTTTGACCGCGATTCCAATACGATTGAAGTCTTTGTCGGTCGCTTGCGCAAGAAAATGGGTGTCGACCTGATCGAGACCGTGCGCGGCATGGGCTATCGCATCCGCTCTGAAGAGGGCGGGGACGAAACGAAAGGCGATGACAGCTGAAGCTTCTTAGCGTCTTTCCTCCGCTACGTTCGCTCGCAGTCCGCGTCGTTACTCTTTCGACGATCTGGGTCATCGTGGCACTTGTGGTGGTGGCGACTTTCATCGGCTCACTTTATGGCGAAGCTGCGCGCAGCAATTTTGAACGCCTGTTGACCGCCCACCTGTTCAGTCTGGTCGGTGCCGTCAGCACGTCGGGCGAGGGCTCCTTGCAGGGGCGCCCGGAACTGGGCGAATTACGCTATTCCAGCCCGCTCTCCGGTTGGTACTGGTCCGTCGATCCCGTCACGCCGAACCTGACCGGAAAATTGCAATCGCCATCGCTGATAGGGCGCATCGTACCTGAAATGCCGGTCTCGCAGGCACCCTTCGACAGTTCCTTCATGCGTAGCTACACCTTGCCCGGCCTCAACGGCGAGGAGCTCTTCATCGTTGAAACCGAAGTGGTTCTGGATACTGCCAATCGCGTTGCGCGTTTTCGTGTCATGGGCAATCTCAGCGAGGTTCTGAAGGAGATATCCGATTTCAGAACCAGCCTCGCGACCTATCTGGCGATTTTCGGCATCGGCAGTATCCTCATCAATGCCGCTGTGATCCTGTTCGGCCTGCGTCCGCTCGACAAGGTGCGTCAAGCGCTGGCCGATATTCGCGAGGGACGTTCGTCCAAGCTCGATGCGTCGCTGCCTGTCGAAATTGCGCCGCTCGCCAGTGAAATGAATGCGCTGATCGAAAACAATCGCCGTATTGTCGAACGGTCGCGAACGCAGGTCGGCAATCTCGCCCATTCTCTCAAAACCCCGCTTTCCGTGCTGGTCAATGAAGCACGGAGCATGGGTGGTGAACATGGACGCATTGTTCAGGAACAGAGCGAGGCGATGCAGGTGCAGATACAGCACTATCTGCAGCGCGCGCGCATTGCCGCGCAGCGTGACAGTGTGGTGTTCCGTACACCTGTGACGCCGATTCTCGAACGCATGCAGCGCGTCACGGCGAAACTCAATCCGGCTTTCAGCGTTACCTTCAGGAATGAACTGCCCAATGCGGTCTTTGCTGGCGAAAGGGAAGATCTGGAAGAGATCGTCGGGAATCTGCTGGAGAATGCGGGCAAATGGGGCCGCAAACGTATCAATATCGGGCTTGCCCCTATTTCTGGGGAGCAACGGCAGTTTGAAGTCCTGATAGAAGATGACGGTCCAGGTCTGGCATCAGACAATATCGAGGCAGCGCTGAAGCGCGGCAGCCGCGTCGATGAAACAAAACCGGGAACGGGGCTTGGGCTGGCAATCGTGCAGGATACCGTTCGCGAATATGGCGGCAGCCTGCATCTGGGCAAGAGTGCGTTTGGTGGATTGGGTGTTCGGATCGTGTTGCCGCTGACGGAAGATTGAAGGTTGTTTTTGGTCGAAAGCCAACTAGAAGATAAACTGAAAAAGTCACATGCCGATATAGTGTGCATGCTAATTGTTTATGAAGGCCGGTTGTTATGATGATGGTATCCAGGTTTTCTCACCCAGTTTCAGTCGCTTCGATGATGCTTGCCGTGGCGCTCGCATTGTCAGCCTGTGGCACGACCGGCAAGGGCACTGGTCTTGCTTCGCTGGGCGGTGGTTCTACGGAACAGAAGCCCGAAACCAGCCTGTTGACGTCTCTTGGAAACGGTCTCCTTGGCAGCGCCGCAAATCAGCTGAACGCAGCCGACCGCAAGAAGGCCCTTGAGGCTGAATATCGTGCGCTTGAATATTCACCGGCAGGTAAGGCCGTATCCTGGAGCGGGAGCGGGTGGAATTCCGGCGACGTGACGGCGGCGCAGCCTTATCAGGTCGGCTCTCAGAATTGCCGCCAGTATTCGCACAGCTTCAACATCGGCGGGTCGCAGCAGACTTCCCGTGGAACAGCATGTCGCAATCCAGACGGCAGCTGGACTCCTCTGACGTAACTCTCGCGTCCTACCTTTGCGGCGAATTGCCCTAGGTAGCAACTTACTGCAGGTAGTAGTTGGTTTTTCCCTTGGCTGCGCTTAAGTCGTAGCCATGGGATTCTGGCTTATTGCAGCATTACTGACATTGGCAGCCACTCTGGCTGTTTTGTTGCCTCTCACGCGGCGCAAGCAGGCATTCTTGCCCGCTGAAAAGAACGATCTTGAGGTCTATCGGGATCAGTTGCGCGAGGTCGAAGCCGACGCTGCACGCGGCATGATCGACCCGCAGAGCGCCGAACAGGCACGCATCGAAATCTCGCGTCGCATTTTGAATGCTGAAAAGTCCGGCAAGGAAGCTGCGGAAGCCGCGGGCAAGGCAGTGCCGGGCCGGATGCTGGCTTTCATCGCCGTGCTTGCAGTGCCGCTGATCGCCTGGGGCATCTATCCGCTTTTCGGCAAACCGGACATGCCTTCCATGCCGCTCGCCGAACGGCTTTCGGCCAGTGCGAATCGCGGCTCTGTCGATGAACTGGTAGCGCGTGCCGAAGCGCATCTGGCGCAAAATCCGGGCGATGTGCGTGGATGGGACGTGCTGGCGCCGATCTATCTGCGGCTTGGTCGCGCCGCTGATGCCGTCAATGCCTATCGCAGCTCCATTCGCATCGCCGGTGAGAATTTCCCGCGCGTTCTGGGGCTGGGTGAAGCACTGGCAACCGCTTCAGGCGGCACCGTAACCGCCGAGGCCGAAGGTTTCTTCAGGAAGGCTGCCGATCTCGAACCGAATGATGTGCGCCCGCAATTCTATCTCGCGCAGGGTGAGATGCAGGATGGTCGCATGGATCTGGCGGCCAACCGCCTGCAGGCGTTCCTCGACAAAGCCCCCGCCGACGCGCCGTGGCGCGGCCAGATTGAACAGGCCATCGCCCGGCTTCGCGATCCCGCTGCCGTTCAGCAGCAGTCGAAGGGGCCAACGGCTGACGATGTCGATGCCGCTTCGTCGATGAGCCCCGAAGACCGGCAGGCGATGATCGAAGGCATGGTTCAACGTCTCGACGAAAGTCTTCGCCAGAATAGCGGGGATGTCGAAGGCTGGAAGCGCCTTGTGCGCTCCTATATGATCCTCAATCGCCGCGATGCAGCACTTGACGCTCTCAATCGCGGAATGACAGCCCTTGAAGGCGAAAGCCGGTCGAACCTTGAGAGTTTCGCAGCCGGGCTTGGACTAGATATAAAGGCAGGGAACGCACAAAAATGAGCGCGACCGCAGACGACAACGCACGCAAAAGCAAACCGGCGGTCAATTTCGCCCGTACCGTAAGCCAGAGAAAGCGCAAGCGCCTGTTCCTGATCGGCGGTGCGCTGGCAGTTCTGGCCATCGCGGTCGGGCTGATGCTGATGGCTTTCAGTCAGGACATTCGCTTCTTCCGCACACCAGCCGACCTGACGGAACAGGACATGGCCTCGGGCTCGCGGTTCCGTCTCGGCGGTCTCGTCGAGGAAGGGTCGGTCAGCCGCGAGGGCAGCGAACTGCGTTTCACGGTGACCGATACGATCAAGACCGTGAAGGTCGTGTACGAGGGCATTCCGCCTGATCTCTTCCGCGAAGGGCAGGGCGTCGTCGCCGAAGGGCGTTTCGGTGATGGCGGGGTTTTCCGCGCCGACAACGTGTTGGCGAAGCACGACGAAAATTACATTCCCAAGGACCTTGCCGACAGCCTGAAGGAAAAGGGTGTCTGGGAAGGCAAGTAACAGTTGGGGCAGTCCAACCGGCGATGTCCGGTTGCGTGCCTGATGGAGACTGCAGATGAGCGTCGAGATAGGCCATTTTGCTCTGGTTTTGGCACTGGCATTGTCGATTGTCCAATCGATCGTGCCGGTGGTCGGCGCGCATCGTCGCGACACACAGCTCATGTCAGTCGCGGCGCCGACGGCAATTGCAGTCTTTGCGCTGATCTGCCTTGCATCCGCCGTGCTTGTCCATGCCTATGTCGTGTCGGATTTCTCGGTCCTGAATGTTGTCGAGAATTCTCACTCGCAAAAGCCGCTTCTCTACAAGATCACTGGCGTCTGGGGTAATCACGAAGGCTCCATGCTGCTGTGGGTGTTCATTCTCACCTTCTTCAGTGCGCTGGTCGCGGCTTTTTCCGGCAACCTGCCGGAAACGCTGCGCGCCAATGTCCTCGCCGTGCAAGGCTGGATCGGGGTGGCGTTTCTGGCGTTCATCGTCTTCACGTCCAATCCTTTTACCCGCATTTTTCCGGCTCCGATGGAGGGCGGTGATCTCAATCCGATCCTTCAGGATATCGGCCTCGCGATCCACCCGCCGCTGCTCTATCTCGGCTATGTCGGTTTTTCGGTGTGTTTCTCTTTTGCCGTGGCGGCCCTGTTGGAGGGGCGCCTCGATGCCGCATGGGCGCGCTGGGTGCGTCCATGGGCGCTTGTCGCATGGATGTTCCTGACCGGCGGCATCGCCATGGGTTCCTACTGGGCCTATTACGAGCTTGGCTGGGGCGGCTGGTGGTTCTGGGACCCGGTTGAAAATGCATCCTTCATGCCTTGGCTGGTCGGCACCGCACTGCTCCACTCAGCACTCGTCATGGAAAAGCGCTCGGCGCTGAAAATCTGGACCGTATTGCTTGCGATCCTCACCTTTTCGCTGTCGCTGCTTGGCACCTTCCTAGTCCGCTCCGGCGTTCTGACCTCGGTTCACAGCTTCGCCACCGATCCGGGACGCGGTCTCTTCATTCTGGCAATTCTTGCGATCTTCATTGGCGGGTCGCTGTCACTCTTCGCGCTCCGGGTGCAGAGCCTGACCGCAGGCGGCATCTTCCATCCGATTTCGCGCGAAGGCGCGCTCGTCTTCAACAATCTATTCCTGACGACCGCTGCTGCGACCGTGCTGATCGGCACGCTTTATCCGCTGCTGCTGGAAGTGATGACCGGTGACAAGATTTCCGTTGGCGCGCCGTTCTTCAACATGACGTTCGGCCCGCTGATGATCCCGCTTCTGTTTGCGGTTCCCTTCGGCCCGCTGCTCGCCTGGAAGCGTGGCGATCTTTACGGCGTGTCACAGCGTCTGATGGCGGCTTTTGCGCTCTCCCTCGTGGCGGCGGCAATCGTTCTGTGGAGCACCTCGGCGAAATCGGTTCTCGCCGCCTGCGGCATCGGGCTTGCGGCGTGGCTGATTTTCGGCAGCCTGACGGATCTCGTTCTCAAGGCTGGTATAGGCAAGGTCTCCGCAAGCAAGGCGTTTGCACGCTTCAAGGGCTTGCCGCGCTCGGTTTTCGGTACGGCGCTTGCCCATATAGGGCTTGGCGTGACGCTGCTCGGCATTGTGAGCGTGACCACTTTCTGTACGGAAAGTGTACTGATCATGCGCCCAGGTGACACAGCCAAGGTGCAGGATTATACGCTGCGCTTTGAAGGCCTGCGCCCGCTGACTGGCTCCAATTTCACCGAAAATCGCGGCACGTTCACGCTGCTCGATTCCAGTTCCCGCAGCCTTGGACAGATCGAACCGTCCAAGCGTTTCTTCCCGGCGCGCCAGATGCCCACGACTGAATCGGGTATCAAGACACTGTGGTTCAGCCAGGTCTATGTTGCGCTTGGCGATGAACCGGGCGATGGTTCGGTCGTGGTGCGTATCTGGTGGAAGCCGGATGTGACGCTCATCTGGTATGGCGCGCTTGTCATGATGGCGGGTGCGCTGTTCTCCCTGGCGGATCGTCGCCTCCGGGTCGGCGCGCCGTCGCGCAGCCGCAAATCGGCTCGTCCAGAGGCGGAGGCCGCAGCATGAAAAAGCGGTCGGCATTTGCAGCACTCCTGCTTGGCGCCGCTCTGGCCTTTCAGGGGACTGCGGCGCTCGCGGTCAATCCGGATGAAGTCCTGTCCGATCCGGTGCTTGAAAAGCGCGCCCGCGCCATCTCCGGCGAACTGCGCTGCATGGTGTGCCAGAACGAATCGATCGACGATTCCAATGCCGAGCTCGCCCGCGATCTGCGTATTCTGGTCCGTGACCGGCTGAAGGAAGGCGATAGTGACGAACAGGTGATGGACTTTATCGTCGACCGTTACGGAGAGTTCGTGCTTTTGAAGCCCCGTCTTAGTGCGCGTACCATTGTGCTATGGGGATTTCCTGTCGTCATATTGCTGATCGGTGCCGTAGCGCTGGTTTTTGCCTTTCGCGGACGCAAGCGGGTCGGGGAGGCGCCAAAGCCGCTTACGGAAAGCGAAAAGGCTGAACTCTCGCGCCTGCTGGACGGCAAATAGGCACTGGTCGCCTGCACTTGTTATTCGTAACCTTACGAAACTTTCATGTGGTGGAAACGGAGCGGTAAGGTAGCCCTCACTATCTTACGCTCTATAAAGGTTTCACAGGTCCACGTTTCCTGAATGATCAGGGCCGCGGCCGGATTACTGCTCGTAAGGAGAAATAGATGTCCAGAGCCAGGATTTCCAACTATCGCAAGGGCGTTGCCGCGATTGCATTGTCGGCCGTTCTCGCCGGTGGATTTGTCGCGACCGGTCCCATCGGCGCGCTCAATGACGCCCGTGCAGATGCCGTGCAGGTAACGCCGCCGCCGCAGGCTGCGGGTTTTGCCGATCTCGTTGAAAAGGTTCGTCCGGCTGTCGTCAGCGTCCGTGTCAAGAAGGACGTGCAGCAAACCGCCGACCGTGGTGGCGGCGGCCAGTTCTTCGGCCCTCCCGGTTTCGATCAGCTTCCGGACGATCATCCACTCAAGCGCTTCTTCCGCGATTTTGGCATGGAGCCGCGCGGCGATGCACGTCCTGACGCGCGCCCGGATCGCCGCGGCAAGCGCGGTCCCCGTCCGGGTCACGAACGCCCGGTTGCCCAGGGGTCAGGTTTCTTCATTTCTGAAGACGGCTATGTCGTAACCAACAATCACGTCGTTTCCGACGGCGATGCTTACAGCGTCGTGATGGACGATGGCACCGAACTCGATGCGAAGCTGATCGGCACCGATCCGCGCACCGATCTGGCTGTACTGAAGGTCAACGATCCGAAGAAGAAGTTCACCTATGTCGCATTCGGCGACGATAACAAGATTCGCGTCGGTGACTGGGTGGTGGCTGTCGGTAATCCGTTCGGTCTTGGCGGCACGGTGACTTCCGGCATCGTGTCGGCTCGTGGCCGCGATATCGGCGCCGGTCCGTACGATGACTTCATCCAGATCGACGCAGCCGTGAACAAGGGCAACTCCGGTGGTCCGGCCTTCAACCTGTCGGGTCAGGTCATCGGCATCAACACCGCCATCTTCTCGCCTTCGGGCGGTAGCGTGGGCATTGCGTTTGCAATTCCGGCCTCGACCGCAAAGCAGGTTGTTGACCAGCTCATCAAGAAGGGCTCGGTGGAACGTGGTTGGATCGGCGTCCAGATACAGCCGGTGACGAAGGATATCGCCGCTTCGCTCGGCCTTGCCGAAGAGAAGGGCGCACTCGTCGCTTCGCCGCAGAAGGATGGTCCTGCTGCCAAGGCCGGCATCCAGTCCGGCGACGTGATCACGGCAGTCAACGGCGAAACCGTGCAGGATACGCGTGATCTGGCGCGCAAGGTCGCTGGCGTTGCTCCCGGTGAAAAGGCGGCTCTGACCGTCTGGCGCAAGAACAAGGCCGAGGAAATCAGCGTCACCATCGAAGCGATGCCTGGCGATATGGGCAAGTCGGCCACCCCTTCGACCGACAATGGCGGCGGCCAGAACGAGACCCTCGACTCCTATGGCCTGACCGTGACCCCGTCCGAAGACGGTAACGGCGTGGTGGTGACCGATGTCGATCCCGACAGCGATGCCTCCGACCGTGGTATCCGTTCCGGCGACATCATCGTCAGTGTCAACAACCAGACGGTGAAGAGCGCCAAGGACATCAACAACGCCATCAGCGAAGCCGAAAAGTCGGGTCGCAAGGCAGTGCTGCTGCAATTGCAGAGCAACGACCAGAGCCGCTTCGTAGCCCTGCCGATCGATCAGGGATGATGACCGGCTGCTCAAGGCTCTGAGAAATTCGATGCCAGGCGGTGCACCGCCTGGCATCGCCTTATCCTCAAACACTATTATAGTAGCGCCATGAAGATTCTCGTTATCGAAGATGACCGCGAAGCGGCCCGCTATCTGGAGAAGGCCTTCACCGAGGCCGGACATTCCGCCGATATCGCCGGTGACGGCGAGACCGGCTATGCGCTGGCCGAAAATGGAAGCTACGATGTTCTCGTAGTCGACCGCATGCTGCCGAAGCGCGACGGCCTGTCCGTGGTGGCTGGTTTGCGCGCCAAGGGCATGGAAACGCCGGTACTTATCCTTTCCGCGCTGGGCGAAGTGGACGACCGCGTCACCGGCCTGCGCGCCGGCGGCGACGACTATCTGACCAAACCTTATGCATTCTCGGAATTGCTGGCCCGCGTCGAGGTTTTGCAGCGCCGCTCCAGCCCGCGAGAGGCAGATACGATCTACCGTGTCGGCGATCTGGAGCTTGACCGGCTTGCGCACACCGCGCGCCGACAGGATGTGGACATCACCCTCCAGCCCCGCGAATTCCGCCTGCTCGAATATCTGATGCGCCACGCCGGGCAGGTCGTCACGCGCACCATGCTGCTCGAAAATGTCTGGGATTACCACTTCGACCCGCAGACCAATGTGATCGATGTGCATATCTCGCGTTTGCGTTCGAAGATCGAGAAGGGCTTTGACGTTCCGTTGCTTCACACGGTGCGCGGCGCCGGTTACATGCTGAAGGCTGGCAAGTCGAAACAGTCCACAGCCGCCAAGGTGGATTGAGCATGTCTCCCAAAAGTGAGAACCGATTTTGGGATAAAGACTGCGTAAAAACAAAGGAAAGAGCGTTTCCTATGATTCAGTTTAAACAAGAAATGCTCTAATGGGCCGCTTTTCCGCGCTCATGCGCACCACCGCCGTTCGACTGTCAACGCTTTATCTGCTGCTCTTCATTGTGGGTGCGGTAGCACTGGTCTTCTATATGACCAATCTGTCCGCCTCCATGCTGGCTGCACAGACCCAGCAGTCGCTCGGCGAGGAAATAGGCAGCATCGGCAAGAGCTATGCGCGAGGCGGCATTCCGCAGCTTGTGCGGACCATCGACTATCGCTCGCGCCAGCCGGGGGCCTACCTCTATCTGGTGGCTGATCCGACGGGCCGCATCCTTGCCGGCAATGTCGAAAGCGTGGAACCCGGTGTTCTGGACACGAATGGCGTTATCGAACGTGATTTCAAATATCGGCGCTACGGCGAGCAGGGCACCGAGACGGAACACCGCGCCATTGCGGTCGTGATCGCCTTGCCGAATGGCATGCGGCTGCTGGTTGGCCGTGATCTTGGCGAACCGGAACGGTTCCGCGATGTGGTCCGCCGGTCGCTCATGCTGGCGCTGGGCATCATGGGAATCGGGGCGCTGCTGATATGGCTGTTCGTGGGGCGGCGCGCCTTGAAGCGCATCGATGAAGTATCGAAGGCCTCACAGCGCATCATGGATGGCGACCTGACGGGCAGGCTTCCGGTTAACGGTTCCGGCGATGAATTCGACCGCCTGTCGGGCAATCTCAATGTCATGCTCGGCAAGATTCTCGAATTGAACGAAGGGCTGAAACAGGTCTCCGACAATATCGCCCATGATCTCAAGACACCGCTCACGCGCCTGCGCAACCGTGCGGAAGAAGCCCTTTCCGGTAAGAAGGCTGGCCCGGAATATCGTGAGGCCCTGGAAGACATCATTGGCGAGTCGGATCAGTTGATCCGTACCTTCAACGCAATCCTCATGATCTCGCGGCTTGAAGCGGGCTATTCATCGGAGAGTCTCGAAAACATGCCGGTGGCGCCTATTCTTCGGGACGTGGCCGAAATGTACGAACCGGTCGCCGAAGATGCGGGCGTGAATCTCACGCTTGGCGATCTTGATGAAGTAGCGCTTCACATCAACCGCGAACTGGTCGGGCAGACGATTTCGAATCTCGTGGATAATGCGATCAAATATGCGGGCGGTGATGAGCGGACCGCGACTGTCAGGCTTTCGATGGAACGTGATCCGAACTGGGTCCGCATTATCGTTGCCGATAACGGCCCCGGCATTCCCGAGGAAAAACGCGAACAGGCGACGGAACGTTTTGTTCGCCTTGAGGAAAGCCGCACACAACCCGGCTCTGGACTCGGTTTAAGCCTTGCCAAGGCTGTGATGAAATTGCACGGTGGCGCACTTCGTCTTGAAGGCAACGATCCGGGCCTGCGCGCCGTTCTGGAGTTCCCGTTGCCGTCGGAGAAGGTGGAATAACGTGACGTAAGAGGGGATCATGGCGGCAGAAAACGCAAAGGCACAGTTTTTCGACAGAGATATTCGTGCTTTGACGCCGCTTGATCCCGCAAGGACGGAAGGTTTTTTAGCCGACCTTGCAGCACGCGCCGGAGAAGAGGAGCTTACGGGCGTCGTTGCCTTGCTGCGAAAGGCGGAAGCCGCCCGTTTCCTTTCGGCTGTTCTCGATCTCTCACCGTTCATTCGCGAAGCTCTGACCCGCCATCCGCGCATTCTCGACCGCATCGTCGCAAAAACGCCCGAGGCGGCGTTGCAGGATATTCTGTCGGAAATATCGGCCAGCGCTGCAAGCGACGCCGTGACGGAAGCCTCGCTCATGACGAGCTTGCGCGTTTTGAAACGCGAAGCACACGTCCTGATCGCCCTCTGCGATCTCGCCGGTATCTTCGACACGCAGGCAACGACCGGTTGGCTCACCGATCTGGCTGAAGCCTGCACGGGCGCTGCCGTTCACTTCCTGCTGCTCGATGCGGATAGCGCGGGCAAGATCAAACTTCCCGACCGCAACCATCCCGACAAGGACAGTGGCTGGATCGTGCTCGGCATGGGCAAGTTCGGTGCGCGTGAACTCAACTACTCGTCCGATATTGATCTTATCGTCTTCATTGAAGAAACCCGACCGGCTATTGGCGATCCTTATGAATGCGTCGAGACTTTTTCACGGCTGACGCGCCGCCTTGTCCGTATCCTGCAGGACCGGACGGGTGACGGCTACGTCTTCCGTGTCGATCTTCGCCTGCGCCCCGATCCCGGTTCCACGCCGCTGGCCATTCCTGTCGGCGCGGCACTTCACTATTACGAAGGGCGCGGCCAGAACTGGGAACGCGCGGCCATGATCAAGGCGCGGCCTGTTGCCGGTGATCGCGAATCCGGAAAACAGGTGCTGGCGGAACTTTCCCCCTACGTGTGGCGCAAATATCTCGACTATGCGGCCATTGCTGACGTGCATTCTATCAAGCGGCAGATTCACGCTCATAAGGGCCATGGCGATATTGCCGTGCGCGGCCACAATGTGAAGCTTGGACGCGGCGGCATCCGTGAAATCGAATTCTTCGTCCAGACGCAGCAGCTGATCGCTGGCGGGCGCTTTCCTGAATTGCGCGGCAACCAGACGGTGCCGATGCTGGCAAGACTTGCGGAGCGGGGCTGGATCACCGAGAAGGCCCGCGACGCTCTGGCGAAGGAATATTATTTCCTGCGCGATGTGGAGCATCGCATCCAGATGATTGCCGACGAACAGACGCACATACTGCCGGAAGACGATGAAGGCTTTGCGCGTGTCGCCCATATGATGGGCCATACCGATCCGGCAGTCTTCGCCGATGCATTTCTCGACGCGCTCAGGGTCGTTGAAAAGCACTACGCGGCGCTGTTCGAGCAGGCTCCCGAACTTGGAAGCTCATCCGGCAATCTGGTCTTTACCGGCGATGTGGACGATCCGGGTACGCTGGAGACACTCGCCGCAATGGGCTATGAGCGTCCGAGCGATATATGCCGCGTGATCCGTACATGGCACTTCGGGCGTTATCGCGCGACCCAATCTGCCGAAGCGCGTGAGCGTTTGACCGAACTTACGCCAGCCCTGCTCAAGGCTTTTGCCGAGACAAAACGTGCCGACGAGGCGTTGCTGCGTTTCGATGGCTTTCTGAAAGGCCTGCCGGCGGGCATCCAGCTTTTCAGCCTGCTGCAATCCAATCCCCGCCTCCTGAACCTTCTCGTCATGATCATGAGCGCCGCACCCCGGCTTGCTGAAATCATCACGCGAAATCCACATGTTTTCGACGGATTGCTTGATCCGGCGATCTTCTCCGAAATGCCCACGCGTGCCTATCTGGAAGAGCGCCTTCGCGTGTTTCTGGGGCCTGCGACCGACTATGAGGAAGTTCTGGACCGGCTGCGCATCTTTGCCGCCGAGCATCGCTTCCTGATCGGTATTCGCTTGCTTACTAGCGCCATTGACGGCGTGCGGGCTGGCCGCGCTTTTTCCGATCTGGCCGAACTGATGATCGGCAAGGCTTTCGAGGTTGTCGAGGCAGAACTGGAGCGGCGACACGGCAGGGTGAAGGGCGCAAAAGTCGCCCTTCTGGCGATGGGCAAGCTTGGCAGTCGCGAGCTGACCGCTGGTTCCGATGTCGATCTGATCCTGCTTTACGATCACGACCGGGATACGGATGAATCCGACGGCGAAAAGCCGCTGGCTCCGTCGCAATATTATATCCGCCTGACGCAGCGGCTCATTGCAGCACTTTCCGCGCCGACGGCGGAAGGCGTGCTTTACGAAGTCGATATGCGGCTGCGCCCTTCCGGTAATAAGGGGCCGGTTGCGACCCACATCGAATCCTTTGGAAAGTATCAGCGCAGCGAAGCATGGACATGGGAACATATGGCCCTGACCCGTGCGCGCCCGATCCACGGTGACGCGGCCTTCATGGAGCACATCAGGAGCGAGATAGACGAGGTCCTTTCAACGCCGCGTGATGTGAAGAAGATCGCCAAGGATGTGCGTGAGATGCGCGATCTCATCTATCAGGAAAAACCGCCTGCTGATGATTGGGATTTCAAGCTCAAGCCCGGTGGCATTGTCGATCTGGAGTTCATTGCCCAATTTGCCGTGCTGGCGAACAAGCTTGACCGGAAGCCGCGTCCCCTGGGTACAGAAGAAATCCTTTCAGCGCTCGACCCGTCCTTTGCCGATCCGGCGCTTGCCGACAATCTGGTGAGTGCGCACCGCCTCTATACCAATCTGAGCCAGACGATCCGCCTGTGCCTTGGAAGCGATGCAAAGCGCGAGGAGTTCATACCAGGCATGATCGATCTGTTATGCCGTGCGGCAGACATGCCCGATATAAAGCGTGTCGAGCATCATCTGGCGGAAGTTGCTGTCGACGTGCGGACAGGTTTCGAGAAGCTCTTGAATATCTGATCAAGCCGCGTGAGTTTCTGCGCCATTTCCAACGAGACCGCGCTTGCGGTCAGGAATGCAGACAGAAACCACAGTGCCGACGCCTTCGGTCGAGCGAATGCGAAGCCAGCCGCCGTGAAGTTCGGCCAGAGAGCGGGTGATGGCAAGCCCCAGACCGGAACCGGTGTGGGTCTTGGTGAACTGGTTCTCCACCTGCTCGAAGGGTTGTCCGATCTTCTTGATCGCCGATTTCGGAATGCCGACGCCGGTATCCTGAATGGTCATGAACAGGGCCGAGCCGGTCTTGCGTGCCCGCACCGTGATCTGCCCGCCATAGGAGGTGAATTTCACCGCATTGGAAAGAAGATTGATCAGCACCTGCTTGATCGCACGCCGGTCGGCATAAAGCTGCATCGCGTCTTCGATGCGCGTATTGACCGCAATATTCTTCTCATCCGCCTGTAGCGAGATCATGCGCACTGTCTCGTTGATGAGCGGGCAGAGATCGATTTCCTCGCGGTCCAGCGAGAAATGTCCGGCCTCAATCTTCGACATATCGAGAATGTCATTGATGACGTTGAGCAGGAAGTTGCCGCTCGTATGGATGTCGTTGATATATTCTTCGTAGCGATCGGAGCCGAGCGGACCGAATGTGCCAGCCTGGATCATTTCCGAGAAACCGATGATCGCGTTGAGCGGCGTGCGCAATTCGTGGGACATATTGGCGAGGAATTCGGACTTGGCGCGGTTTGCGGCCTCAGCGCGTTCCTTTTCCTGACCATATTTGCGCGCAAGCTCGGACAGCTCGCGCACACGGTCGCGCTCGCCCTTTCGCGCAATCGACAGGTCGTGAATCGTCGCCATCAGGCGGCGTTCGCTATCGACCAGACGTTCCTGATGCAGCTTGAGCTGGGTAATATCCGTGCCGATGGAGACAAGGCCGCCATCCTGCGTGCGCCGTTCGTTGACCTGAAGCCAGCGTCCATCGCTCAACTGCCGTTCAAATGTCTGGCCACCGGCGCGGTTATGCTCATTGGCCATGCGGCGCTCGAAGGTGAATGGGCGCGTATGGGCGTCGACTTCGTTGCGTGGCACGCCGGGTTTCAGCGTCCAGACCGGCAGTCCTGCATATTCGCTGAATTTGGAGTTCGCCATGACGAGGCGATTGTTGGAATCCCACAGGATGAAGGCTTCCGAAATGTTCTCGATGGCTTCGCGGATGCGCATGTCGGCTTCCGCCGTCTGCTGTGCAAAACGGTGCTGTTCGCTGACGTCGAAGGCAATGCCGACCAAATGGAGGTCGCCTTCGCTCGCAATTTCTGCGCGGACACGCATCCACACCCATGAACCATCGGCATGGCGCATGCGGAAGACACGATCGACATGCGAAATATCGCCTGCCGCTGCCTGTTCGGCGATGGAATAGAGGTCGCCGTCTTCCGTATTGATGATTGCAGCCACATCGCCGAATGGCAGCACTGCGTCCTGCGCTTCATAGCCCAGCATTTCATACATCGAGCGCGACCAGTAGATACGGCCCCGCGCCATGTCCCAATCCCACAACCCGCAACGGCCGCGCGCCAGCGCCAGATCGATACGCCGCTGGATCTGGCCGGAAAGATCGTCGGCCTCGCGAGCGCGCGCCGCCTGGCTGAAATAGGCGTAGAGAATGGCGAACATGACGCCCGTCGTACCGGCAAAGAGTGTCACATTGAGCGACACGGCCCGGCGCCATTCCGCAAAGATCGTGCTTTCCGGTTCCACGGCGATAATGGAATAGGGCAGGGACAGCGGCTTCGACAGGGCGCCGAATGCCGGTTCGGCCTGCAGCGTGACTTTCAGCACACCTGCACGCTCTGCAAACAGGAACAGCGGCTGCGCATCCGACAGGATTGTGTCGAGTGGTTTGCCGGAAATATCAGGGCCCGGACCCGATGCCGCTACCACCGACGATTGCCCGTCAATAACGGCAAGCGTCATGCCCGGGGATGACAGCCCGCGAGAGCGAAACTCCGCCATCGTGTCCTGAACGTCCTTCGCGGATAACTGCGCGCCGGCGTCGGTGCCATTGGCGGCGCGTTCGATCATCTGTGCAAGATTGGCCGTTGCAGCCGACAGAAATGCCTTGTGCTGCTGCTCGATATCGTCGCGCCACGCCAGCATCGAAAAGACGCGCGCAACGCCGAGAATAATCAGGAAAATGATGATGAGTGCAGGTACGAGACGTCGCAGGATAGGCTCGATCGAGACGAATTTGCCATAGGCCGGACCAGCAAGAAGACTGACATGGCCCGAAAGCTTGCCCTTTCTTCTTTTCCGACCGGATTCGCAATGCGTCCCCGCCGGCGCGCCATACGCGTCGGTGCTCGCCATATAATGGTCCCTCGTGAATTCCCTGCGAGTGAAGTGATTCGGAATACGCCACCTCCGAATGACATCAATGAATCAAAAGTGATTCGCGCTGTCCAGCGAATTCGTTAACGAGGCGTAAAAATCGGAAATTCACCGGCCAATTTATTCATGAATCTCAAGCTGTTAAGTGGAATCTGCGTGGCATTTGATTCGGCTAAACGCATGAAAAGACTCATGAAAGCTGACTGCCTCGCCACCTTTGCCCTAGTCCGCATGGAAAGCTCCTTTCCGGTAGCATATCAGCAACCGGAACGGGCGAATCATCACGATGGCAGGATGGAACGCGAATCAGGCGAGAGTGCGGTCCACGATGTCGCGCAGGTCGGTCGACAATTTGCCCGCGCCGGAAATGCGCGCCAGCGCTGCCCTGGCATGTTCACGGCGGGTATCTTCGAGCGAGCGCCAGGAACGGAGCGCAGTCAGAAGCCGCGCCGCCAGTTGTGGGTTCTCCGGGTCGATGGACAGGATCGTGTCGGCAAAAAACTCGTAAGCCGCACCATCGTTGCGGTTGAAGCCGGTCGGGTTGGACGCGGAGAACGAACCGATCAATGAACGGACGCGGTTCGGATTGTCGAGCGAGAAGAGGGCGTGTTTCGTAAGGTCGCGCACGGCCTGCAAGGCTACTTCGCCGGGACGGCTCGCCTGCACGTTGAACCATTTGTCCATCACGAGCCCATCCTTGCCGAACTGCTGTTCGAAGCTTGCCAGTGCGTCCTTTGCTTCGCGCGTATCGCCAAAGCGATGCACCAGCACGGTCAGCGCCGCGAAGCGGTCGGTCATGTTATCGGCAAGGGCGAACTGGTCGGCGGCGCGTTGCTGGCTTTTTTCATGACGGCTCAGATAGTCGAGCAGCGCGTTTCGCAAGGCGCGCTTGCCTGCTGCATCGGCATCCGGCGAGAAGGCGCCATCCTGTTTGAGGGCATCGTAGAGCTTCGCAAATTCATCGGCATAGCGGGCGGCGATGGCATCGATGAAATGGTTCCGGCTGGCAAGGATCGCGTCCGGATCGACATTGCTGCCCATTTCGCGCGCGATGTCGCTTTCGGTAGGCAGCGTCAGGCAGAGCGCGCGGAAGGCCGGATCAAGCGTCTCATCGGACGCCACCTTGCCCGCAAGTTCCACATTTCTCTCATCAATCGCCGGTGCATGATCGCCGCGAACGCGCTTGGCTCCTTCGAGCAGGACCTGGCTGAAAATTCCGGTCAGTGCCTGCCAGCGTGCGACCGGGTCGCTGTCGTTCAGGGCAAGGAATGCGCGGTCATCGTCCGATAACGGCGCCGTCAGGTTGACGGGAGCCGAGAACCCGCGCAGCAGCGATGGCACGGGGCGTTCCTTGATGCCATGAAAGACAATGGTTTCCGATGAGCGATGCAGATGGATGACATCGCCGCGCACGTCCCCACCTTCGACGGATGTTGGAACCATATCCTCGCCGTCTGACCCAATAAGACCGTAGGTGATCGGGATATGCATCGGTTTCTTGACCGATTGTCCGGGCGTTGCCCCCAGCGACTGTGCCAGTTCAATCGAGAAGGTTTCCTTCGCAGCATCGTAGGAGAAAGCAGCTTCCACCTTCGGGGTTCCGGCCTGATCGTACCAGAGCGCAAACTGTGAAAAGTCCTGACCGGAAACATCGGCGAAGACCTTGATGAAATCCTCGATTGTTGCGGCTTCCCCGTCATGGCGCTCGAAATAGAGGTCCATGCCCTTGCGGAATAGCTCAGGCCCAATGATTGTGCGGATCATGCGCACGACTTCCGAACCTTTTTCATAGACGGTCGCCGTATAGAAATTGTTGATCTCGCGATATTCGCGCGGGCGTACCGGATGGGCGAGTGGCCCGGCATCTTCCGGGAATTGCTGCGCCTTGAGAATTTTCACTTCGGCGATGCGCTTAACCGGGCGCGAGCGCTCATCGGCGGAGAATTCGTGATCGCGATAGACCGTCAGGCCTTCCTTGAGGCAGAGCTGGAACCAGTCGCGGCAGGTGATGCGGTTGCCGGTCCAGTTGTGGAAGTATTCATGTGCAATCACCGCCTCGATGCCCGCATAGTCAACGTCGGTAGCGGTTTCAGGGTCGGCCAGCACATATTTGTCGTTGAAGACGTTGAGCCCCTTGTTCTCCATCGCGCCCATGTTGAAATCGGACACGGCAACGATGTTGAAGACATCGAGATCATATTCGCGACCGAACTTCTCCTCGTCCCAGCGCATGGAGCGTTTCAATGCATCCATCGCATAGACTGCGCGGCTTTCCTTGCCATGCTCGACATAGATCGCCAGATCGACCGGTTTTCCCGACTGCGTGGTGAAGTGATCCTTCACGACGCCGAGCGATCCGGCAACGAGCGCGAAAAGATAGGCAGGTTTCGGGTGCGGATCGTGCCAGACCGCGAAATGCCTGTCGGGCTTGCCTTCGACCGATCTGCCGTCGACCGGATTGCCGTTGGACAGAAGAATTGGAGCGGCTTGCCTGTCGGCGTCGATGCGGACCGTATAGACTGACAGCACATCCGGGCGGTCGTAATAATAGGTGATGCGGCGGAAGCCTTCGGCCTCGCACTGGGTGCAATAAACACCGCTTGAGCGATAAAGGCCGGACAACTGGCGGTTTGTCGTCGGATTGATTTCCGTGACGATTTCAAGCGTGAAGCGACTTCCTTCCGGCAGGTCGCTGATTTCCAGCTGGTCGGGCGTTGCGCCATAGCTGTTATCGGCGAGCCGCTTGCCATCAATGGCGATGCTGACGAGTTTCAGTTCGTCGCCATCCAGCACCAGAGGCGTACCGACGGGGGTGTCATCGCGGCGCTCGATGGTGAGGGTCGCACGGACGATGGTTTTTTCCGGTTCCAGTGAGAAATCCAGTTTCGTCTCGGGTATGGCGTAAGGGGTAGGACGGTAATCTTCGAGACGAAATGTCTGGCCGGTTTCAGTACGCATAGTGGAAACTCTCTCCCTGAACTCACGTTGAACTCACGATGCTGGATTCGTACCCGGAATTGCTGCCGAGGGAAACTTAATTCCAGAACAACCAACCGGGCTTTGCAGCAGGATGGATGTTTTACCAAATATTTTTCGACTTGACCTTTGAGCTACTGGTGCTGTGTCACAAACAGGAATAAGAAAGACGGGCACGCGAATATTTCGGGTGTAGCTGCGCATCATATTTTAAGGAATTGCGTTGTGAACGCTCATACGAGCGCGCCTGTCGAGGCTGCCCATCTTGAAACGAACCCGATGCTTGGCATCGGTCTCAAAATCGCTTCCGTTGCCGTTTTCGTCGCCATGTCCACCTTGCTGAAGGCGACTGATGGCGTGCCGGTCGGACAGTTGATCTTCTTCCGGTCGTTCTTCGCTATCTTCGCGATATTGCTCTATCTGGCCTGGCGCGGGCAACTTTCGGGCGTATTCCGCACGCAGAACGGTTTCAGCCATTTCTGGCGCGGGCTGGTCGGCGTCTGTTCCATGTCGATGAGCTTTTTCGCTCTGACGAAGTTGCCGTTGCCGGAAGCAATCGCCATCAATTACGCTTCGCCGCTGATCAGCGTCATTCTTGGCGCGGTCGTCCTGCACGAAGTGGTGCGGCTTTATCGCTGGAGCGCGGTGCTCATCGGGCTCGGCGGGGTAACGTTCATCATATGGCCGCGGCTGACGGTGTTCTCTGGCGGCGATATAGGGTTTGAAGAAGCCATCGGTGCCCTTGCCGCCCTCGGTGGAGCGGTCATGTCCGCGGTAGCAATGATGCTTGTGCGCCATCTCGTGCAGACTGAACGCACATCGACCATCGTGATCTATTTTTCCATATCCGCGAGCGTCATCTCCCTGGCGAGCTTTCCATTCGGCTGGATCGTACCAAGCTGGCCGCAGCTTGCCATGCTGATAGGGGCCGGTTTTGCCGGTGGGGTCGGGCAGATCCTTCTGACCGAATGTTATCGCCACGCGCCCATGTCGACCATTGCCCCTTTCGAATACACATCGATGCTGCTGGGGCTTGCCATCGGGTTCCTGCTGTTCGGCGACATCCCGACTCTGGAAATGCTGGCAGGCAGCGCCATCGTCATGGCGGCTGGCGGTTTCATCATCTATCGCGAGCACAAGCTTTCCATCGCGCCGCACAAGGTGAATGCGCCGCAAACGCAGTAGTCAACTCTGGCCAGGTGCGCCTTCTGCGCGGGGGTCGAGCTGCATGGTCTCCGGCGTGGACTGGCCGTCCGGCGTATGGAACTTGTACTCGGTCTTCTGGTCGCTGATGGCCGGACGCTCGAAGCGGCGGATGCGCCAGAACGCGTGCAGGCCATATAGGGCGTAAGCGATAGCCATGGTCACGAAGAAGCCCGATGCGCCGATCAGATCCATCAACGGGCCGGAAAGTGCGGGGCCGATGACACTGCCCACGCCGTAGATAATCAGCAATCCACCGGAAACCTTCACGAATTCGCTGGCGTCTGCATAGTCGTTGGCATGGGCGACGTTCAGGCTGTAGATCGGATAAATCACCGAACCGAACAGAAACATCATGATGTAGAGCGCTGTGGGCGAAGTGGGATGGAACAGCACCATCACCAACGACAGGACAAAGCCGATGATCCCGGCTATCACCATCACATAGCGACGGTCCACGAAGTCTGACCCCCGGCCAAGCGGATACTGGAAGATCGCACCGCCGATCATGGCGCAGGCAAGCATAGTCGCAATGCCGAAGGTGGAAAGGCCATTCATCTCCCCGTAGATGGCTGCGAGGAAATTCCACGTGCCCGCAACGATACCGGCGATCAGCGAGCCGACCGCAGCAGCGGGCGACCGTCGGTAAAGCCCCTTGAGGTCGAGCGAAACCTGCGTCAGCGGATTGGGCGATTGCGCGCTTGAAAGGGCGGTCGGAAGCAGTGCGCTGGCATAGATGATGGCGCAGATGATGAAGAGCGTCTGTGTTCCTGCGTCGCCGAACGGCAGGATATACTGTCCGCAGAGCAGGCCGAGCATGGTGATGATCATATAGATCGAGAAGATGCGGCCGCGCGATTCATTGGTCACGCGCTCGTTCAGCCAGCTTTCGATAATCATGTAGCTGCCCGCGAGTGAAAAGCCGGCGACGCCGCGGAAGATCATCCATGCGACGGGGTTGACGAGCAGTGCGTGCAAAAGAAGCGCCATCGAAAGCAGTGTGAGCAGCGCGGAGAAAACGCGAACATGTCCCACGCGCCGCACCAGATGCGGCACCACGATGCAGCCAATCGTGAAAGCGAAGGAGTAGCTCGTGCCCATCCAGCCGATGGTCGTGGTCGACCAGCCTTCCATGCCGCCGCGCAAAGGCAGAAGAATGCCCGCAAGACCGCCTGCAAGCAGCATGAGGAAGGTGCTTGCAAGCAAAGCGGCTATGGGCAGGAGCTGGCCAGCCATGAAAAACTCCACTCGAGCATTTCCAGCAAAAGTGCGAAGCGGCTTTGCGTCGGACAATGCATAAAACAAACAGATAGAGCGCTTTCCGCTCTATGAACCAGAATTTAGGGCTACATGTCGCCGATAGGCGCTTTGGCAAGCGGCGGAATAGACCATGTTTGCGGCATGTTGGTGACAATGCCGCCCGGGTCCTTGCCGATGCCACTGAAATATCCGGTTATCAACTCGTCAATTCGGCCAATTTCAGCTTCACGGCCAGAAAATCACGCCAGGCGAAACGTTTCTGCGCCGGAGTGCGCAGAAGATAGGCCGGATGCAGCGTCGGCATGACGGGGATTTCGATGCCGGATGGTGTCCGATGAATCTTCCAGTTGCCGCGCAGCCGCAGGATGCCTTCCGTCGCACCCGTGAGCGCCTTGCCCGCCGGTCCGCCCAGCGCAACCAGAACCTTGGGCGCGGCAAGCTCGATCTGCCTTTCAATGAAAGGCCGGCAAAGCTCTGTTTCAAGCGGCGTCGGTGTACGATTGCCCGGCGGACGCCACGGGATCGTGTTGGCGATATAGACGCTTTCCCGCTTCAGACCGATGGATTCGATCATACGATTGAGAAGCTGGCCGGATTTTCCGACGAACGGCAACCCTTCCATATCCTCATCCCGTCCGGGCGCTTCGCCGATGAACATGATGTCGGAGGATGGATCGCCATCGGCAAAGCAAAGGTTCTTCGCTGTGAATTTCAGATTGCAGCCATCGAATGCGGCAAGCTTTTCCCGCAGTTCGTCCAGCGTTGAAGCCTGCGCCGCCGCTTCGCGCGCAAGCGCAATCTGCGCCGTATCGGGAAGATCGGCCGCAGCTTGAACAGGTCTGCTGGTGGGAGCAGGTGCTGGTGCGGGGCGGGGCTGCTGCCGGGGGCGTTCAGGCGGGCTTTGCGTCTGCATGGCGGGCTGGGCCGGGGCAGGGCGCTGCGGCTCGGCAAACCGATCTATCGGCGTTTCGGAAAGCGGCATGTCGACGCCCGCTTCTGCATAGAAGCGTAGCAAACCTTCAATATCCAGCGTTTCGCGATTTTCAGCCATTATCTACCTCACCTTTGAGGTGGCGAATTTTGCAGGTGAATGCAATAGCCCTGTTCAGATTTTGGGGGTGTTTGGCCCATTAGTTCCGGTTCGTACCCTGTTTCCTGCGCGGGCTTGAGCAGAACCCTCAATATGACATGAAGTTATGCTTCCCTACCGTTCGGACAAATGCTCATCGCAGCTTCTTGAATGGAATAGATTTGACGTTTACGTTAAGGTCAAGATATTTGAGGACGTAAGACGTCCGTTTTGGACAATTGGACGCATTTGCGACAGTCTCCAACTCTGCGACAGGGTAAGGCGGAATACGGGGAAACGGCAGGTCTTTCGTGTGCCGCCAGTGCTGACGGGCAGTCGGTTCATGGATATTCGCGATCAGATCATGCACAAAAACAATTGGATGTGTCGTCTGGGCTATCTTAGTGAGAAGACGATATTACACCGGACGGAGGGATGAATGTCTGAAGCCCCAGAATATGCAAATCAGGAGCTTCCCGAACGCGAGAGCATGGAGTTCGACGTTGTGATCGTCGGCGCAGGCCCGGCGGGCCTTGCTGCGGCAATCCGTTTGAAACAGGCGAATCCGGAGCTTTCCGTCGTTGTCCTCGAAAAGGGCGGGGAAGTGGGCGCGCATATTCTTTCCGGCGCTGTCGTCGATCCCGTGGGTATCGACCAGCTTCTGCCGGGCTGGCGCGAGGAGGAGGGACATCCGTTCAAGACGCCGGTGACGGCTGATCATTTCCTTGTGCTGGGGCCTGCTGGATCGGTGCGCCTGCCAAATTTTGCCATGCCGCCTTTGATGAACAATCACGGCAATTACATCGTGTCGCTCGGCAATGTCTGCCGCTGGCTTGGCACGAAGGCCGAAGAACTGGGCGTGGAAATCTATCCGGGCTTTGCGGCAACCGAAGTGCTCTATAATGATGAAGGCGCGGTCATCGGCGTCGCCACGGGCGATATGGGCGTTGAACGCGACGGAACGCACGGGCCGAACTATACGCGCGGCATGGCACTGCTCGGCAAATATACTCTGGTCGGCGAGGGCGCACGCGGCTCGCTTGCCAAGCAGCTGATCTCGAAGTTCAAGCTCGATGAAGGTCGCGAACCGGCCAAATACGGTATCGGCCTCAAGGAACTGTGGCAGGTCGACCCTTCCAGGCACAAGCCGGGTCTGGTCCAACACTCATTCGGCTGGCCGCTCGACATGAAGACCGGCGGCGGCTCGTTCCTTTATCATCTGGAAGACAATATGGTTGCGGTCGGCTTCGTGCTGCACCTCAACTACAAAAACCCGTATCTGTCGCCATTTGAGGAATTTCAACGCTTCAAGACGCATCCGGCTATTCGCGACGTATTCGAGGGCGGCAAGCGTCTTTCCTACGGTGCACGTGCGATTACCGAAGGCGGTTTCCAGTCGGTGCCGAAGCTTTCGTTCCCGGGCGGTGCGCTCATCGGCTGTTCGGCTGGTCTGGTCAACGTGCCGCGCATCAAGGGCAGCCACAATGCGGTTCTGTCGGGTATTCTCGCTGCCGACAAGATCGCAGAAGCAATTGCGGCGGGCCGCGCCAATGACGAGCCGGTGGAGATCGAAAACAGCTGGCGTTCGAGCCTGATCGGCAAGGATCTGAAGCGCGTGCGCAACGTCAAGCCGTTGTGGTCGAAGTTCGGCACGATTGTCGGCGTGGCGCTCGGCGGTCTCGACATGTGGACCAACCAGCTTTTCGGCTTCTCCATCTTCGGGACGCTGAAACATGGCAAGACCGATGCGCAGTCGCTGGAACCGGCCGCAAAGCACACGAAGATCGACTATCCGAAACCGGACGGTGTTCTGACATTCGACCGGCTGTCGTCGGTGTTCCTGTCGAACACGAACCATGATGAGAACGAGCCTGTGCATCTCCAGGTCGCTGACATGAAACTACAGCAGACTTCCGAGCACGATGTTTTTGCAGGCCCCTCGACACGCTACTGCCCTGCGGGCGTCTATGAATGGGTGGATGCGGACGGTAACGCCGCTGCCGATCCGCAGGCAAAGGACGTGCGGTTTGTCATCAACGCGCAGAACTGCGTGCACTGCAAGACATGCGACATCAAGGACCCGAACCAGAACATCAACTGGGTGCCGCCACAAGGCGGCGAAGGACCCGTTTACGTAAACATGTGATGTTTGCGGAAACGGCGTCCGTTTTGTCCGCCGTCCGAGCATTTCCAGCAAAAGTGGGTACCGGTTTTGCGTTTCGAAAATGCGTTTAAGGGAGTGTCGGCGAAGGACCGGTTTACGTGAACATGTAAAAGAAAAAGGCGGTCCCCGACCGCCTTTTTTATTGCAGCATCACGGACTGCGTTTCCGGTTCTTCTTCATCGGGTCGAACAGGCGGCGGAACGGAAAACTCGAGCCGCACCGGCAGGTGGTCGGAGCCGGCGTCCTCGCGGGCCGAAACCTTCGCCCCTCCGATTTCGGGGCTTACGAGTATCTGATCAATCGGCAGGCCGATATAGGGCGCCAGCGTAACAGGCAGCAGGTGCGTCATCCACGTGCCGCCGATACCGGTCAAATGGCGGGTTCCGGAGGCGTACTCGACCCGGCGAACGGCATTGCTCCACGGAGCCGCATTGAAATCGCCGGCAATGATCAGCGGACCGTTCAGCTTCTGCAATTCCGGTTCAATATAGCGGAGCTGATGCGGCTGCCAGCGCGGCCATGGCCATGAAAAGTGAATGGCGGCCACGTGCACGGTGGTTCCGCCGAAGTTGATCGGCGCAATTGCCAGCAAGCCGTCACCGACGCAGGCCGTCTGCGCCTCTTCGCTGAAAGGCCGTTTGGACAGGATTCCCACGCCCCAGGTATTGGGGTCGTCAGCGCAATTAAGATGATAGGGATAAGAACCCTGGATGATGGTGAGCCATTTCATCCATTGGTCGCTCGCTTCCTCATAGGTGATGACGTCGGGCTTCTCCCGCGCGATCATCTGGAGAATGCGTTTCGGCTCAGGATTGTCTTCGCGCAGATTGATCTGGACGAGGCTATAGCGCGCGCCAGCCTGTTCGTCTGCCTGTGCGCCGGTGGACCCGCTGAGGAAATCGCGTGCCGCACCGATAGTCGTGCTGAGAGCCATGACCGCAAAAAGCAGGAGCATAGCCGCTTCACGCCGCATCCTGGTGAAAAGCAAGGGCAAAGTCAGCACTGCCAGCAGGACGGCGATATGGGCTCTGAAGTGCGAGAAGGAATCGAGAGCCGGATGCACTGCCCCCAGAAATCCAAGCACGAGCGGGACAGACAGCGCAACGGCAGCCAGCAGCAACAGGAATGAAAGGTTTTCACGGCTTTTCGACATGAAAATTCCCATAGGTGTCGATTGCGGCGTGATGATGAAGGTGAGGGCAGTGAGGCTGTAGGGGAATAAGGCAGTATGTTAAGAGCGCTAACTCACATACTGCCCTACTGCCCTGTTGCCTTACTCACCTATTCCCTGCCTCACTGGAAAGCCGTCTCATAGAAGCTGCGGAGCTTGCGGGAGTGCAGCCGCTCATCCGGCATGGCCGCAATCTTTTCCATCGCCCGGATGCCGATGCGCAGATGCTGCGCCACTTGACGCTTGTAGAATTCGGTCGCCATGCCCGGCAGTTTCAATTCGCCATGCAATGGCTTGTCGGAAACACAAAGCAGGGTGCCGTAAGGCACGCGGAAGCGGAACCCGTTCGCGGCAATCGTGGCAGACTCCATATCGAGTGCGACCGCGCGCGCTTGCGAAAGGCGCTGTACCGGGCCGCGCTGGTCGCGCAGTTCCCAGTTGCGATTGTCGATCGTCGCGACCGTACCGGTGCGCATGATCTGTTTGAGGTCATAGCCTTGCAGGCCGGTGATTTCCTCGACGGCTTCTTCAAGTGCGACCTGAATTTCCGCAAGCGCCGGCAAAGGCACCCAGACCGGGAGGTCATCGTCCAGTACATGGTCTTCACGCATGTAGGCGTGCGCCAGAACATAGTCGCCGAGCTGCTGGCTGTTGCGCAGTCCCGCGCAGTGACCAAGCATCAGCCAGGCATGCGGGCGAAGCACCGCGATATGGTCGGTAATGGTTTTGGCATTGGACGGGCCGACACCAATATTGACCATTGTGATACCCGAATGGTCTGCCCGCTGCAGGTGATAAGCGGGCATCTGGGGCAGGCGCTGGAGCGGGTTGCCGTTGCTGGGCGCGGTTTCTCCCGCCAGCGTGACGATGTTGCCCGGCTCCACGAAGCGTTCGTAACCGCCGCCGCCTTCTGCCATCAATTCGCGGGCATAGGCGCAGAACTCGTCCATATAGAACTGGTAGTTGGTGAAAAGCACGAAGTTCTGGAAATGCGCGGGACTTGTCGCCGTATAATGCGCCAGCCGATGCAGCGAATAATCGACGCGCTGGGCGGTGAATGGCGCAAGCGGCATCGGTTCGCCCGGTGCGGGCTCGAAGTCAGCATTGACGATCTTGTCATCCGTTGCAGCCAGATCGGGTACGTCGAACAGATCACGCAGCGGATGCGTGAAGGCGCTCGCGACAGATGCCTCGACATAGGTGCCTTCCTTGAAGGCGAAATGGATCGGGATTGGCGTCGAGGATTCCTTCACCGTCACGGTCACACCGTGATTGCGCATCAGAAGGCGAATCTGCTCGTTCAGGTAATGGTCGAACAGATCGGGGCGCGTGATGTTTGCGGAATAATCGCCCGGCGTCGAGACGTGCCCATAAGCCAGCCGCGAATCCACATGCGCGAAGCTGGACGTGGACAGACATATTTCCGGATAATAGGCGCGGTAACGCTGCGCCGGGACCTCGCCGCGCGCAACCTTCTCGAACGCGTCGCGCAGGAAGGCCGTGTTGCGATCATAGAGTTTCTGCAGGGCGGCAACCGCCGCACCGGCATCGGTGAAAACCTCCGGGTCAATCGTCGGCGGTGTTTTGATCTCGGTCAGAAATGGATGTTCGATTCGCTGTGTCATGGCCTGGTGTCGTGATCTCGAAGTTCGCCTGTGTTTCGATATCGTAGTCGCAACCGAACTTCGAGATCGAAACGACACTAGGAAACCACGCTGCTAGTGTCCCTTTGCTTCTGAAATTTGCATCTCGCTGGATATATCAGCCCAATGCAAATTTCAGAATCAGGACGCCAGTATAGCAAAGTCTATGACCATGACATGACCCAGTTTATGCGGCGCGCTGCAGGCTGACGTAAAGTACGAGGCCGATGCCGCTCATCTGGGAATGCTGACCGATCTGCGTATAGGCGAAAGTGGCTGCCGGACCCGTGAAAATGGCGTTGAAAAGGAAAACACGAAGCGCGATTGCGGCGATGACCTGGGTTCGCCTCATTGCCGTTCTCCGGCGTGCTTCTGGGCGAATGCGGCGACAGGCCAGATCACCGGCTGGTCCCGATACACATTGTATCGCTGGCCGACGAAAATGCTGGCGACAGCCGCAAAGCCAGCGATCATCAGGCAGACAATTGTTAAACGACGAAGCATACCACTGACCCCAAAGCCGTTCAGATTTCCGTTCTCCCTTGCCAATTTAGCGACCGCGCCTGAACCGCCCCTGAGAGCGTCGTTCATGCGGCGTTCAAAAATATTGATGTTCCGTTTATTGCGGCACAGGGCTCTTGTGCCTGTTCGAAAGGGTCTTATGTTTCCCATCATTGGAATGCGGGACCGTGTCCCGCGCAACTTCAGGATCAGCGGGAGAGAGCCCATGGCCCAACAGACCAAGCCCATCGAATTGTACTACTGGCCCACGCCGAATGGCTTCAAGATCAGCATCATGCTGGAAGAATTGGGCGTTCCCTATGAGGTTAAGTATGTCAACATCGGCAAGGGCGATCAGTTTCAGCCCGACTTTTTGAAGATTGCCCCGAACAATCGCATGCCCGCAATCATCGACCCCGAAGGTCCGGGCGGCGAACCGATTTCGGTTTTCGAGTCCGGTGCAATCCTGCAATATCTCGGGCGCAAATTCGGCAAGTTCTATCCCACTGACGAGCGCAAGCGCGTGGCCGTCGATGAATGGCTGATGTGGCAGATGGGCGGCCTTGGCCCGATGTCGGGGCAGGCGGGGCATTTCCGTATCTACGCGCCGGAAAAAGTTCAGTACGGGATCGACCGCTATACCAACGAAGTCAATCGCCTCTATGGTGTGCTGAACAGGCAGCTGGAAGGCAAGGAATATATCGCGGGCGAATATTCGATTGCCGACATGGCCTCGATAGGCTGGATCAACGCCTACAAGAACTATGACCAGAACCTTGATGATTTCCCGAACCTGAAGCGCTGGCATGAGACGATGAACGCTCGTCCCGCAGTGCAGCGCGGCCTGCTTGTGGGAAAAGAGGAGCGGGAGAAATCCAATCTGGCAACCGACAAGGAAGCCCAGAAAATTCTCTTCGGCCAGAAGGCACGCTGAGGCGAACATAGAAAGGGCGGCCCCGGGCCGCCCTTTTCGATTCCGATGCCGCCATTATTGGCGCGTGAGGCTCTCGCTCTTGCAGATCAGGCCGCCCATCACGCAGCCGGAAAGTGAGAGCGTGTTACCTTTGACACTGGCCTTGCCGGTATAGGTCTTGCCTTCGTCGAGCTTGTTGACTTCACCCTTGTAGCTGCCCCCGGTGCCGGACATCGTGCCGATGGACTTGCCCTTGTACTCGCCCGTCTGCACAGTACCGCAAAACTTGTTGGCGCCGCAGGATGCATAGCTGATGATCGTACCGTTGGGGCGTTTCCACGTGCCGACAATTCCTTCCTCGGCAAGGGCAGGAGCGGCAAAAGTGGCTGCAAGCGTCATTCCAAGAATAAATGTGCGGATCATTCGTTCCTCCCAAGTCGCTGCTGGCCCGGCATTGCCGGTTGCAGCGATGAAACCGCTGTTCTGCGCTCTGAGGTTTGAAACAGAAGCCTCCTCGACCACCTGCCAAACTTACGCAAACGTAAACGTAATATAGTTTTTGACCGAGCGGAAGAGGATAGTTGCGCCTGCAAATCATCCGTGAAACAGCCTGCTTCTATACGGATGGCTGCGTTTGAATGTTGTCTATAGTTAGCAACTGGTTTCGTTCGACGAAGAGCATTTGAATCGAATTTTTGCAAAAATCCAGCAATCGGCGGCACTTGCATGTTTAACAAAATCCCAAGTTTACCCCTTGTTCGGATTTTGTTGGTTGCTCGTTAAGCATCCGATTTAACGTGCATTTCAACCCTTTCCCGTAGATTTGAGAGCATGAACGGAACGACAGAGACGGCAGTTTCAAAGCAATGAAATCGAGCTTTGAAAATAAAGACCGGACGGTTCTCGGGATTTAACAGGGACAAAGAAAATGGCACAGTTTCAGGGCTTTACGAATAAGAACAGCGCAGTTGCACAGGATCGCATTCTTCTGGAAATGGGCATGAAATACGCTATCGGCCGTGATTGCGAGATCGACGTTGTGGAAGCCCACAAGTGGCTGAATATCGCCGCCATCCGCGGTAGCGAAAAAGCCGCCCGCATGCGCAATCAGGTAGCGGCTACTATGAGCAAGGGCGAACTGGCTGCAGCCCTGCGTGGCGCGCGCGAGTGGATGACCACCCACTGACGAGTATCTTTCGTAACAAAAAGCCGCCTTTCGGGCGGCTTTTTGTTGTTCAGCTTATGCCGAGATATCTACCGGGCTTGTGGTTGATCGCGATAATGAGGTTCATCGCAATGGTGCCAAGCAGCGAAAGCACCATGTTTTCCCACGGAATAAAGAACAGCGATGCCAGCATGATCACGCCATCGAGGCCGAGCTGAAACCAGCCTGCTCTTATCCCATAAGTATCCTGCAGATAGAGCGCCAGAATGTTGACGCCGCCGACGCCGGAACGATGCCGGAAGAGCGCCAGCACGCCCATGCCAATAAGCGTGCCGCCCATGAGTGCCGCGAAAAGCGGATGGACGCTTGAGAAATCGACGCTGAGCGGCATCAACCGGGCAAAGCCCGACATCATCGCCACCGCGACGAAAGTTCTGATAGTGAACGCCCAGCCCATCCGCCGCACGGCGAAATAATAGAACGGCAGATTGATCAGGAAATAAAGCAATCCGAATTCTGCGCCCGTCGCATACTGGATGAGCAGTGCAATACCGGCGGTGCTCCCGGTCATCAGCGTGGCCTGGCTGTAAAGTGTAATGCCGAGCGCGATGAAGGATGTGCCGATCAGCATCGCCATCGCATCTTCATAGAGACGGTGACGATCCGGCGCGGCGGATTTTGACGCATCGATGAGCGGGGCGGCGTTATCAGCGATATCGGCCACGGGTAAACTCCAGAACAGCGAGAAGCCGGCAAGCCGGCAAAAAGATTACGGTGCCGGAAAGAAATCCGGTGTGTCATGCATTCGCGCTGTGCAGATGGCGAGGCCGCGGCACGCAGCGTAAAGTCTTGGGAGACGGCCAAATATAACAGTCGCCTCGGCCCTTCGCACTGCTTGAAATATTGTTATTTCGCGGTCGACTTTGTGGATTTGTCGCTATCGGAGGGTGCGTTTGTTTTATTTTATTTCGCGCTTCACCAGCGACAGAAAACGTTCCACTTCACGGGGGCTGCGCAAATGGTGCTTGATGAGGTGCGGGGGCGCCTTGTCCAGAAAGGCGAGCGCACGAATGCGACCGTTCTTGCGATAGCCCGCCACCCATTTCAGGAAGTCCCAGTCGAAACGCTCCACGCAGCCTTTCGCCATATCCGGACGGGAGCGGCCATAATGCCTTAGCGTCCTTTTCACGACCCGCCATAGCCGCCGTCCGGTCGATATATCGAGAAAAATGAGCATATCCGCTCGTGAGGCTCGATAATTCATAGTTTCGCTATGATTTCCCTCGAATATCCATGCATCCCGATCTGCCGCTTCGATGGTGAGGCGACCGATCTCGTCACGCGGCCGCATCACCCAGCCGGGCTGCCAATAGAGGGTATCGATATGAACGACCGGTAAGCCGGTAATGTCGCCGAGCACACGCGCAAGGCTTGATTTTCCGGAACCGGCGCCGCCAATGATCATGATCCGCTTCATCACCTGTCTCGTTCCCGGATTTTAGCTCTGTTCGAATAAAAATCGGACATGAGGAGCGAAGTACTGTAATTTTACTTCATGGCACCCGCATGACCATAACGAGCAAAGAAAGTCCGTTAGAAAATTTGTATTGGAGTTGAGGGTAATATTGCCAAGATGATTGACAGTCAACTTTGCGAGGCGCAATGTTGACGTATAAGCGGAACGGGTCAGAGCAACGATGACGTCTGCCGTTTTTCTATATTAGCAAGATCGCAAGGCATGAAACATGCCGGGTGATTGCAAGAGCTGCATTCGACAGGAGTGACAAGATGTCTATTCGATCCATCACAGCTATGTCCGGCACAGCCATTATCATGAGTGCCGCCGCATTCGCTTTTTCTTCGCCTGCCAATGCGCTGACGATGAAGGAATGTAGCGCAAAGTATCAATCGGCGAAGGATGCCGGTACGCTTGGCAACATGAAGTGGAACGATTTCCGCAAGGCTCAGTGCGGTGACGACGCGGATGCCGCCGCAGCTCCGGCTGCGCCCGCCGCTGCTGCTCCAGCCAAAAAGGCCGCCGCTGCACCTGCAGCAGACGATAGCGCCAAGGGCCTGACGATGAAGCAGTGCAGTGCCAAGTATCAGGCGGCGAAGGATGCCGGCACGGACAATGGCGCGAAGTGGAACGATTTCCGCAAGGCCGAGTGCGGCCCGGGCGCCGATCCGGTTGCGCTCAGCACGGACGGTAATTCCGAACCTGCGGCGCCGACGGTTGCCGCGCCGAAGGGCGTAAAGTTCCCGACCGCCGTATCGGCGAAGTTTTCCAGTGAATCCGCTGGCAAGGCTCGTATGCACACCTGCCTCGAACAGTACCACGCTTTGAAGGACGCCAATGCGCTGGGTGGCCTGAAGTGGGTGCAGAAGGGCGGCGGTTATTACAGCCTCTGCAATGCGCGCCTGAAGGGTAACTCCTGATTTATTCGGCGCATGAGAACGAGAAGGGGCCTTTCGGCCCCTTCAGACTGCTGACAAACCCGCCATATTTTTCGGCGGGTTTTGTTTTTGGGAGGGGGTCGCATTTGTGACTGCCTTCGCAAGGAGTTGCAAACGGCTGCAGCCGCTCATGCGCTGGCTGCCTTTGGCGTCTTTGTCAGCACCATGGCGATCTTCTTGATGTTCTGTGCGGCGGCTTGCAGCAGGCATTGGCAGGCGACGCGGACAAGGCCTCGAAAGCGGGCATAGCGGTGGCCGTGCAGCTGCTTGGCGTCGGCAAAGGAGCGTTCCACCGTTTCCTTGCGCCGCTTGTAGATCGCTTTTCCCCACGCTGTAAGCCGGTGGGCGTCAGTGCGTTCGCGGGCGTCCTGCCAGACATGGCGGGTGATGGTACGGATGGCCTTGGCGTTGGACGTGCAGGATGCGAGCAGCGGGCAGGTCCGGCAGATGGCCGGATCAGATACATAATGCTTGTAACCGTTGCGGTCGGTCGTGGCATAGGAGAGCAATTGGCCCTCGGGGCAGCGATAGCCATCGGCATCCGCTTCGAATGCGAACCTCGACTTGCGCATCATGCCATCCCTGGGTGGCGTTGGAGTGCGGTAGCCGGTAACGCCGAGGATATGGCGATCTTCCAAACCCTGGGCGATGGCCGCTGTCGCATAGCCGGCATCCAGCCCGACCGCGCCAACCTCGAAGTCAAAGCGCCGGCGTTGCCGATCCAGACGGTCGAGATAAACGCGACTGTCATGCACATTGACCGGCGTGACATGGATATCGGTGATGATGGCCAGCTTTCCATCCACCGTGCGGTGGTCGAGATAGTAGAAGCCCTTCGGCTTGCCGTCGCGCACCATATAGCCGCTTTCCGGATCGGTGCGGCTGACCTTGGTTTCCTTCGCCTCCTGCTCGCGCGGCTTGTCCGTCATCGGTTTCTGGCCGTGCAGTGCCCGTTCCGCATCAATGGCCCGATCAAGATCGGCCCAATAGTCGGCCCGGGATCTGGCGATCATCTCAAGGTCGTATTTGCCCTTGTTGGCATTGGCCTTCAGATGCGTGCTGTCGGTATAAAGCACTGTCGCATCGACCAGTCCGTGCCGGATTGCCTGTTCGACGATGTGGTCGAAAATATCCTGGGCGACCGAGGTGTCGTTAAAGCGCCGCCGCCGGTTCTGGCTCAGTGTCGAGGCGTCGAACACCGCATCGCTCAGCTTCAGGCGCAGGAACCAGCGATAGGCGACATTGACCTCGATCTCGCGCACCAGCTGACGCTCCGAGCGCACGCCGAACAGGTAGCCGATGAACAGCGCCTTGAACATCAAGGTCGGATCGAGCGGCGGACGGCCGTTGTCGGCGCAGTAGAGCCCGGCAACCCGATCATGGATGAAAGAGAAGTCGATCACCGCGTCGATCTTGCGAAGCAGATGATCTTTCGGGACCAGTTGATCGAGCGTCACCATCTCGAGCGCGGTCTGTTCGGCGGCTGGTTTCTTCAACATGACCCAGAGAATCACAAAACCTCCGGCATAGCCAGGGGTTTGTCAGCAGGCTGAAGGGGCCTTTCGGCCCCTTTTTATTTGGTTCTTGAGAACCAAGTCGCGACTGCGACGACGAGCCAGCCAAGAATCATCAATGATCCACCGGTCGGTGCGGCCATCGGAAAAAGCCGGTCACCCGTCATGTCCCGCATGAAGAGGTCGCCGCAGAACAAGGCGAGGCCGAGAGCGAGCAATGCCCCGCCCAGATAAGCGACGCGGCTTCCCGGTACAATCAGCGACAGCGCGAGGAAGGCAGGCGCATGGCCGAGAAGCAGCGGAGCAATGTTGCCCAGATGGTTCTCTCCTCCGTGTGCAGCACCTGCGTAAGCGGCAATCGCAAAAGCGCCGCACAAGCCGGCAAGCGTGCTGAAAAGAATATTTTGAGGCCAGCTATCGGATCGTTTCTGCAATTTGGACCTCCACCGTTCAGGCAGTTTCGCGAATGTCTGCGTGCTTGCGGGCATCTTCCAAAGCTGCAGGAAGGGCGGCCTCGAAGAGATCGAGCTGCTCTTCAACGCCGACACTCACGCGAATGCAGCGATCCAGAACCGGAGCTCCGGGTTTGCGGACAAAAATGTCCCGCGCAATGAGCCCGTTTAGAACTGCCGTGGCAAACGCTCCATCCCTGCCGCAATCGATGGCGACAAAATTGGTGGCGGATGGAATGGCTGAAAGGCCATTGGCCTCGGCGATTTGAGCGATACGGTCCCGCCCGGCCTGTATTCTCCCAACCACGTCGTTCAGGTAGGCCTGATCCTTGAGGGCAGCTATAGCTGCCGCCTGTGCAAGCCGGTTCACCGCGAAATGATCCCGAATCTTATCGAAAGATTTGATGGCTTCGGCACTGCCCACAACATAGCCAAACCGAATTCCGGCAAGGCCATAGGCTTTGGAGAAGGTGCGCATACGAAGGACGTTCGGGCGGTCGGTTTCGAAGAGCGGGAAAGCGGATGCAGGTCCTGTCTCGCAATAGGCTTCGTCGAGAATGAGCAGCGTGCTTTCCGGCACACGCTCGATGAAGGACTGGATATCCGAACCCTCATGCCAAGTCCCCATCGGGTTATCAGGGTTGGCGAGATACAAAATCGCTGCATCTTGCTTGCGCGCCGCATCAAGCAGGCCATCGAGGTCGGACTTGTCATCGATATAGGGAACGGTGACCAGTTTGCCGCCGTAACCGGCAACGTGGTAGTTGAAAGTCGGGTAGCCACCAAGCGAGTTGATGACCCTGTCGCCTTCCCGAACATATTGCCTGACCACAAGGCCAAGCAAAGCATCCACGCCGGCTCCCGGCATAATATTTTCGGGCTTTACGCCGTGATGTGCCGCAATTGCGTGACGCAACTCATAATTTTCAGGATCGCCATACTTCCAAATCTCGCCTGCTTCGGCTTGAATAGCTGCAAGGACAGAAGGCGCAGGCCCAAAACTGCTCTCATTCGCGCCGATTCGCGCTTTGAATGGCTTTCCACGCTGCAACTCAAGCGTCTCGGGACCTGTAAATGGAACGGTAGACGGCAGGTTTGCAACGAGCGGCGTAAGGCGAGGCGATCCCATGACGATTTCCAGTCGATTCTCGGTCCTGTAAATGCGGACAAGTCGAGTGACTGATAATGCTGTCAGTCACCGCGCCTGTCCTGATGAGAAAGGCATAGCAACTTGTATTGGCCGGTGCCATCACAATGATTCTGCATCGACTGAATAATCAAGCAACGATCAGGCTGGCAGTCGTTCGACTAAGTTGAACTCCAGATCCACCCAAACTGAATGATCTGGGCGCAGGTCCGAATATGGGCATCGCCACTATCATTGCCATACCAACCCAGTTGGCCGTCAAATCCCCGACAATGTTGAAGTCGCACCGGACGCATTTTGATCAGTTCGACGGAATGAATTCCAGCCGATTGCCGTCTCACATCTTCTGAAAACCGTTTCGCAGCTTTCCAAGGTGTTTCAGTGGACTTCAAGCACTTTCACGCATGAATCGAGATCATGTGTCGCCAAATGCGCATAACGCATGGTCATCTGGAGGGTCTGGTGCCCCAGCCACATCTGAACGCGACGGATATCGATCCCGCCCCGGACCAGACGGGATGCACAGGTATGACGCAGAATATGCGGAACGACCTGATCGTCGGTGCCCAGCCCAACCTCCATCTTTGCCTCATTCCAGATCTGGCGGAACCGGACCTGATTGAGCATCGAGAAGGGGCCTTTGAGCTTCTCATGCGGGATATGTGCTGCTTTTCGTGCACGCCGGGTGAGGGGGACAGTGCGACTACGATTCGACTTGGTGAGCCAGAAGGTAACCCGCTGATCCTGAACATCGTTCCAGGTAACGCCGATTGCTTCACCGAGACGGCAACCCGTGTCGACAAGGAACAGGGAAAGCCGGTAGCTATCTTCGCAGCGCGATTTGATCGCGGCGAACAGGCGCTTCTCTTCCTCATATTCAAGGAATCGAATGCGACCGACTCGCTCTTTCTGCCGGACGAACTCCGGTAAATTGAAGATATCTCCCATCTTGTGCGCCTTTCGCAGCAGCTTGCTCAGCGCAGCCATCTTTCTATTGATGGTTGCATTGCTGTTGCCGCGCTCACGGAGCGAACCGATGACGGAGTCAAGCATTTCCTGATCGAAACCTGAAAAACGCTCGCCTTTCAGAATCTCGTCAATTTCGCCGAGAAACGACTTCACATTATACTTGTGTGATCCATCATCCCACAGGATGTTGATGTATTTCCCCGTCAGTTCCGCCACCGAAAATTGTTCGACAAGCCGGTGGTTCGGACTTTTGCTGGATGTGTACTTTAAGTTGTAGTCGACTACCGGCGTAAACTTGTCGCCCATGTCGATCTTCGTTTCCCCAACGACGATCATTGCACGCCCCCCATAGCTTTATGAGACGCACAATTAATGAAATAATTCTCAGAGCACAAGATAAGTGAGCTAACTTTGTGCGGAGACATGCTCGGACCTTTCTAAAAGACCGTATTTGCCCCCAGCTTTATGTCGTCCCCCGTCACTCCCCTCGGTTTTCGATCCTTTTCGAAATCCCCATCTCTAAAGGATCAAATTCACGCATTCGTGAGCATCGTTTCAAATGAATGTGCGCCAACGGTTTCCCGTTGGCGCATTTAGCCTAAGCGCCGATCTGATTAGAACGAGCGCTGGAAGCGGACCATGCCCTGCCAAGCGTCTTCACCCTTGAGAACCGACTTGCTGTCGTTCCACTTGGTGTAGGAAACTTCTGGCGTGATGGTGAAGCCTGGAACCAGTTCATATGCAACGTTTGCGGTTGCGGCGAAGGTTTCGGAGTCGTCGTAAGCTGCCTGCACGTTGAAGGTAGCCTTGTCGCTAGCCTTGAATGCCGCGCCGGCCCAGACGGCCCAATCACCGCCCCACGTGCCGTAGAAGCTGTTGATTGTGCGGATACCACGATACGTGGAGCTGCCGCCATCCAGCACATATCCGCCAGTCGCATCCTGATGGAGATAGGTGTCGTCGTTCGACTTGTAGCCGCCCATTGCCCAAACCGAGAAACGGTCGGTGACATTAACGTCTGCGCGAACTTTACCAGCCCATTCTTCATTACGAGCGTCGTAAGCTGCCACACCGGTGATAGAGCCCCAACCGCCAGCATACTTCAGGCCGCCAACAACATGCGGCATGTAGTCATCGATAACGCCGTTGTAGTCGACGTCAACCTTGTTGCCCTGTTCGAGCGACAGGATGGCCGAGAAACCGTTCCCGCCGGTGAAGGTGTAGCTGATCAAGCCGGTGCGGTAGCCGCCAGCGAGGATCACGTCGTCGTTGATGACGTTGCCGAGGTAACCAGGGAAGGTCACGAAGGCCGATTCATCGAGGCCGACGCGCAGACCGCCAAGCTGGATGTAGCCGAAGCGCAGGGTGCCGGTCGAGCCGGAGTCTTCACCGTCAGCCCACTGGAAACGCATTTCGGAGTAGGTCTTGAGGGTGCCGAGTTCGGTTTCCGAAGCGGTCGAGACCCTCAGAGCAAATCGAGCAAGCTTGGACCAAGTGTCGCGATCTTTGCCGGCGCCAGCCTTCAGAGCATATCCATCTTCCGGATCGTAAGAATATTTGCCACCGCGAGCATAAACGTCATCGCCGCCGGTTGCGTCGTAACGAACATAGCCATGGATACGCAGGCAGGTTTCGGTGCCTGGGATGTAGAAGTAGCCGGCGCCGTAAGCATCGCAGACGCGGACATATTCAACGGCTTCTGGCTCTGGCGCGACGATTGCGTCGGCAGCCTGAGCGCCGGAAGCTGCAACCAGAGCTGCAGCGGAGCCAAGGAGAAGGCTCTTGATGTTCATTTCTGACCTCCAGTCAAAGTTAAAAATGGGTCTGGGCATTCTGATTTGGCTGAAGGACAACCTGTCCCCATCCCCTTTTGAAAAAGTCACCCCGAAGCGCTCCTTCTTCTGGATGTGAAGATACTCGCCCGGTTTCTCGTTTCAACATCGAATGCACTCTCCCAACCTTTCTGGTGCTTCTATGAGGGAGCTCTGTTGCAGAAAAGACACGAAATTGCCCGTTTCCGGGCAAGAGATTTAGGGTTTATTAACATGAGTAAATGGGAATTAACGGGTCTTAACGCTTGAAAACACGCGTTTTTTGGCATCGGCCCCACTTTGGGCAAGCGAATCCACGTCTTCTGGCGCTTCGGACGTAGAATGTGTCAGACTATCGTCCTGGGCCGCCGCATTGCTCGAAATCAGGGCGAATCTTTCCTTCTTATGCGCCGGCAAAACAACAGCGCCAGGTTCTGCGAAAGCCAAAGATTCCGCGCGCATTCCTGATTGCGCATATATAAAGTGCGATAATTCGCAGGAAATTTTACCAGTTGGCGCGCAATTCGCTTGAAATGACAAAGCGTACCGGCTATCTCGCCCTTACCGGAGAGGTGGCCGAGTGGTCGAAGGCGCTCCCCTGCTAAGGGAGTAGACCTCATAAGGGTCTCGTGGGTTCGAATCCCATCCTCTCCGCCAGTTGCTCCACGCGCAATCCCTCACAAAATCAGATCCGGATTCGCTTCCTCGCGGGCGATTATGTGGCTTTTCGCACATATCAGCCGCGTGACCGACGGGCCGCCAATTTTCTGACTTTTTGCGCCTCGGATTCAGAAATATAGCAACCCATTGAAATATATAGCTTATTGACAAAGCCTCCGATTCTTGACTGGAGGTCAGAAATGAACATCAAGAGCCTTCTCCTTGGCTCCGCTGCAGCTCTGGTTGCAGCTTCCGGCGCTCAGGCTGCCGACGCAATCGTCGCGCCAGAGCCAGAAGCCGTTGAATATGTCCGCGTCTGCGATGCTTACGGCGCCGGCTACTTCTACATCCCAGGCACCGAAACCTGCCTGCGTATCCATGGCTATGTTCGTTACGACGCAATTGGCGGCGATGACGTTTATGCTCGTGGCGCTTTCGTTCGCAACGACGCTGGCGACATCATCGGCGGTGGCTTCAACGGTGAGCGCGATACTTGGGATAAGCAGGCTCGTGCAACGATCCGCTTCTCGACCGCTTCGGAAACCGAACTGGGCACCCTGAAGACCTTCACCGAACTGCGTTATGACTGGCGCGGCGATGGCGACGGCGAAGAGTACAGCTACAAGGGCGGCGAAACGAATGCTTCGCTCCGTTATGCTTACATCCAGCTCGGCGGCCTGCGCGTCGGTCTCGATGAATCGGCCTTCGTGACCTTCCCTGGTTACCTCGGCAACGTCATCAACGACGACGTGATCTTGGCTGGCGGCTACCGCACCAATCTCATCAGCTACACCTTCACCGGCGGCAACGGCTTCTCGGCCATTGTGTCGTTTGAAGAAGGCGGCAACGGCGACTCCGACGTTGACGTAACGCTCAAGGACTACATGCCGCACGTTGTTGGTGGTCTGAAGTACGCTGGTGGCTGGGGTTCGATCGCAGGTGTTGTCGCTTATGACGCCCGCAACGAAGAATGGGCTGCCAAGGTTCGTGGCGACGTTAACATCACCGACCGTTTCTCGGTCTGGGCGATGGGCGGCTACAAGTCCAACGACGACAACTACATCGGTTATACCGATGCAAACGGTCGTTTCCGGGGCATCCGCGTCATCGACTCTTTCTACGGCACCTGGGGCGGCGATTGGGCCGTTTGGGGCGGCGCAGCGTTCAAGGCAACCGACAAGGCTACCTTCAACGTTCAGCTCGCTTACGACGACACCAAGACCTTCGCTGCAACCGCAAACGTTGCTTACGAGCTGGTTCCTGGCTTCACCATCACCCCGGAAGTTTCCTACACCAAGTGGGACGACGAACATTCCGTTCTCGACGGTTCGGACGCTTGGCAGGGCATGGTTCGTTTCCAGCGCTCGTTCTAATCCTTCGGGATTGTTCAAAAAGAACCCGGCAGCATTGCTGCCGGGTTTTTTGTTTTTTGATTTTCACGGTTGTGATCTTGCTTTCACCGAAAACTCGGTCTTTGTACGGATAAGAAGACGATACGTGTTTCGTCGCTTCACCTCTCATTATTCCCAGCGTGGAGATGCCCCGATATGTTCAAATGGTTTTGGCCCGGCATAACATGGACCGCAGCGCTGACAGCGCTTGCGCTCTGGTTCGGGGCCGATCGGGTCGAGACGGATATTGCGACGCGGACCGGCGCAGCACTTGCTCCATTCGTGTGGACGGGCTTCGATATGGACGGCCGCGATGTGACGCTGAAGGGAATTGCTCCCGATCCAGCGGCGCAATCTGCGGCGCAGGATGCGCTCGCAAAGGTATGGGGGATTCGCGAGATCACCGATCTGACGAGTGTTTTGCCGCTCGTGTCGCCCTATGCATTGCAGATAAAGAAGAGTGCTGACGGAATAATCCTGTCCGGTTCAGTTCCGGATAATGATGTCAGAGACCGAATCATGACTGCCGCCGAAAGTGCGGCTCCGGGCATTCCGCTTGATGATCAAATGGCAGTGGGCCGCGGCAGTCCGCCGGATTTTGCTGATTCGGTGGAGTTTGCCTTCCAACTTCTGTCGGGATTGCGGGAAGGGGAGATCGGGATTTCTGATCGCAATATTTCTATCAAGGGCAGGGCAGCAGACACGGCGAGCTATCAAAAGCTCCAGTCCCGATTGAATTCGCCGCTCCCTTTCGGTTTGACGGCCGGACAGGTCGAGATTGGCGAAGCCGAGCTTCAGCAGTAAGGCAGGCTGGGTCAGATTTGGGAATCATCTCCGCCAGTTTTCTGTTCGGAATTGACAGCCTGTCTGTTCGGGCCTTTCCTTTCGCACTATGAATAGACATAGCGGAGCATATGTTCCGTTTCCGGAATAGAAAGCGGACCTGACAATGCTTTATTTAACCGTATCGTTTTGGCCGGTTCTCGTCGTGTCGATTCTGATCGGCGCGGTCGTGGGCTGGCTGACCGGTTCGAAGTAATGGTTGCAAATTTGGGACGGGGAAAATTGACGGCGAATATGTTCGTCGGGCTTGAGTAATTTGGAGTACGAGGAAACCATATGCCGTTGCTGATTGTTCAACTGGCTGTTCTTGTTGCCGTCGCTTTTATTATCGGGTGCCTTCTGGGCCGCTTCGTGAGGCGGAGAAAGGCTGCTGTCCCCGATCGCGAACGCACAATCATTGCCGCAGCACGTGCTACATTGCCTGTCGATGAGAAGCCGGAAACGCCCAAGGAAGCTGCAGCACCGGCTGAAGCCGAAGAGCCCAAGGCTTCAACACAACCGGGCGAGCCGGAGACGCTTCCGGTCAAAGCTGTCCCCGAGGCAGAAGTGGTTGGAAGTTGGACCTTGGATGCCGAAAGCCCGGATGTAGATGCGGAACCGGTTCTCGATCCCGGCCGTCCGGAGCTTCTTGAAGCTGCGCGTCGTGGAAAAGCCGACGATCTCACCGTCATAAAAGGTATCGGCAGGGCTGTTCAGGGTTTGCTCAACGGTATCGGCGTATTTCACTATGACCAGATTGCCAGCTGGAACGACGAAGAATCGCGCTGGATTGAGCGAAATATTGGTTTCCCGCGCCGCGTGGAGCGCGAGGATTGGATCGCGCAAGCTGCAAAACTGGCGAATGCAGCGAACAGAGCCAGCGCCAAGCAGGCGGAAAGGCCCCGCAAGGCGCCGGCCAAACCCAAGCCGCGACGGACAAAAAAAGCAGGCGAATAGCCTGCTTTTTCTTTGTCTTGTATTTTCGCTTGGAGCATTTCCAGCAAAAGTTTGAAACGGTTTTGCGTCGGATAATGCGATACTTCCGTCGTTCTGTTAAAACAGGAACCACTCTAACGCCGACCGTGGATCAGGTCAGCCTGGATATCGGCGCTGCCCGTCAGGCGAGCCTTATATACCTCGTAGTTTTCCATCACCCGCTGAACATAGTTCCGCGTTTCCGAATAGGGGATGCGTTCGATCCAGTCCACGACCTGATCGATAGGCTTCCCACGCGGATCACCATATTTCTCGACCCATTCCGATGCGCGGCGAGGGCCGGCATTGTAACCGGCGAAGGTGAGCACATAGGAACCGTTGAAGCGGTCGAGCTGTTCTCCGAGGAAGTGGGCGCCAAGCGTCGCGTTGTAGCCTGCATCAGTCGTGAGACGCGGTGCGGAGAAGCTCATGCCGTTGCGGGTCGCAACGCTTTTCGCTGTTGCGGGCATCAATTGCAGCAAACCGCGGGCACCGGCCTTCGAAACAGCACCGACGTTGAACTCGCTTTCCTGTCGCGCGATTGCATAGGCGAGGGCCTTGCCGGACCCGCTTATATTGGCCGTGGCAGGAATTGCACCGAGCGGATGTGACAGAGCGCCGACATCGAGACCGCGCAACGCAGCGGTTTTGCCGACGCGCAGCGCCAGATAATGATTTTCGTTGCGTTCGGCCATGACCGCCAGCAGGGCCAGTTCGCCCACGCTGTCGAGTTCCTGCGAAAGCTGGTTATAGAGCGCGGTTGCACGATTGCTGTAGCCGACCTGTTCCAGCCGCTTGATTGCCTGCACAGCAGGGCGACCGGCAAAGCGCGTACGATCCGCGTCGGTCGGTTTCGGATAAATGAGTTCCGGTGCCTTTTCGTTCAGCTTGGCTGCTGAAAGCTGTCCGTAGAATGTCGTGCCGAAATGAGCGGAGCGACGATAAAAGTCGCGCGCATCGCCGCCGCTGCCCGCCTCAGCCGACCTTCCGAGCCAGTAGAAAGCCCGCGATGCGGAAATGGGACGCGAGGAAATTTCCGCGATCCTTGCAAAATGCGGGGCAGCTGTCTTTGGCTGGTTCAGGGCGCGGAGCGCATACCACCCGGCATGAAATTCAGCTTCCGCCGCCATTGTCGGGGATTCGGCTGCGTGGGTCGAAACCACCTTGTAGGCGAGTTGCGGCTTGCCCTGATCAAGCAGCTCCCGCGACAGGATACGCCGCTCCACCCACCAGGCATCCGGATCGACCAGTGCCGAGGCCTGACGCGGCGCTTTCAGCATGAGGTCCGTTGCTTCGTTGTAGCGTTCGGCGCGACGCAGATAGCGAATCTTCAGGAACTGGTAGGCGGCATTGCCCTGCCAGCTGCGGTCGACATCCGCTATCGCCTTGGCTGCGTTCGGAGATTTTTGTGCAACTGCTGCAAAGGCGTTGTAGAGCGATTGAGCCTGCGCCGGACCTGCAAGTAATTTCGCCGATTGCATACGGTCATTATAGAGCGAGCGCAGAATACGGCGCTGATGGTCCTCACGCGTCAGGACGCCCGAGAACTCTTTCAGGATCTTTTGCTCGTCATCGGCAGAAAGGCGCTGCGTAGCCCACCATGGTGAAAGTAGTTCACGCGCTTTGCCAGCATTGCCGGAGCCGACATAGGCGCGGGCGAGAACGATCATGCCTTCGGTCGTTTGTGGACGCCTGTTGCCGAACGTGGCGATGACCGTGGCGGGCGCGGGATTTTCCTTGAAGAGGGCCCGTTCCGAATTGCTGCGCAGAGCCGGCATTCCCGGCCAGCCGCGAAGATCCGTCGCTGCTGCAGCAATTTCCGCACTCGGCACACCGTCGAGGCCCGAAGTAGCGATCGCCCATGTCAGAATCTGACGGTCGAGCGACCCATGCGGCATGGCATTGCGAAACGCGATCGCACTTGCTGCATCACGAGAAGAAAGAGCATCGAGCCCGCTTTTCAGCGTTCCGCCGATGGTGGCCGGATTTTCCATGCGTCCGACCGCCGATGTCACAACCGGGTCGGGCGTAGCCGGACGGGGTTTCGGCGTCACCAGATTCATCGGCGACTGATGTGTCGCGGTCGGTGCAAATGGGCGCGCGAGCGGGGTTGGAATGTCCGACGGCAGCGACGATTGTGCAAGCGAAATCACCGGCTGCAAGGCAACCGCAATAAAGCAACTCGCGAGGAGTGCTTTTTTCGTCAGGGATATCGCTGCGGCTTGTTTTGACATTGGCTAACTAGAACAAAGACTTGGTTGATGCGCAATATGTTGTTGAAATCAGGCTTTTCTTAGCCGGGCTTTTGGCCATCGATTTCTTCGTCGAGGTTAGGCTCAAGGAATGAATCTATCCTTAACAAAGCGTTATCTGCAACCTCTGCGGGGCGCGGCCACTGCGTGACGATTGATGGTCCTTTAATCAATCCCGGCGTATCATCGGCAGTGCACGGAACCGGTAACAAATTTTGCCGCAAAACTGCCGCATTGCGCCTGTTTTGCCAGCATACCCCGCTTGCTCCACTCGTGCTGCAAGACTATTGTGCAACGCCTCGACCCGGTCGCATGCCCAAGATGACTGCGGAATGAGGTCCCGTCTTTTCTTTTTTCAGGAGTTCACTAATGCTGAAGGGCTCAATTACCGCGCTTGTCACGCCATTCGATTCCGAAGGAGCGTTCGACGAGAAAGCCTTTCGCGCATTTGTAAACTGGCAGATCGAAGAAGGTACCAAAGGACTGGTTCCGGTGGGCACAACCGGCGAAACGCCGACCCTTTCGCATGACGAGCATAAGCGTGTCATCGAGGTCTGTATCGAAGTTGCGGCTGGCCGCGTTCCGGTCATTGCCGGTGCCGGCTCCAACAACACGGTGGAAGCGATCGAGCTGGCGCAGCATGCCGAAAAGGCCGGTGCCGATGCCGTTCTCGTCGTCACGCCTTATTACAACAAGCCGAACCAGCGTGGCCTTTACGAACATTTCTCGCGCGTGGCCCGCTCGATCTCGATTCCACTCATCATCTACAACATTCCGGGTCGTTCGGTCATCGACATGACGCCGGAAACGATGGGCGCCCTTGTTCGCGACCACAAGAACGTCGTGGGCGTCAAGGATGCCACCGGCAAGATTGAGCGCGTTTCGGAACAGCGCGCAGCCTGCGGCAAGGACTTCATCCAGCTTTCCGGTGAAGACGCCACTGCGCTCGGCTTCAACGCCCATGGTGGGGTAGGGTGCATTTCGGTGACGTCCAATATCGCGCCGCGTCTTTGCGCCGAATTTCAGGATGCATGTCAGGCGGGCGATTTCGCCAGGGCGCTTGAATTGCAGGATCGCCTCATGCCGTTGCACAAGGCGCTCTTCATCGAGCCGAATCCGTCGGGTCCGAAATATGCGCTGTCGCGACTTGGCCGCGTGGAAAATGCACTGCGTTCGCCGATGGTGACGGTGGAAGCCGCGACGGCAGAGAAAATCGATCAGGCCATGAAACATGCGGGTCTGGTCAACTGACCTGCAAACTGTGCCGCTTTCGCTGATTTTTACGCTCCCGTAGCTTCGGGAGCGTTTTCATTTCAGGCATTGCACATTATATGGTGCCATCATGAACAAGCCTAAGAATTCTCCCGTGCGCAAGATCATCGCGGAAAACCGCAAGGCGCGCTTCAATTTTGAAATCCTCGATACGCTCGAAGCCGGTCTCGTTTTGACAGGCACCGAGGTCAAGTCGTTGCGCGCCAATCAGTCCAACATAGCGGAAAGCTATGCGAGCTTTGAAAATGGCGAGTTCTGGCTCATCAATTCCTATATTCCGGAATATACGCAGGGCAATCGCTTCAATCATGAGCCGCGGCGCCTGCGCAAGCTGCTCATCAGCAAGCGTGAAATGTCCCGCCTGTTCAATTCCGTGTCCCGCGAGGGGATGACCGTGGTGCCGTTGAAGCTCTACTTCAATGATCGTGGCCGCGCGAAGCTGGAACTGGCGCTGGCGCGAGGCAAGAAGACTCACGACAAGCGCGAGATGGAAAAGAAGCGCGACTGGAATCGCGAAAAGGCTCGCTTGCTGCGGGACCGCGGTTGAGCACCGGAATGTAGAAAGATCGCCTCAGGCGCTCTTTTGATTCAGATAATCACGCACATTCCGGAACACGGTGCGGAACATGGCATCCGTCAGTCGCCCGGTATTCGTATTATAGCGTGAGCAGTGATAGCTGGAAAAAATACGCAAGGTGCCAATGTCGCTTGCCCTGTCGTGGCCGAAGGGGTGCCGCGCAACCGGTGCGCCGAGGGCACGAACGGTCGATTGATGCGCGATTGTTCCCAACGTAACGACGGCTTGCAGATTGGGAAACCGGGTCAGCATTGGCGACAGGAACTGACGGCAATTATTGATCTCGGAGCCGATTGGCTTGTTTTCCGGCGGGACGCAGCGCACCGCGTTGACGATGCTGGCATCCAGCAGCCGCAGGCTGTCGTCCGGACGTGCCTCGAACTTGCCGGTCGCAAATCCGAATTCGCACAGAGTGCTGTAGAGAAGATCGCCGGCATAATCGCCGGTAAAGGGACGCCCGGTCCGGTTGGCGCCGCGCAGGCCCGGTGCCAACCCCACAATCAGGAGCCGGACATCAGCGTCATCTGCCGGAAGAAACGGAGGAACCGGGGCGTTGTGCCACGACGGCTCCTTGCGCCGCCATTCTTGTAGAAAGGCGTGCAGCCGCGGGCAGATGTGACAGTTGGGAGATGGTTCGGAAATCATGCCCTTGCATGAACCGGCTCGACGATGGCGTCAATAGCTCTCGTCGAGATCATCATCCTGACGGCGCGGCGGACGTTCTGACGGATCGCGGCCGATCTCGGCCTTGAGGGAGACCAGATCGATGAAATGATCGGCCTGGCGGCGCAGCTCATCCGAAATCATGGCCGGCTGGGTGGTGAGGGTCGAGACGACCGAAACCTTGCGGCCCTTGCGCTGAAGAGCTTCAGCGAGCGACCGGAAATCGCCATCACCGGAGAAAATAACGAAATGGTCGACTGTATCGGTGAGCTGCATGGCATCAACCGTCAGTTCGATATCCATATTGCCCTTCACCTTGCGGCGTCCGGTGGAATCGGTGAATTCCTTGGCAGCCTTGGTGACGACCTTGTAGCCATTGTAATCCAGCCAGTCGATCAGCGGGCGGATCGAGGAATACTCCTGATCTTCAACAAGGGCAGTGTAATAATAAGCGCGGAGCAGATAGCCACGCTTTTGAAACGCCTTCAAAAGCTTCCGATAATCAATATCGAACCCCAAGGTCTTGGAGGCGGCATATAAATTGGCGCCATCAATAAAAAGCGCAACCTTTTCACGAGAATCGAACATCGTGCAATATATCCACTCTACGGCCGGACGGGAGTGGACCGGCGACCGCTTATTCAGTTTGTTTTCTAAACGGCGGGTGGTATCGAAATTTACCAGTGCGTTTATTGCCTTCTAAGGACATATCATAGAAAAACAAGCAACCATTGGTTGTTATTTGCCCCCACTAAATTACCAGTAAGGGAGTCTTGGCTCAGTAATCGCTTTCGAGATTATAAAATATTGTGCCGTTTTGACGCTCCGCCGTGTTTTATGAGGCCAATCCATGAAATTGGCGTTGTTTTGGCAAATTTCATGCGCCGGTGCACGAGCAATTCCGCTTTTGCTTGTAATTTGGCTCCACACGCGTTATGTGGGGAAAAATCCATTAAAGTTCGAGAAATGAAAGGGACCGCGCATGGCCCGCGTCACTGTTGAGGACTGCGTAGATAAGGTCGAGAACCGTTTTGAGCTGGTTCTGCTGGCTGGTCACCGTGCTCGCCAGATTTCCCAGGGTGCACAAATCACCATCGACCGCGACAACGACAAGAATCCCGTCGTTGCCCTGCGCGAGATCGCCGACGAAACCCTGTCGCCGGACGATCTGAAGGAAGACCTCATCCACTCGCTGCAGAAGCATGTGGAAGTCGATGAGCCGGAAGCGGCTGCACCTGCACAGATCGCCTCTTCGTCGGAAGACGTCGCGGAAGGCATTGCCGAAGCCGCTGAGGAAGATGTGGTTACTTTCGACCGCATGTCGGAAGAAGAGCTGCTCGCCGGTATCGAAGGCCTCGTTGCGCCTGAGAAGAACGACGATTTCTGATCGTCCTCTGGGTTAATTCTTTTTGCATGCGCTGCGACTTTCCGGTCGTGGCGCATGTTTTTATGCGCCGGTGGCAGCCTGAACTATCGGTTGCGATTTTCGGAAAGGCGGGCGCGCAGCTTCGGTGGGTGGAGGCATCCTTTGTGCGTCGAGTGGACGCGCACCCCTTTAATGACGGGCCATTTCCGCCGGAAATTAATATTGTCGGCAGAAAATCAAACCTGAATGTCGAGAATTGTTCGATTTTCGGCGATTTTGGGTCAGAATGCCCGATATGTTTGCCGCGTATGCATGCAAGTATCGGTTTCCAAAGGGAGTTTTCGTAGATGATGCGCCAATATGAGCTTGTGGAGCGTGTACAGCGATACAAGCCTGACGTGAATGAGGCGCTTCTTAATAAGGCATATGTCTATGCCATGCAAAAGCATGGCAGTCAGAAACGTGCTTCCGGCGATCCCTATTTTTCCCATCCTCTCGAAGTCGCCGCGATCCTCACCGATATGCATCTCGACGAAGCGACGATTGCGATCGCCCTTCTGCACGATACGATTGAAGACACGACGGCAACCCGACGGGAAATCGACCAGCTTTTCGGCCCCGAAATCGGCAAGCTTGTTGAAGGGCTGACCAAGCTCAAGAAGCTCGACCTCGTTTCAAAGAAGGCTGTGCAGGCGGAAAACCTTCGCAAGCTGCTTCTGGCGATTTCCGAAGATGTGCGCGTGCTTCTCGTCAAGCTCGCGGACCGTCTGCACAATATGCGCACGCTGGGAGTGATGCGGGAAGACAAGCGCCTGCGCATCGCCGAGGAAACGATGGATATCTATGCGCCGCTTGCTGGCCGCATGGGTATGCAGGACATGCGCGAAGAGCTTGAGGAACTTGCCTTCCGCTACATCAACCCGGATGCGTGGCGCGCGGTCACGGATCGTCTGGCAGAACTTCTGGAAAAGAACCGCGGCCTGCTGCAGAAGATCGAGAAGGACCTGTCCGAGATTTTCGAGAAACACGGCATCAAGGCCAGTGTGAAAAGCCGTCAGAAAAAGCCCTGGTCCGTCTTCCGAAAGATGGAAACAAAGGGGCTGTCGTTCGAGCAGCTTTCCGACATTTTCGGCTTCCGCGTCATGGTCGATACGGTGCAGGATTGCTATCGTGCGCTCGGTCTTATCCATACGACCTGGTCGATGGTTCCGGGCCGGTTCAAGGATTATATCTCCACGCCGAAGCAGAATGACTACCGGTCAATCCACACCACCATCATCGGTCCGTCGCGCCAGCGTGTGGAGTTGCAGATTCGCACGCGCGAAATGGATGAGATTGCTGAATTCGGTGTCGCCGCCCACTCGATCTACAAGGATCGCGGCAGTGCGAACAATCCGCACAAGATCTCTACCGAGACCAATGCTTATGCATGGCTCCGCCAGACCATCGAGCAGCTTTCCGAAGGCGACAATCCGGAAGAATTTCTCGAACATACCAAGCTTGAGCTTTTTCAGGATCAGGTCTTCTGCTTCACGCCCAAAGGCCGTCTCATCGCCTTGCCGCGCGGCGCGACCCCGATCGATTTCGCCTATGCCGTTCATACCGACATTGGCGACAGCTGCGTCGGGGCGAAGGTCAATGGCCGCATCATGCCGCTGATGACCGAGCTGAAGAACGGTGACGAAGTGGATATCATCCGTTCCAAGGCGCAGGTTCCCCCTGCCGCCTGGGAATCGCTTGTCGCGACCGGCAAGGCGCGCGCCGCCATCCGCCGTGCAACGCGCTCGGCAGTCCGCAAGCAATATTCGGGACTGGGCATGCGCATTCTCGAACGCGCTTTCGAGCGCGCCGGAAAGCCATTCAGCAAGGATATCCTGAAGCCGGGGCTGCCCCGTCTGGCGCGCAAGGATGTCGAGGACGTGCTGGCCGCAGTCGGCCGCGGTGAACTGCCGTCGACCGATGTCGTCAAGGCTGTTTATCCCGACTATCAGGACACACGCGTGACCTCGCAGAATAACCCGGCCAAGACCGGCGAGAAGGGCTGGTTTAACATTCAGAACGCAGCCGGCATGATATTCAAGGTGCCGGAGGGTAGCGAGGACGCGACAAAGTCCGATGCCGACGCCGCGCCGAAACCGGGGAAAAAGGCATTGCCGATTCGCGGCACCAATTCGGACCTGCCGGTGCGCTTTGCCCCGGAAGGTGCCGTGCCCGGAGACCGTATCGTCGGCATTCTTCAGCCGGGCGCCGGCATCACGATCTATCCGATCCAGTCACCCGCGCTGACAGCCTATGACGATCAGCCGGAGCGCTGGATCGATGTGCGCTGGGACATTGACGAGCAGATGAGCGAGCGTTTCCCTGCGCGCGTCAGCGTGTCGGCCATCAACTCGCCGGGCTCGCTGGCGGAGATCGCGCAGATCGTGGCGGCCAACGACGCGAATATTCACAATCTTTCCATGGTGCGGACCGCACCGGATTTCACCGAGATGATTATTGATGTCGAGGTTTGGGACCTCAAGCATCTCAACCGTATCATTTCCCAATTGAAAGAAAGCGCGAGCGTCAGTGGCGCGAAACGCGTGAACGGATAGGACTAAGATGAACACCGAAGATGTGCTTGCCGTCTTCCGCGAAGCGGGAGCGATCCTTGAAGGCCACTTTATTCTCACATCGGGCTTGCGCAGCCCCGTTTTTCTTCAAAAGGCGCGCGTTTTCATGCACGCCGACAAGACGGAAAAGCTCTGCAAGGCACTGGCGGCAAAGATCGAGGCGGCAAATCTCGGGGACATCGATTACGTGGTCGGACCGGCGATTGGCGGCCTGATTCCTTCCTATGAGACCTCGCGTCATCTGCGCGTCCCGTCGGTCTGGGTGGAGCGCGAGAACGGGGTGTTCCGCCTGCGGCGTTTCGAAGTGCCGAAAGGCGCGCGCGTCGTCATCGTGGAAGATATCGTCACGACAGGGCTTTCCATTCGCGAAACCATCGACTGCATGAAGGACCTCGGTATCGAAGTCGTGGCCGCGGCCTGCATCGTTGACCGCTCGGCGGGAAAGGCCGATGTCGGCACGAGGTTGATTTCGCTCGCCGAATATGAAGTTCCAGCCTATCCTGCGGATAAATTGCCGCCGGAGCTTGCTGCAATACCGGCTGTGAAGCCCGGTAGCCGCAACATTTAAGCAGGCCAGCCGACGGCTTTCCACACGCTGCAGGGGAGGATACACCCCTGCGGCGAAATTCCGCTTTGCGGGACGCGTTCTAGTTACCTATTTAGGGGGTGTCGCGAAGACACCCTTCCGGCCCCGTAAACAGGATTCCATCGTGAGTGTAGCGCCTATCATATTCGATCCCAGGTCGCCCTATCGTGCGCCATGTGGGGTATGCGTGGATTGCGATGTTCGGCGGATGGCGGTTTGTGCTGCGCTGGACGATGGGGATCTCGGCGCTCTGGAAGCAATCATGACCTCCAAGCGGCTTGATGCCAATGAGCAGCTGGTGGAGGAGGGCGAGCCGAAGCGTCGTGTCTTCAGCCTGACTTCCGGCATGCTGCGCATCTATACGTCGCTTCCCGATGGGCGTCGGCAGATTGCGGGTTTCCTGTTCCCCGGCGATTATCTCGGTCTGGCTGACGACGAGACTTACTCCCAGTCGGTCGAGGCTGTGGTGCCATCGGTCCTGTGCGCCTTTTCCACCAGGGAGATGGACGACCTGATGGGGCGTTTTCCCAAGCTGAAGGAGCGCCTGCATCAGATGACGCGGGCCGCGCTTCGCACGGCGCGCGACAACCAGCTGGTTCTCGGTCGCCTTGCGCCAGTGGAAAAGCTCGCGAGCTTTCTTCTGGTTCTTTCCGCCCGGGCGGAAAAGCGCGGTGAGAAGCCCAACCCGGTTCATCTTTCGATGAACCGTACAGACATTGCCGACTATCTCGGCCTGACGATCGAAACCGTCAGCCGCAGCTTCACAAAGCTGAAAACCCAGGGCCTGATTCAGTTGATAGACGCCAATACGGTGGAAATCCTGTCCCGCCGGTCGCTGGCGGCTGTTGCGGGAATGGACCCGGAGAGCCTTTAGGGCTTTCCAGCAAAATTCTGAGAAAATACTCTGATTTCGAGCCATCGCCGGGCCTGTTTGCGTTGATTCAAATCAATGCGGAGTCCGGCGGAACAGCCTATTCCTGACCATGGAAGTTGACGCGGCCTTGAGGGTCGCGCCGTTCAGAATGGGGAAAACAGGTGCTGTTGTGGCTGGGAATTGCAATATCGGCTGTCATGCATGCGGGCTTCCTTGCCGCATCATGCCGTCTTGCCCCGCAGAATGTCGCCCCGGTTCGGGTGTGCGTATCCCCGGTCGGGCTTCGCCGGAGCGCCCAACGCTTAAGGTGGACGCGCTATGCATGAAGAAGCGATAAGACGCTACGCGGCGTTGGCGGTTCCCCGATATACGTCCTTTCCAACGGCTGCGGATTTCATTCCGGTAGGTGTCGAGACGACGCATCGCTGGCTGCGCCAGATCGGACCGGAGGAAAGTGTCTCCCTTTACATACATGTGCCTTATTGTCGGCAGTTGTGCCATTACTGCGGTTGCCACGCAAAAATGGCTGTCCGCAACGATGTTGTCGAGAATTTCTGTACCGCTCTGCTGAGCGAAATCGAGACCGTCAGCAAGAGCTTGACCGCGCGGCCGAACGTCGTCCATCTTCATTGGGGCGGGGGGACGCCCTCGATCTTGAACCCGCGCCAGTTTACCAGCATTCTGGCTGCACTGCGCGTGGCGTTCGACTTTTCGCCCGAGATGGAACATGCCATCGAGCTTGATCCGCGCACGGTCACGCCACAGCTCGCCCGTACGCTTTCGCTCATGGGCGTCAATCGCGCCAGCCTCGGCGTGCAGGATATCGACGCCGAGGTTCAGAAAGCCATCGGCCGCATTCAGCCGATAGAGACGGTTGCCAAGGCCGCGAGCCTTCTGCGCGAAGTCGGTATCGATCGGCTCAACTTCGATCTCATCTATGGCCTGCCGTTGCAGACGGTGGAGACATTGCGCGAGACCTGCGAAAAGGTTGCCACGCTCAAGCCTGATCGCGTTGCCTGCTACGGCTATGCGCACCTTCCGCAGCGCCGCGCTAACCAGCGCCTCATCGATGCGAGCCTCCTACCGGATGCCGATGAACGCTTCGTCCAGGCGCGCGTCGTCGCGGAAAGCTTCATCGGTTTCGGTTATGAACCTGTGGGGATCGACCATTATGCATTGCCGGACGACAGTTTGGCCGTTGCCGCGCGCAACGGCACGCTGCACCGCAATTTCCAGGGTTATACGGATGATCGCTGCCAGACTTTGATCGGCCTGGGTCCGTCATCGATTTCGCAGTTCCCCGGCGGCTATGCCCAGAATATTTCGGACGTGACGCAATATTCAAAACGCGTCCAAGCGGGTGAACTTGCAACGGTTCGCGGCTATGCCATGCGCGAAAGCGACCGTATCCGCGCCGGTATCATCACAGCGTTGATGTGCAATTTCCGGGTCGATCTGAACATGACCGCGCCGGGCGTGGAGTTTTCCGACGAAATGGCCCTGTTGCGCCCTCTGGTCGCCGACGGATTGGTGGAAATCCGTGGCGGGGTCATCAGCGCGACGAGCGACGGAAAGCCGCTGATCCGTCTGGTTGCTGCCGCTTTTGATGAATTTCGCAGGGAGACGATGCACGGCTTCAGTTTTGCCGTCTGAACTTGCGCTGGAACAAAGAGGTAGAGCGAAAGAAGCTCTATCAAAAGAATGCTGCTGCACCGGGCCGTCAAAAGGTCAGTGGCATGGGAGCACCGCCGTTGGGGGACGTGCGGTGCTCCACTATTTTCGAGCACAGGCCGGAAGCCGGATGGCTTTCGGGCTGTGCGTTTAGAGCGGTTCCTGTTCTAACAGAATCGCCGGAACCGCTCTAACTATTTGTTTTATCGCATTATCCAACGCAAAACCGTTTCACACTTTTGCTGGAAATGCTCTAAGGATCAGGCTCTACGGTTCTTTTCCAGCTTTGGCAGGAAAATCGTCAGCAGCCCAAGCAGGGGCAGATACGAGCATATGTTGTAAACATACTCGATGCCCTTCTGGTCAGCCACGACGCCGAGGACGGCGGCGGCAATACCGGCCATGCCGAATGCGAAGCCGAAGAACAAGCCCGATACCATGCCGACGCGCCCCGGCAGCAATTCCTGTGCGAATACCACGATGGCCGGGAAGGCCGAGGCGAGGATCAGGCCGATGATGACCGTCAGGATAGCCGTCATTTCGAGGTTGGCATAGGGCAGGGCAAGCGTGAACGGCAGGACGCCGAGGATCGATGCCCAGATCACCTTGCGTGCACCGATCTTGTCACCGATCGGGCCGCCGATGATCGTTCCTGCGGCAACCGCGCCGAGGAACAGGAACAGAAGCAACTGCGATGACTGCACCGACACGCCGAAGTGGCTGATGGTGTAGAAGGTGTAGTAGCTCGTCAGGCTGGCCATGTAGATGTACTTGGTGAAGACCAGCATCGCCAGAACGCCAACCGAGACGAGAACCTTGTTGCGCGGCAGCGGAAGGGTCTTGTCCGGCTTTGCCTTGCTGGCATTGGCAATCCGGTAGCGATTGTACCAGTTGCTCACATACCAGAGCAGCATCATGCCGATCAACGCGGCAACGGAGAACCAGGACACGCTGATCTGGCCGAACGGCAGAACGATGAACGCTGCCAGAAGGGGGCCGATCGACGAGCCGAAATTACCGCCCACCTGGAACAGGGACTGCGCAAAGCCATGTCGTCCGCCCGAGGCGAGACGTGCCACACGGGCCGCTTCGGGATGGAAAACAGACGAGCCGAAGCCTACGAAAGCCGCACCCAGAAGCAGGATCGAATAATGATGCGCGGTTGCCAGAAAGACGAGGCCGACAAGCGTGCAACCCATGCCGAAGGGCAGGGAATAAGGCATCGGCTTGCGGTCGGTGTAGATACCCACCAGTGGCTGCAGGATCGATGCCGTCATCTGGAAGGTGAACGTCAGAAGTCCGATCTGCCAGAATGACAGGCTGTAATTGTCCTTCAGCATCGGATAGATGGCCGGAAGGAGCGACTGCATCATGTCGTTCAGGAAGTGGCCCATGCTAGTGGCCAGAATAATGGCGAGGACAGTATTGTCCGCGCCGCTGTTTGATGGCTGCTGTGCAGCACTCATGCTCATACTGCTACTCCGAAGATGGAAGTCAGTCTTCTGGTGTATTTCCTGCCGATACTATCTGACAGCTGGAAACGAGACCTCAAGGAAATTGCGGGGTTTTGATGAGAAACCGGCGAAAATTCGCGAATTTGATGTCGGAACAGGCACGTGTCCTGCTCAAACGTCAAATTCATTCCGCCAGCGAATGTCGCGACCCATTCTCAGCACGCTATTAATAGGACTATTGCCTCTCGCCCGCTTTCGTGATTTGGTCCAATAGTTTCGAGAGTGGGCCAAACAAGGGGCAGAGCTGCAATGAAACCGAAGTCGCCGCCGGGCCTGCTGCTTCCGGGAAGCGAGGAACTGCAGAAGTTCCACGAGCAGCGCATTGCCATGCTGGAAGGCATGAGCGGGCCAGTGATTGCCCTGCCGACGCGCTATCCCGATGGCTATTTCGTGCCGCGCCACCGTCACAGCCGGGCGCAGCTTCTTTGCGCTTCCCAGGGGGTGGTGCTGGTGACGACCGACGCTGGACGCTGGATGATCCCGAGCGATCACGCCATGTGGATACCGGCGGGTGTGGAGCATTCGGTCGAAATCCTCGGCGAAGTCTTCATGCGGTCGATCTATATCTGCGTCGATGCCGTGTCCGGCGTGCCGGATTATCTTCATGTGGTCGGGCTGACCGACCTGATGCGGTGCCTCATAACCGATGCAACGGCGCAGGACAGCACGCCGGAACCGGACAGTCGCGATGCTCTAGTGATCGAGCTTATATTGCGGGACCTTCACACATTGCCGCAGCGCTCGTTGGGGCTGCCTTTTCCATCCGATCCGCGCTTGCAGAAACTATGCCGGGAATTCGTGAAAAAGCCTTCTTCACGCGCCACAATTGACGACTGGGCGGACAGAATGGCGATGAGCCGACGCTCGTTCACCCGGCATTTCCAGCGGGAAACCGGCGTAAGCCTTTCGGTCTGGCGCCAGCAGGCATGCCTCTTCGCTGCGGTCCCACGCCTCACGGAAGGGGAAGCGGTGACGAGCGTGGCGCTGGATCTGGGATATGACAGCGTTTCCGCTTTCACGACGATGTTCCGCAGGATGCTCGGAGTTTCGCCGCGGTTCTATCTGCCGCGGCTGGATACTGTTCCGTTTGAACGCAGCGATAGCGTCGCGGCGGAATAATAACAATTGTCTCTGCGATTGGAGCGCATTAATAGGGCCACATGCTTTTTCAACGCCGTAATCCCCCGACCAGAAAAGAGCGCCTGAGGCTTCTGGTCTGGCCGCGCCGCTCCTTCTCCCGTTCCCTCCGGTACGGTGGCAAGCGGATTCTGCGCATCACTGCCTCGCCCCATGCCGTGGCCGCCGGCCTGGCAGTCGGCGTGTTCTCGGCCTTTACGCCCTTCTTCGGCTTCCATCTCATCATCGCAATCGTGCTGGCTTATGTCCTTGCCGGAAATATCGCGGCTGCGGCCCTTGGCACGACACTTGCCAACCCTCTGACGCTGCCGTTCATCTGGGGGAGCACGTTCGAGCTTGGCCGCTTCATCATGAATGGAAGCATCGATGATGCGCCGCCGATCCATCTGGGGCGGGCCCTGGAAACCATGCGTTTCGATGAAATCTGGACCCCGCTCCTGAAGCCCATGCTGTTCGGTTCCACCATTCTGGGTGCTGCATTCGCCGTCGTGGTCTATTTTGTCACCCGGTTTGCGGTTTCGGCTTTCCGTCGCCGCCGTATCGAACGTCTTGCGGAAAAGCACCGCCTGCACCGCGCACAGGAGCCCCAGAAAGTATGATTGTCGGGATTGGTAGCGACCTCATCGATATTCGCCGTGTCGAAAGCGCGCTTGAACGGCATGGCGACCGTTTTCGCAACCGGGTCTTTACAGAGGTGGAGCAGAAGAAATCGGATGGACGCAAGCAGCGCGCTGCATCTTATGCGAAGCGTTTCGCGGCGAAGGAAGCCTGCGCCAAGGCGCTGGGAACGGGCATAGCCCAGGGCGTGTTCTGGCGCGACATGGGCGTGGTCAACGCTCCTTCCGGAAAGCCCACGATGCATCTGACCGGCGGTGCGGCGAAACAGTTGCAAAAACTCTTGCCCGCTGGAACGCGCGCCGCCATACATCTGACAATTACCGATGATTTTCCTCTCGCTCAGGCCTTCGTTATCATCGAAGCCCTGCCTGAGACGGAATAATTGTGATTGTGGCAGATAACTCCTGCTCATAATCGTGCGATAAACCCGCGTTCTGCGGGCGGCGTGATTGCGTCATCCATTCATAGTCGTTATTAGATCGCGTTATCGGAAGCGGAGATACAATGAGCGTGTCCAGCAAGAGTGAGACAAAAAAATCCGGCGGCCTTGGCGAAACCATCAGCGTTATCGTGCAGGCGCTGCTGCTGGCACTGGTCATCCGCACCCTTCTTTTCCAGCCTTTCAGCATACCGTCCGGCTCGATGCGCCCAACGCTTCTGGAAGGCGATTATCTGTTCGTGTCGAAATATGCCTATGGCTATTCGCGCTATTCGCTGCCGTTTGGACTGGACCTGTTTTCGGGCCGTATCTGGAGCACGGAGCCGAAGCGCGGCGACGTGGTGGTGTTCAAGCTGCCAAGCGACCCATCGGTCGATTATATCAAGCGCGTGATCGGCCTGCCGGGCGACCGCGTGCAGATGCGCGGCGGCGTGCTCTACATCAACGATCAGGCGGTCAAGCGCGAGCGGATCGGCACGATCGATAATCCCGATGTGACCGAGCAGAACCGTCCGGTCGATGTCTATCGGGAAACCCTGCCGGAAGGCGTGACCTATGATACGCTTGATCTCGCACCGAATTCCATCGGCGACGATACGCGCGTCTTTGAAGTTCCTGCCGGTCATTTCTTCATGATGGGCGACAACCGCGACAACTCGCTCGACAGCCGCTTCAGCGTTGGCTACGTGCCGTTTGAAAATCTTGTCGGACGCGCGAACATCATCTTCTTCTCCATCGCCGACAAGGCGAGCCCGCTTGAAATCTGGAAATGGCCGACTGAAGTACGCTTTGGCCGACTGTTCAGTTCAGTTGCAGGCACACCGCATACAGCCGTAACCGGAAACTGAAATGGCTTCGGCAAATCAGGCAGCAGCAATTCTGGAAGAGCGCACCGGACACCGTTTTCTCAACGTAAAGCGGCTGGATCGTGCGCTCACCCACTCAAGTGTGCAAGCGCCCTCGCGGGCAAATTATGAACGTCTCGAATTTCTCGGCGATCGCGTTCTGGGACTAACCGTCGCGGAAATGCTGTTCGACGAGTTTCCTGAAGCACCCGAAGGCGAATTGTCGGTTCGTCTCAATGCGCTGGTGAACGCGGAAACCTGTGCGGCGATTGCCGACGAGATCGGGCTTGCCGATCTCATCCATACGGGTTCCGATATAAAATCATTGAATGACAAACGCCTTTTGAACGTGCGCGCCGATGTCGTGGAGGCGCTGATCGCCACGATCTATCTGGATGGCGGACTCGACGCCGTGCGTCCCTTCGTCAAGCGCTTCTGGAAGAAACGGTCTTTGCAAACCGGTGCCGCCCGCCGTGACGCCAAGACGGAATTGCAGGAATGGGCGCATCAGCAGGGCAATGTCCACCCTGCCTATTCGATCGTCAGCCGCACCGGCCCGGACCATGATCCGCTGTTCATGGTGGAGGTGACGGTCAAGGGCTTTGCCGCGGAAACGGGCGAGGGCCGTTCAAAACGGATAGCCGAGCAGCACGCGGCGGAAGCGATGCTTTATCGTGAAGGCGTCTGGAAGCGTGACAATCCGGCTTGATGCAAGAATTGGCAAATTTTAAATCGTGATCGGTTATAATGGTCTGATACGGATAATGCCGCTTTCACGAGCAGTTTTGTCGTATCTGGGACGTCGTGCGCTGGAGGACGGCGGCGTTCCGCAAGGAAATATCGTCTGGAAGGATAAACAATGAATAATCGGACGACGCCGGCTGACGGCGAAAACGAAGCAGGACAAACCCGTTCCGGCTTCGTGGCGTTGATAGGGGCGCCGAATGCGGGGAAATCCACACTGGTCAATCAGCTTGTGGGAACAAAGGTTTCTATTGTCACGCATAAGGTGCAGACGACACGCGCGCTCGTGCGCGGCATATTCATCGAAGGTCCGGCGCAGATCGTTCTGGTGGACACGCCGGGGATTTTCCGTCCCAAGCGCAGGCTCGACCGCGCCATGGTCACCACGGCCTGGGGCGGCGCCAAGGATGCCGACATCATTCTGGTCCTTCTCGATTCGCAAGGCGGCTTGAATGAAAATGCCGAAGCGCTGCTCTCGAGTATGAAGGATGTGCGCCAGAAGAAGGTTCTGGTGCTCAACAAGGTAGATCGCGTCGATCCGCCGGTTCTGCTGGATCTCGCCCGCAAGGCCAACGAGCTTGTCGCATTCGACCAGACTTTCATGGTCTCGGCCTTGAACGGGTCCGGCTGCAAGGATTTGGCGAAATATCTGGCCGACAATGTTCCGAATGGTCCATGGTACTATCCGGAAGACCAGATCTCCGACATGCCGATGCGCCAGCTCGCAGCCGAGATCACCCGCGAAAAGCTTTACTTGCGCCTGCACGAGGAACTTCCCTATGCGTCGACCGTGGAAACGGAGCGCTGGGAAGAACGCAAGGACGGTTCCGTTCGCATCGAACAGGTCATCTATGTCGAGCGCGAAAGCCAGAAGAAGATCGTGCTCGGTCACAAGGGCGAGACGATCAAGGCAATCGGACAATCCGCACGCAAGGAAATCTCCGAAATACTGGAACAGACGGTTCATCTCTTCCTTTTCGTGAAAGTGCGTGAGAACTGGGGTAACGACCCGGAACGCTATCGCGAGATGGGGCTTGATTTCCCAACCTAGATTATAACACTGGCGACCATGGAATGGCGCGATGAAGGCATAATTCTCGGGACACGACGCCATGGCGAGACAAGCGCCATCGTGGAAGTGATGACCCGTGAGCATGGCCGCCATATGGGTATGGTGCGCGGCGGGCGTTCCCGCCGCATGCAGCCTCTGCTGCAGCCGGGCAATCATGTGGATGTGACATGGTGGGCGCGGCTGGATGAGCATATGGGCAGCTTTACCATCGAACCGCTGGAGTTTGCTGCCGCCCGCCTCATCGAAACGCCAGTGGCGCTTTACGGCATCCAGCTTGCGGCTTCACACCTGCGCCTTTTGCCCGAGCGCGACCCGCATCGCGGTCTTTATGAGACGCTTCGGCTCATTATCGAACATTTCGACGACCCGCTTGCGTCTGGCGAACTGGTATTGCGCTTTGAAGTTATGATGCTGGAAGAGCTGGGCTTCGGCCTCGATCTGAAGGAATGCGCCGCGACGGGCGTCAAGGAAGACCTGATCTATGTCTCGCCAAAATCGGGGCGCGCGGTCTGCCGCGAAGCGGGTGCGCCCTGGGCCGACAAGCTCCTGCTGTTGCCGGGCTTCGTCAATAATACTGCCGTTCGCGCAGCATCCTATGACGACATCGACCATGCCTTCACGATGACAGGCTATTTTCTAATGCGGCACGTCTGGGAACCACGGGCGATAACGCCACCCGATGCGCGGGGCGGGTTCCTGAACGCCCTCGGTCGGGCGATCAATGCCTAGAGCATTTCCAGCAAAAGTGTGAAACGGTTTTGCGTTGGATAATGCGATAAAACAAATAGTGAGAGCGGTTCCGGCGATTCTGTTAGAACAGGAACCGCTCTAGTCGTCTGATTCCGACATTTGCATCCCTCGAATATGAGCGCTGAGCAAATACCGGAATCAAAAAGACCACTAGTAACTTTATGAATCTGGTGGATTTACAGGCAGGCTGAAAACCTCGCCTTCAAAGGCATCTGCTCCGCGCCCGATCGCGCGTATGGCTGCAACCATCCGCCCCTGACGCCCCAAAATTTCGTCTGCGAGCGCCACCAGCCGGATATTTGGCGTCGCGGAAGGAGAGAGGCTGCGAATAATCGCGGCAAGCTCGTTTTCACCCAGTTTCGGGTTCAAAGCGGAAGCTGCGATGTAAGCCGCGGCCGTGGAACGGGAAATGCCGGCATAACAGTGGATGAGCAACGGCGCATCCATATGCCAGACCTTCGCGAAGTCCAGAAGCCGCAGCACGTGGGTTTCATCGGGCGCAACCAGTCCCTCGCGCGGTTCAACAATATCGTTGAATGTCAGCGTGAGACGGTTGGCATCATGGCCATCAGGCAAGGCTGCCGGGGTCTCGCTTCCCAGCGTCACGACATGGCTTGGCCGGTGCAATGCGAGTTGCGCCGCCAGTTGCGACAAGGGCGTCACGACGATCAGACTCATCGGTTCTGTCGTGCTTCTTCCAGTGCCGCAAACCGTGCGAGGAAATCCGTCTGCACCTCCTGTGTGGGGCGGGGTGTTATGTCCAGCCCTGCCGGATCGAATCCGCGCGGACGGCCGAAATATTTGACGGCTTCCGCCTCGGTGAAACCTGCGAGCCGCGTGGCCTCAAAGAAGGCTGCGACCTGATCGGCGCGCTTGATGAGCGTCTTGAGTTGGGCGGGAACGGTTATGGGTAGAGAAAAACGCAGGTGAATGGCGTTTTCCAGCCGCGTTTCGATCATCTTGTAGTTGCCGCCCATCACCGCCTTGAAGGGTGAAATCATGTCGCCGATCACATATTCCGGCGCGTCGTGCAGAAGCGAGAGTAGCTGCCACTCGATGCTGGCGTCAGGCACCAGCCGGGTGAATATCTGGTCCACCAGCAGCGAATGCTGGGCAACGGAAAATGCGTGTTCACCGACAGTCTGCCCGTTCCACCGCGCCACGCGGGCGAGACCATGGGCTATATCCTCTATCTCGACATCGAGCGGCGACGGGTCTAGCAGGTCAAGGCGCCGCCCCGACAACATGCGTTGCCAGGCGCGCGTCTTGCCGGAAGATCGGTCGGCGCTTGCCATCAGGCGTTACCTGCTTCGGCTTCCGGAAACGCGAACCGCACATGCGGCGGCAAGGTGAGCGTTATGGGCGTCTCGCCCGCCAGAACGGTGCTGCCGGCATCCATTGCATCCTTGACGCGATCAATGCGCATGAGTGCGATGCCGACCATATCGGCCGAACTTCCCATCGTGCCTATCTCGCGCCCGTCCACAGTAATCGGCGTACCCATCGGCGGAAGGGGGGCCTCCGAACGCGCCACCAGAACGCGACGTCTGGCCGTGCCGCGATGCTGCATTCGGGAAACGACTTCCTGTCCGATGAAGCAGCCTTTCGGAAAGGAGACGCCGCCCGTCTGGTCGAAATTGACGTCATGCGGGAAGACGTCATTGTACGCGAAATCCGTTTCACCTTCCGCTATGCCATGTTCCGCCCGCAGCTTTGTCCACGCGCTCTGGTCGGTCGTGCCATCTGCGCGGCCATAAATCCGGCGGACATTCAGTTCAGCCGGAAAGCGGCTGTCGCGCTTGATTGAATCATCTTGTGAAGGCGGTGAATCACCTTGCCAGGAAACGCTGACAACTGATTCTGGCTGCTGGGTTATCTCGGCTTTCGCGCGCAGCCTGTAGAGGGTGATCCGCTTGATGAAATCGGCGGCAACGCTTGCCGGAAGATCGAAGCGCAAGCCGCCATCGATGCGTGAAACGAGAAAATCGAACAGGATTTTCCCTTGTGGAATGAGCAATGCTCCGGGTTTCAGGTCGTCCGGTCCGAGTTTGTCGAGATCGGTGGTGATCACCGCCTGCAGGAATTTTTCCGCTTCCTCGCCCGTGATATGAACCAACGCCCTGTTGGAAAGATTTACCGTTTCAGCTGCCGTCGTCATCGCTTCGTCCTTGCCTTTCGCGCCCTCGTTACGTAAGCCCCAATGGACAGGCTCGCAAGTCCCATCAATCTGGCAGGAGACAACCATGGCCGAAACTTTCGATACGATTTTGAAGGGTGCAACCATCGTCAACCACGACGGTATAGGCCAGCGAGACATCGGGATTCGGAATGGTCGCATTGCTGCCATAGGCTCCCTTTCCACCCATGCGGCGGGTGAGGTGATCGATTGCACCGGCCTGCATATCCTGCCCGGTGTGGTCGACAGTCAGGTGCATTTCCGCGAGCCGGGCCTTGAGCATAAGGAAGATCTCGAAACCGGTTCCCTTGCCGCCGTGCTGGGTGGCGTGACCTCTGTCTTCGAGATGCCGAACACCAAGCCCCTCACCACTTCCGCCGAGACGCTGGAAGACAAGGTGAGACGTGGCCGCCATCGCATGCACTGCGATTTTGCCTTCTGGGTTGGTGGCACGCGCGATAATGCGAAGGACGTTGCCGAACTGGAACGCCTGCCGGGCGCTGCCGGCATCAAGGTTTTCATGGGGTCGTCCACCGGCGATCTTCTGGTCGAGGACGACGACGGCGTTCGCTCCATCCTCAAGAACACGCGCCGCCGTGCGGCTTTTCACTCCGAAGACGAGTTTCGGTTGGAGGAGCGCAAGGGTCTGCGCGTAGAGGGCGATCCGTCGAGCCATCCGGTCTGGCGTGATGAAATTGCAGCGCTTCAGTGCACGGAACGCCTTGTGCGCATCGCACGCGACACCGGCGCACGCATCCATGTGCTGCATATCTCGACTGCCGAGGAAATCGACTTCCTGAAAGATCACAAGGATGTCGCGACGTGCGAAGCAACGCCGCATCATCTCACCTTGTCGGCCGATGACTACAAGACGCTCGGCAATCTCATTCAGATGAACCCGCCCGTTCGCGACAAGCGCCACCGCGATGGCGTGTGGAAAGGGATTGATCAGGGTATTGTCGATGTGCTCGGTTCAGACCACGCTCCGCATACGCTGGAAGAAAAGCAGAAGCCCTATCCGGCTTCCCCGTCCGGCATGACGGGCGTGCAGACGCTGGTGCCGATCATGCTCGATCACATCAATGCGGGCAGGCTGACACTGGAGCGCTTCGTCGATCTTTCCAGCCATGGCCCGAACCGTATTTTCGGCATGGCCCGCAAGGGGCGCATCGCGATCGGCTACGATGCAGACCTGACCATCGTGGACATGAAGCGCCGCGAAACGATCACGCATGAACAGGCCGGTTCGAAAGCTGGCTGGACGCCCTATCACGGCAAGACCGTCACCGGATGGCCGGTAGGCACTTTCGTGCGCGGGATCAAGGTGATGTGGGAAGCGGAAATCGTGAACGCCAGCAAGGGCGAGCCGGTGGAGTTCCTCGAAGCGCTGCCGCATCGCTGAAGGTCGTCTCGTGTTCGTTGTCAACCTGACTTACATCAAGCCTCTCGAAGAGATCGAGAGGCATCTCGAGGCGCATCGGGATTTTCTGAACCGGCAGTATGCGGAGGGTATTTTTCTGGCTTCCGGACCGAAAAATCCACGCGACGGCGGCGTGATCCTCGCAAGCGGCAAGATCAGCAGAAACGAGCTGGATACGATACTGAACCTGGATCCTTTCAGGCAGTACGGGCTGGCGACTTATGATGTTACCGAGTTCACCCCAGTGAAATATGCGCCGGCTCTGGCCGATACTCTGTAGATAAGGGCTGCGGGCCCCGCGCGTTGGCGTGATCTGTCCGCTCTTTGTCCGTAAGGTGGCTTTCGGTCCGGGTTGCAAGGCGTATTTTCTCCCTATAGTCTTTTCATAGGGAGAACGATAATGTCCGCTCACGATACAGCCCTGCTGGTTATCGACGCTCAGGAGTCATTCCGCCATCGGCCTTATTACCGGGACGAAGAGGTGGGTGCCTATATTGAACGCCAGCAGGCGCTGATAGACGGCGCAAAGCGTGCCGGCATTCCGGTGGTCCAGATTTTTCATGTTGAGAATGAAGGCCCGTTCTCGGAAGCCTCGGGTCTGGTAAAGCCGATTTCGCCGCTATCCATTGAACCCGATGCGGTTTTCCGCAAGCGCCGCCACAGCGCGCTGGTCGGAAGCGGGCTCGACGTCTGGCTGGTTGCCAATGGCATCCGCCGCGTGCTGGTTTCCGGCATTCGTACCGAACAGTGCTGCGAGACAACCACGCGGCAGGCATCGGATTTTGGATATCAGGTCGATTTCGTCAGCGAAGCGACGTTGACCTTTCCCATGACTGACGCAAGCGGCCATGAGTGGAGCGCTGCGGACATCAAGGCTCGCACCGAGCTTGTTCTGATCAATCGCTTTGCCCGTATCGTAACCGTGGAACAGGCGCTTGCCGCGCCCGGAGAACGGAAGGCGGCATGAGTGACCACGCGGACATTGCCCGGCTGATTCCGGTTTATGTCGTCATCCCGCCACGCGTGCTTCTGCTCGACGTGGCGGGACCGCTTGAGGTTCTGCGCAAGGCAAATCTTGAACAGAACAAGGTGCGGTTCGACGTTCACTATGTCGGGCCCGCACCGACTGCGATCAGTTCCATCGGCCTGCCGGTCGCGGGCGTGGAACCGTTGCCGCAGGCGCTGCCGGATGGCGCGCTGGTCATTGTTTCGGGTGCAGCCGATGTTCCGCTCGGAAATGCGGAGACTGACCGGTCTACCGATGCCGCGCTGGAAAAGGACATCGTTGTGTGGCTTCGGCAGGCGGTTCGTCCCGGCGTGCGGCTGGTGACGATCTGTTCCGGCGCGCTGCTCGCAGCGCGTGCGGGACTTCTCGACGGCTACTCATGCACCACCCACCATCTGACGATCGGCGAGCTTGAGAGGCTGGCGCCCGCTGCGCGGGTGCAGGAAAACAGGCTCTTCGTGGAAGATGGCGAGCGGCTGACGAGCGCCGGCATCACTGCCGGGATCGATCTGATGCTGCACATCGTTGCAGGGCTTGCCGATCACGCCACGGCGCTGGCGGTCGCGCGTTATCTGGTCGTCTATCTGCGCCGCAGCGGCAGTGATCCGCAGTTATCGCCCTGGCTTGAGGGGCGAAATCACATGAACCCCGTCGTGCACAGGGCACAGGATGCCATCGCCCATGATCCGGTAGCGGATTGGTCTGTGGAACGGCTGGCCCATATCGGCGGGGCAAGCCCGCGCAACTTCTCGCGCCTGTTCAATGAATATGCCGGAATGACGGTGACGGATTACGTCAACAGGCTCAAGATCAGCCTCGCACGCGAGATGCTTCTGAATTCCGAACTCGATATCGAGAATGTGGCGACAAGGGCTGGCTTTGCTTCCGCACGGCAATTTCGCCGGGTCTGGCAGCGCATCTACAACGAGCCGCCGAGCCGGGTTCGCCTTGCGGTCTGATTATTCGCCAGCGGTAAAAAAGCGCCAGCTCCCGTCCGGTCCGATGCCGATACTGTAGAAGATGTAGCCACCCGCCTTCTTCATGTCCTCGAAATCGCCTGCGGTGACGATTTCGAACAGTTCGACGATTTGCGGCGGCGTCAGCCTGTCGAGCGGCATGGCGTAGAAATAGGGCCAGACATAGACCTCGTCGTCCTTGCCTGCATTCAGGTGCACATAGCCCGTATCCAGCAGATCGACAATGATCGCCAGCACCTCGCGGCCTGCCTCGTCGCCCGAAAGCGATTTGAGGAAATCGATAACATCTTCCTCGTGGTCTTCCAGCGACAGTTGTGTAGCCTTGTCCTCGATACCGAGAAGCGGACGCAATTGCTCTATGTCGCCGGAACGGGCGGCTTGCAACATGCGCTCCCGCATCAGCCTGACAGGCTCCGGCAGCTTGTCGAAGTCGCGGCGGATTTCCGGCATGGGCTTCGCGGATGCTGCCGGGGCAGGTGCGTTGTCCGGTGAAATTCTCGGCACGGCGCGGGGAAGCGCGCCGGGTAGGGGAATGGGGGAAGGGTTGTCGTCTTCATCCGCCGCAACGCGGGCGCCGGGGCGTTGCAGGAAATCCGACTGATCCGCCAGCGCGACGTCGAATGCGTTTGCCGCCGCCGCGGGCAAGGCAATGCCGCAGGCAAGGAATATCCCTGCCAGTAGATTTCGGGGCGAGGCGGAGTTCCTGATCGAGAATGACATTTGGCGCTGGAATGGGGGACGCCGGAGGGAACCGCTGCGCCGGTCTGGTCCCGCGACCGGCGTTATATGGATTGTTTACTGAAGAACGCGCTGCGGCAGGAAGGTTCCCGCCACGATCTGTTCACGCATTTTCTCGATCAACTCCAGTGCACAGTCGTCACCGGCTTCGCGGATCAATTCGGTAAGCGCGGTCGTAAAGGCCGCTTCAGCGAGGATTTCCGGTTCGATACCTTCAGAGATACCGTCTGCCCAGGCCTCGTTATGATATTCGATTGCGACGAGCTTTTTCTCGCGCGCAATCATTTCGTCCAGATCGGCCGGTGCATGTTCCATAGACTTCATCCTGGCTTTCGCCTTTCTGTTGCGCTGTCGGTGTCTCACCGTTTTGCGGGAGCTCAACCACCCTGGCAACGTGACTGCCTTCTTAAGACAGTGTTAACAGATTATCACAGATTTGAATGAACTAATCCTGTCAATCCGCACAAGAGTGAATGATTGGTTAATTTCCATAGCGTGAGATGATCTCGTTCGACAAGTCCCCGCCTTCCTTCATGTAGCGATCTATCGCCGCAAGCGCCGAGGGTGTGCAGCGGGTATAATTGTCGCTGAACACGCGATAGCCGTGGTTGAAGCTTGAAACGAGCCGCACCCGTTCGGCTTCGGAAGGCTTTTCCGCCGTCACTATCGCATCCATCCGATCGCGCCATTCACTGCCGGCTTCGCCGCACAGATTGCGCAGGTAATGAAGCGAACCGAGAATTTCGGCGAGCCGCAACATCTTCCCTTCATAGGGCGCATCCTGAGCGAAGGCCGGAAATGCCGCCCCGACCCACAAAGCAATCGAGAAGCAGGCAGCCGGTCGAAAAAACGGAATGCTCTTCAATCGAAACCTCTCACCTGAAATGAGCTATTGCCACAAATAGGGGCCGCTTCAAGGCAGATCGCTAAACAGGATTAATATCCGGACATTTGTCTTCTGTCTCCGCCACCGACCGGGCGACATCGAGTGTGCTGTCCGTTACCTTCGCGAGGGCCATTTCTTCTATCGTCAGCCAGTGGATGGAAGCGGCGTCGTCCCCGGCAATCTCCCGGCCCGACACGTGCAGGGCGCGGAAGACCGACAGGTAATAGCTCCTGGCATAGGCCTTGCCCTCAAGCGCCAGATCCACGGTTATGACATGCGACAGGGCCTTTGCATCGAGCGCGGTTTCTTCCTTCAGTTCACGAATTGCCGCTTGTTCCGGCGTTTCGCCTGCTTCGATACTGCCACCCGGAAAGGCGAGCCAGCCTTTCCACGGTTCTTTCCCGCGCTCGACCAGCAGGAAGCGCCCTTCGCGCCGGCAGATCAGCGACACACCATGAACCTTGGCGGGAATCGGAAATACGGGAACTGTTTTCATCATGCCCTAGCTATGATCGTGCAGACACTGGTTGGCAATGGCAAAGCACCCCTTGACCGCTTACCAAAAAGCTTGAACATGCCCACTATGTGTGGACGTTTTTCATTGACTGCAAGCCGGGATGAGCTGGAAGCCTTCGCGGCCGCATTGATCGCAGAGGATTTTCCTCCACGATATAATATCGCACCAACGCAGCCTATATTGACCATTCTGTGCGGGGAAACGCCGCCGCCGGGCAGCAACAGGCCGGATCGCGTCGGGTTGCTGGTGCGCTGGGGATTTGTTCCGTCGTGGGTCAAGGACCCGAACGACTGGCCGCTCATGTTCAATATCCGCTCCGAGACCGCTGCGGAGAAGAATTCGTTTCGCGCAGCCCTGAACCACCGGCGCGTTTTGATCCCGGCATCGGGTTTCTACGAATGGCGTCGCGAGGGAAAGAACAAGGCGCAAGCCTATTGGGTGCGCCCGCGCGGGGGCGGTATGGTGGCTTTTGGGGGCCTGGTCGAGACGTGGAGCAGTGCGGACGGATCGCAGATCGATACCGGAGGCATATTGACCACGAGCGCAAACGGCCTGCTGCGACCGATCCATGAGAGGATGCCCGTTGTCGTGCAGCCCGAGGATTTTGCCCGCTGGCTGGACTGCAAGCGGTTCCTGCCTCGTGAAGTGGCGGATATAATGCGCCCGGCTCAGGATGATTTTTTTGAAGCCATTCCCGTGTCGGACAGGGTCAACAAGGTGGCCAACACGACGCCCGATTTGCAGGATCGCGTAGAGGAACAGCTATCTTCGGAGCGTACAGTGCCGAAGCGAAAGAGCAAGCCCGATTCCGATAATGGCAATGACGGGCAGCTTTCGATGTTCTGACAGCATTCGCCAGTCTTTCCGGATTGGCGCTGTTTGTTACGCATCCACCAACTCCGGGCGCCTCACTTGTGGGCGCTCCGGGCGCTGAACCGGATCAGCTTTCTCAACCTGTCTTCTTGACGGCGAGAATGGAACGCCGACGATTGTCGTTGCGACCGTCGCTGCTGCGCCGCGTTGCGTTCAGCAATGCTGCAACAAGCACGGCAGGCCCGATCTCGCGGTATTTATCAACCAGTCGGTCTTGGCGGGGTTGCAGTTCACTCTTAGACATTTGTCCTTCCTTTCGATAATGCCTGATCACCATTTTGTGAGGGATTGAGACCGAATGAAGGCTGTTTGGAGCCGGTTTTGGGGTTTTCCGGTTAACGCCGGAAAGGACAGTCGCGGGTTGCAAAAATACAACATTTCCGGCGATGTGATTGGGATCTGCGAGGACCTGGCTCCAAACCTGCTTCCCGCAGACGCTAAACTATCAGCCATCTCGTGAAAGTTCTTGACGGCGGCACCTCCACTGAGGATAAGTGCTGGCATGAAAACGCCGACCACGATCATTTGTATTTGTGCGATTATTATTGGCTAGCAGCTTGCTGGTCCGGCCGTTTTCGTCTCCCTTCATAAAAATTGGATGATAACGCCCCGGCCAGTCGGCTGCAGTCAGTCGCGCACTGATTTCACAGGTCTTTTTGGGGAATATTTACAATGGCTTATGCGCCGCAACTGCGTCTGTACAACACGCTGACCCGCACGAAGGAGGATTTTTCCCCCATCGATGCCGACAATGTGCGCATGTATGTCTGCGGCCCCACGGTTTACGATTTCGCGCATATAGGCAACGCCCGTCCCGTGATCGTTTTCGACGTGCTGTTTCGTCTGCTGCGCCATGTCTATGGCGCGGATCATGTCACCTATGCCCGCAACATCACGGACGTCGATGACAAGATCAACGCCCGCGCGGCCCGCGATTACCCTGACCTGCCTTTCAATGAAGCAATTCGCCGGGTGACGGAAAGCACCAATGCGCAGTTTCAGGCCGATGTGACGGCGCTGGGCAATCTGGCGCCGAGTGTGCAGCCGCGGGCCACCGAGCATATGGACGAAATGCGGGCCATGATCGACCGTCTGGTGAAGCTTGGCGTGGCCTATGTGGCCGAGGATCACGTCCTCTTCTCGCCATCCGCCATGAACGAGCGGAAGGGGCCGCGCTATGGCGCGCTTGCCCGCCGCTCGCTGGATGAGATGCTGGCCGGTGCTCGCGTCGACGTGGCATCCTACAAGCGGGACGAAATGGATTTCGTTTTGTGGAAACCGTCGAAGGAAGGGGAGCCAGGCTGGCCGTCTCCTGCTGGGATCGCGGTATTGGGCCGCCCGGGCTGGCATATCGAGTGCTCGGCCATGTCGATGGCCAAACTGCTTGAGCCGTTCGGCGGGGGCCTCAAATGCGATGATCCGCTGAAGAACCAGTTCGACATTCACGGCGGCGGTATCGATCTCGTCTTCCCGCACCATGAGAACGAAATTGCGCAATCATGCTGCGCATTCGGCACGGAGCGTATGGCGAGCATCTGGATGCATAACGGCTTCTTGCAGGTCGAAGGGCAGAAGATGTCGAAATCGCTCGGCAATTTCATCACCATTCGCGATGTGCTGAATGATGGCTTGCCGCAACTGGGTGTCTGGGACGATGTTGATGTGCGTGACCGCTGGGTCGGCCTGGCGGCGCGCCTGTCGATGCTGCAGACGCATTATCGCGAGCCGATCAACTGGACGGCGCAGCGGCTGGCGGAATCCGCCGAGGAGCTGCATCGCTGGTACGGCCTGCTGCGCGACAGGAATTTCACGGTGCCGGAAAAGCTGACGGCGGTCGGCGAAGTGGTCGAGGCTCTGTCTGACGACCTGAACAGCTGGACGGCTATCACGGCCTTGCGCAAGGCTTTCAAGGCGCGGGATGTCGCCGGGTTGGGCGAGGGCATGGCGCTGCTGGGCCTTTTCGATCCGCATTTCGTGACGGCGGATGACGTTCCGGTCTTTGCAAAGGCAGAGGTGGATAGCGAAGCCGTCGAAGCACGTATCGCGGAGCGTTTGCGCTTCATAAATGAGAAGAACTGGGCCGAAGCTGACCGCATTCGCGATGAACTGCTCGGCGAAGGTATCCAGCTCAAGGATGGCAAGGACCCGGCAACGGGCGAACGCATAACCAGCTGGGATGTGGTAGGCTAATGCCTGGAGCGGTTCCCGCCATTCCGTCTTAACCGGAACCGCTCTGGCAGGCTTGTGGAACAGGGAGAATAATATGACGCTTGATAATAAACCGGTCTATACTGGCGGATGCCAGTGCGGTGCGGTTCGCTTTAGGGTCGACGGAGCGATGGGCTCCCCATCGATCTGTCACTGTCGCATGTGCCAGAAAGCGTTTGGCAATTTTTATGCGCCGCTGGTCTCCGTCAGCAAGGCGAAGCTCGAATGGACCCGCAACGAGCCGAAGCGCTTCCGTTCGTCCAATCACGTGCAGCGGGGTTTCTGCCCTGAATGCGGCACGCCGCTTACCTATGAAGCGCCCGACGGAATCGCGCTTGCCATCGGCGCTTTCGATGCCCCGGAGGAAATCGAGCCGACCATTCAATGGGGGATCGAGAAGCAACTGCCCTATGTGCCGAAGCTTGCGAGTCTTCCCGGCTATGTAACGGAACGCGATCCGGAGAGCATCGAGTTTGTGAGAACGATGGTTTCCTACCAGCATCCCGATCACGACACTGAAAGCTGGCCGCAACAGCAAGGTTGACCGGACCGCAGCATACCCACCGACAGGCAGGCACAATGGCACGCGAACGCATCTACATCTATGACACCACCCTGCGGGATGGGCAGCAAACACCCGGCGTTGATTTTTCCGTGGAGGACAAGAAGTCGATTGTCGTGCTGCTGGAAGAGCTGGGCGTCGACTATGTGGAAGGCGGCTATCCGGGTGCCAACCCGACCGATACGGCGTTTTTCAAGCGCCGCCAGACTGCTCGCGCCAAATTCGCCGCTTTTGGCATGACGAAGCGTGCAGGCGTTTCGGCGTCCAACGATCCCGGCCTGTCCAGCCTGCTACAGGCTTCCGCCGATGCCGTCTGCTTTGTTGCCAAGAGCTGGGACTATCATGTCCGGCTCGCGCTTGGCTGCACCAATGAGGAAAATCTCGATTCAATCACTGCCTCGGTCACTGCTGCGCGCATGGCGGGGCGGGAGGCGCTGGTCGATTGCGAGCATTTCTTCGATGGATACAAGGCCAATCCCGAATATGCGCTTGCCTGCGCAAAGGCCGCCTATTCGGCAGGCGCGCGCTGGGTCGTTCTTTGCGATACGAATGGCGGCACGCAGCCATCGGAGGTGGCCGAAATCATCGCTGCCGTGACGGCTGTGGTTCCCGGCGAGAGCCTTGGCATCCACGCTCATAACGATACGGAACAGGCGGTTGCCGTTTCGCTTGCTGCCATCGATGCGGGCGTGCGCCACGTGCAGGGGACGCTCAACGGCATCGGCGAGCGCTGCGGCAATGCCAATCTTGTTTCGCTGATCCCGACCCTTGCGCTGAAGTCCTATTGGGCGAAACGTTTTGAACTCGGTATCAAGCCCGCTGCACTGAAGAGCATCACGCGCATTTCGCGTGCCTTCGATGACATCCTGAATCGTCCCCCAACGGAGCAGGCGCCCTATACCGGCACTTCCGCTTTCGCGACCAAGGCCGGAATTCATGCCTCCGCGCTGCTCAAGGAGCCGCAGACTTATGAGCATGTGCCGCCGGAATCGGTTGGCAACAGCCGCCGCGTCATGGTGTCGGATCAGGGTGGAAAATCCAATTTCATCGCCGAACTCGAGCGCCGGGGCATTCGCGTCGCGAAGGACGATGTGCGCCTTGATACGCTGATCGCGCTGGTCAAGGAGCGCGAGGCGGAAGGCTATGCCTATGAAGGTGCTGATGCGAGTTTCGAGCTTCTGGCTCGCAACATGCTGACGCCGCAGCCGGAATTCTTCAAGGTCGACTCCTTCCGTTGCCTCGTCGAGCGGCGCTTCGATGCCAACGGCATGTTGAAGACCGTTTCGGAAGCGGTGGTCAAGGTGGAGGTCGATGGCGAGGTTCGCATGTCGGTGGCCGAAGGACACGGCCCCGTCAACGCGCTCGATATTGCATTGCGCAAGGATTTGGGGCGCTTTCAGGCCGAGATCGAGGATCTCGAGCTGGTGGACTTCAAGGTGCGCATCCTCAATGGCGGCACGGCGGCTATCACCCGCGTTCTGATAGAGTCCGGGGATGCCACAGGCGCGCGCTGGCGTACAGTGGGCGTGTCCGACAACATCATCGATGCGTCCTTCCAGGCGCTGATGGATTCGGTCAATTACAAGCTGATGAAGAACCGCTCGATGGCGGGGCTGGCCGCTGCCGAGTGAAGTCATCCGTTCACAACAATTGATGCTTCGATCAGTTTAATTGAATGGATTTTATAAATTGTTGGGCGCATAGCAGGTGAAGTTCGATGCTTCGCCTGCCTCATCCGGCGCGCGAACAATTGTGATTTCGCCGAGGAGAGAGGCATGTCCGACCAGACCATCACCGATATGCGCCTTTCTGACGGCGCGCGCGGATTCCTGATGGCGCTGGGAGCATACGGGCTCTGGGGCGCGCTGCCGTTCTATCTCAAGGCGCTCGGTCATATTCCGGCGATGGAAGTGGTTTCGCATCGCGTGATCTGGTCGGTTCCGGTCGCGCTTCTTCTTCTTCTGGCCCTTGGACAGTTCAGGGATATACTCAACGCCGTGCGCCAGCCGCGCATGCTGGCAATGGCTGCCCTGACAGCCGGGCTCATCACCATCAACTGGTCGATCTATGTCTGGGCCGTTGCCCATGATCAGGTGATGGGCGCCGCGCTTGGCTATTACATCAATCCGCTGTTCAACGTGGTTCTCGGTGGTCTTTTCCTCGGGGAAAGACTGACCAGGGTTCAATATGTCGCCGTCGGGTTTGCTTTCGCAGCGGTGCTGCTTCTGACCGTCAACGCTGGCGGTTTGCCCTGGGTATCGCTGGTGCTGCCGCTGACTTTCGGTCTCTATGGCTTCTTCCGCAAGTCACTGCCGATGCCGCCATTGCAGGGCTTCACGCTTGAAGTACTCATTCTGTGCATCCCGGCGCTGGGCTATGTGCTGTGGCTGGCGGCGACCGGTCAGGATCATTTCTTCACCGGCCCTGCATTCAACGTCTCAATGCTGCTTCTGGCGGGGCCTTTCACGGCCATCCCGCTGATCCTCTATGCTGGCGGCGCGAAGCTGCTGCGCTATACGACCCTGGGCCTCATGCAGTACATGACGCCGACGATGTTGTTTTTCTTTGCGATTTTCATCTTCAACGAACCGTTCTCGGCAGCACAGCTTGGTGCGTTCGCGCTGATCTGGGCAGGGCTTGCGCTCTATACCTGGTCGATGCTGGTCGAACATCGCCGGGGCCGGGCGAAGGCCTGATCTTCACAATTCGCTGAATGTGGTTCTCTTCCGGTGGATATCGCAACAGCGAGCCTTATTTTAGCCGCTCTCTCTCCCGCTTATCCGTCAATAATCCAGCGGTAGAGAAATATAAGAATGGTCTTCGGGTCAGCCCAACCAAGCGCCCCGGCAAGCGAAACGCAGTCTGCTGAAACGGCGGAGCGAGAACTTGCGGCCTTCGGCGTTGCCCTGAAGGGCGAACCGCTTTCCTCCAAAAGCCTCAAGCCATTCCGGCAGGTCCGTTTTTCCCTGCACACTCATCTGCGGTTTTGTCTGGCGCTGATGGCCGCTACCGCCATTGCCGGTGGGGGATTGCTGTTTGCGACAGGGCTTCTGGTACGTCACGGCCATGCCGCACAACCCGTCATGGTCAATCCGGCAACCCTGGTTCACACTCACGCCGCACCGAAAGAGGCGCGGCTGACGCCCGCAATGGGCGGTGATCCGGCGAGCAACGTATCGCGGCGTATCGATATCGCGGAAGGTGTCGAGGACGGTGACGCTCGCCTTTACACCTACCAGCATGTGGTTCTTGACCTGAAAGGCCAGAGCCGGGCCCAGATCGACGACACGCTTCGCGGTGCTGTTTCCACACAGAAATCTCTTCCAAAACGGCCCGAGGAAGAACTGGAGCGCGGCGTCCCAATCAATGTCAGCCTCGCCAAACCGGCTTCCGCTACCGGTGCAAAGGTTCACGAGATCATCGTCGCGCCGCAGTCACGTGAGCGGTTGGGCGCGTTGCTGCAAGCGGCCGGTATCGCAGTTGAAGACAGCAAGCGTCTGGAAGAAGCGCTGGCGCGGACGGAACTCGTGCCCGGCGACAATCTTGAACTGCTGGTCGATAAGTCCAGACAGCACACCAATGGAGAACAGCACATCGCTCTCGCCCGTTTCGAGCACGGTGATATCGGCAAGGCAATCTATGGACGGGCCGACGATGGCGTTTTTCGCGCCACGGGCGATGAACGTCTGTTTGCACGCCTCTCACGTGACGCCATGCTTACGGCCTATAGCCCGCAAGGTGCGCCGGACAGCAGCGGCTCCATTGCCTCGCGTCTGGGGCAAGCAGGAGCGCCGAAGGCGATCGTCGACGAAGTTGGGAAGCTGGCCGCGCAGAACGGCGTTTCGCTGGATGGCGCCGGAAAGCCGGATTTGATCGACCTGCTGTTCCGCAGGAGCGCCGAGACGGAACCGGAACTGGTTTTTGTCGAGTTCACGACCGGCGATAATAGTCGCCGCCTTTACCGTCATGAAAGCGAAAATGGCACCGGCTATTTCAATGAAGACGGTTCTTCCATGGCGAAATATCTCATGCCCAAGCCCCTGCCGAATGGCCGTCTCAACGATGGTTTCGGCTGGCGCGTTCATCCCGTTCTGCATGTGCGCAAGCACCACAATGGCGTCGACTACGACGCGCCAATCGGCTCGCCCATCGTGGCGGCGGGTGACGGTGTCGTGGAGCTGATTTCCTATCAAAAGGGATATGGAAAATATGTCCGCATACGCCATCAGGGCGGCTACAGCACGACCTATGCGCATCTTTCATCGGCACGAAAGGGCTTGAAGCCCGGCGAACATGTCAAGCAGGGGGATGTGATCGCCTATGTGGGATCGACGGGCTACTCGACCGGCCCGCATCTTTATTACGAACTCAAGGTCGGCGATCAGTATGTCAATCCGCTGACAGCGCGCCTCAATGCTGGCGAAAAACTGACGGGCTCGTCCCTGAACAGTTTCCGAGAGGAAATCGACCATGTTGGGCAGATCGTCAACGAAATGAAGCTGCCCGTCATTCCGAATGCGCCCGAATCCACGAAGCCAGCTCCAGGGAAGGGCAGCCGTCACCGCTGATTATCTTGGCGGGCGATAGGCATTTGCCAGGGCGACAAATTCTTCCACACTCAGCGTTTCAGCGCGGCGTGTCCCGTCGATGCCGGTCTTGGCCAGAAGCTCGGCACCGCCAACCGGTTTCAGGCTCTGGCGCAACATCTTGCGGCGCTGCCCGAAAGCGGCTTGCGTGATCTGACCAAGCGCATTTGCATCGCAGGGCAGCGGGTCTTCACGCGGGATGATATGGACGACCGACGACATGACTTTCGGCGGCGGCGTAAATGCCTGAGGCGGCACATCGAAGCTGATCTTTGAAACGGTTCTCCACCCGGCAAGCACGCCCAGGCGCCCGTAATGATCGGTGTCGGGCGTCGCGACGATACGTTCGGCGACCTCGCGCTGGAACATCAACGTCATGGACGAATAGAAGGGCGGCCAAGGCTCGACCAGAAGCCAGTTGAGCAGCAACTGCGTGCCGACATTGTAAGGCAGGTTGGCAACGATGCGCGGCTTCGGCCCGTCTGGAAACAAGGCCGAAAAATCCTGCTCAAGCGCGTCGCCGGAGATGATGCGCAGGCGACCCGGATAATGCGCCTCGATTTCCGCAAGCGCATCCAGGCATCGTTCGTCGCGTTCGATTGCGGTGACATAAGCGCCTTGTGCGAGGAGCGCGCGGGTCAGGCCACCGGGCCCCGGACCCACTTCGATCACGGGCTGCTCCTGCAAACTGCCGGCCTGTCGGGCAATCTTCGATGTCAGGTTGAGGTCGAAAAGGAAGTTCTGGCCGAGCGACTTCTTCGGCATCAGATCATGCCGCTCGATCACTTCGCGCAGTGGAGGAAGGTTGTCTATGCTCATGCGTTTCCGTTCGCTGCGTTTTCCGCCAGTCGCCGCGCCAGGCGAATCGCGGCCACGAGACTGTCTGGACGGGCAATGCCCTTGCCCGCAATATCGAAAGCCGTGCCGTGATCGGGCGATGTGCGAATGAAGGGCAGTCCGAGCGTCACATTCACCGTTTCGTCAAAAGCCAGCGCTTTGGCAGGAATAAGGGCCTGATCGTGATACATGCAGACCGCCGCGTCATAGGTTGCGCGGGCGGATGCATGAAACATCGTATCGGCGGGCAGGGGACCGCGAGCGTCAATCCCTGCGCGGCGCAGCACTTCGATTGCAGGCAGGATGATGGCGTCATCCTCCTGGCCCATTGCCCCGCCTTCACCCGCATGCGGGTTGAGGCCGGATATGGCTAGACGCGGTGCAGGAATGCCGAAGCGTTGCTTCAGTTCGGCGGCGGTGATCCGCGAAACTTCGATGATATCGGCAGTGCTCAGACGGACCGGCACTTCGGCTAGCGGGATATGGATAGTGACCGGAACGGCGCGGAGCTGCGGACCGGCCAGCATCATGACCGGCGTTACCGGTTTGCCCGTATGCTGGCTCGCGAGTTCCGCCAGAAATTCCGTATGGCCGGGATGCCGAAACCCGGCTTCATAAAGCGGCTTCTTCGAAATCGGGCAGGTGATGACCGCCGAAGCCTCACCTTTCAGCGTCAGTTCGACCGCTCGTTCTATAGCTTCGATGATGCCCGCAGCGTTTTCCGGCAAGGGCTTGCCGACGCTGTCCGTCAGTGTGTTATTGAGCGGAAGCACCGGCAAAGCATGCGCAAAGACGTCGTTTGCGGCAGAAATGGTTGGGATGACTTCGATCTGGACTTCAAGCCCCAGATGCCGCGCACGCGCGGCAAGCTGCTGTGGGTCCGCCAGCAGGGCGAAAGGCGGCAGTGAAAGCTCGTCCCGCCGCAGCCAGGCCGCAAGCGCAACATCGGGGCCGATACCGGACGGGTCGCCAATGCTGATGGCAAGAGGAGCAAGCGGTGCTGCGGACATCACTTCAATATTCCACTGAATACGGATGAGGGCGTCCAGAGCGCATCCCCAAAGCGGTAGCCCATTTTCGGGAAAAGATGCGCCCAAAACAAACAGTCAAAGCGGCAGTCAATCAGATCGAAAGATGCGCTGACTGTCAGCGATTGATGATTTTCGCCTTCTCGCGCAGTTCGCCCAGATATTTTTCGCTGAGCTGTTCGGCCTTCTTTTCCTGTCCGGCAGGGGAATCCGCCCCCTCCATGGAGAAAACCAGCTGCGCAACGCGATCGTCAGATACCTGTCGGGTCGAGCAGACAGCCAGGAATTCGACGCCCTTTTCGGTTTCCTGCGGCGGGGTGGTGCCGCCGACCGAAGTGGACTTGATCGCTTTCGACCATTCGTTCGGCAATTGCTGCTCGATGATGCGGCCGAGATCGCGAACGGTCACGTCAAGAATGCCCTTGGCCTGCTGGCGGGTAGCGTCGCAATTCTGGAAGCGCGAACGGAGCGCGTTGGCCTCCTGCTTGCGCTTGGCAAGCAAGGCAGGGGAGCGCTTCGAGGCAGGCACCACGAAAATGACCTGCTGCAGGCGATATTCGGTTGCGACAGGCTTCTTGCCGCCGTCCTTCAACATGCGCTGGACGGCTTCCTGCTCGCTGACCATGCCGGTTGCGCGGAAGCGTGCGCTGACGAGACGGCCCCAGCCCATCTGCACCATGATGTATTTCTTGAAATGATCCGGCGTCACGCCCGACTGATTCATCAACTGGTTCAGTTGCGCCAGGCTCATCTTGTTGCGGGTGGCAAATCCTGCATAGGCCTCGTCAACCTGCCGGTCGGAAATGTCGATGCCGCGCGACTTCATTTCGATGCGCTTAAGCATCTCGTCGGTCAGCTCTTGCTTGGCGACCTGAGCGAGATTGCCGCCCTTGCGCTGCAACTTCAAGAAGGCCACGCGGTGCTGGATATCGCTGTTGGTGATGGCATTGCCGGAAACGATGACCTTGACCTCAGAACCTGCGCCAGCCGCAAATGCGGGAGCTGCAACCGTCCCAAGCGTCGTCAGGCAGACTGCGGCGCTCAGCATGGAGGCGAAGAGAGGTCTTGCAATCATCATCTTTCTTTCCCGATTCCTTCCGGTCGACGAACGACAATCCTTACCGGACATATCCCATCATGGTCATTGCCGCTATCCAGCCGAGCAAAAATCATATCAGCGGCTGATCATAAGCTGCCTGTATAGATGAGCTAGTGCGGCGAAACAATGACCCAAAAGCTATTTTGCGAAGCTTGCATCCTCTGAATACTGCAAAAAGGACGCCGGATTAAGCTGTGAAGTGTAAAATTTCTTTGTCGAATGAAATGGAAAGACCGGAAGCATTTCCAACGCTTCCGGTCCCTCAAGTTTAGAATGTCTGGTTACCGCTGCCTATATCACCCAATGTGCGCAGCGAAATATTGAACCCGACGCCATGGGACGCCTTGTCATCGCCCGGGTTACGGGTCTGGACGTAATTCATCGAGTAAGTGAAGCACTCGTCATCATAGGCAAGGCCAGACGATGCGCGCACCAGCGTTTCGGAAACCAGATCATAGGTGCCCGAACCGAAAACGCGCCAGTTCGTGTTGATGCGCGCTGTGGCCGCACCCGTGACTTCCTGACGGAGATCGTTATATCCGTAAGCAGGCTGAGGCGCGATATAGGCATATTGCGCGGAGATCGTCAGCTTTTGCCAGCTCTGCTGGGCTTCAAGTTCGCCGCGACGAACCGAGAAGCTGTCCTTGTCGAAGCGTCCGCGGGCAGCGAGGGCGAGACCCGTCGAGTTGGACGTGCCGATCATGGCAACATAGTCGGAGCGTGCATCCTGCAAGCCGGAATCTGCGCCGACATTCAGGAAGTCGCTTGTGCCAAACGAATTGACGCCACCCAGCTGGAACGACTGGCCGCCGAGGGCGTAAAGAGCCCAGTCGCTATTGTTGAAATTGCCCGAATAGCGCAGACCGAGATTGGCGCGCGTGCCACCTTCAACACGGTCATAACCGGAGAACTTGTCGCGCGAGAACAGGTTGGTCGCGTCGAAGACGAAGCTCTGGGCGTCTTCATTCGGCAACTCACCCGCATAGCGTTCGTTGTTGCGAACATAAAGCTGCGCGATCGGCTCGATAATGTGGGTCGAGCTGGTGGACGAGAACAGGATCGGCCAGCGCAGTTCAAGCCCGGCTGTCGCCATGGCGCGAAGCGCTTCCGAACGCACGACCGCATCCGTATAGCCGGCATCCGTCAGGTTGAAGTTCGTGTTCGCGCCAATCGCATCACCGCGCAGTGCCAGCAGGGGCGTGATGACCAGACCGGCAGGCGTGATGAAAGTGCGCTTCCATTCCGCTTCAGTGGTCAGGCGCGCATTGGTACCGTCAAAGCCGGGAACGCGGGGATACGGATTGGGTCGCTGAACCCAACGGCCATCTTCCAGAACGTTAATAAACCTTCCGGCGTAATTCGCATTCTGCCGATAGAGAACCTGCAGATTGGTATTGAAGTTCAACTCGCCGCCATAGACCGGTTCCGGCAATGTGTAGGAGTAATCGAGGCTCGGGAATACCCACGGCTGCTTCGAGTGCATCTCATTAGGATTGTTCGACAGCAGCGATTCCTGCACATTGAAGCGATAGAAGTTCAGGTCGAAATAATTGCGATTGCTGATCCCCTGCAGATAAATCTTGGAGACCTGCGTGCCTGCATTATAACCGTCAATGCTGTAGGTACGGCTGAAGTTGCGGTCGGTCTGCGCCATCACATCCCAACCGAAGCGCCAGCGCGAATTCAGCTCGAAATCACCCTTCGAGGCGACCATGCCACGATTGTCTTCTTCGCGGTCAACGGTGTTGACATCAAACTCACCCGGCTTGTTCTGATGAATGCCCGCGATGCGAAGATTGTAGGTGCCGTTTTCCAGGCGGTGACGCCATTCGGCTTCCGTCAGGAAGCCCTGCTTGGTGTAGCCAGTCGTGGAAAGCGTCAGGTCGTAATTCGGGGCGAGCGCCCAGAAATATGAATTCTTGATGCCGACGCCCAGATCGTCCTTGTAGGAGAAGCCCGGAAACAGGAAGCCGCTCTTGCGCTTCACCGTTGGGTCGGCCATTTCGAATGCCGGGAAATAGGCAAGTGGCATGCCGAAGAATTCAAAGCGGCCATGTTCGAAGCGGACCGTCTTGGTCGTGCTGTTCCAGATGATCTTGCGCGCCTTGATCTGCCAGAGAACAGGCTTGTCAGGATTTTTCGCGCAGGGTTCGCAGGCCGTATAGACGCCGTTGTTGAACGTCGTGATTTCGCCATTGCTGCGTTCGGCACTTTCGGCGGCGAAACGGGTGTTATCCGTCGTCTCGACGCGCAGGCCGTTCACGAAGCCGTCGCGGAAACTGTCGGTGACGTCCATATGGTCGGAGTAGATCTTGTTGCCGTCGCGTTCGACGATCTCGACATTGCCCGTCGCGGTCATGCGCCGCGTCTGCTGGTTGTAGGTCACCTTGTCGGCGACAAGATGATTGCCGTCATATTCGATGCGCACCTTGCCCTGAGCCGTGACGGTATTAACGTCACGATCATAGACGAGTTCGTCGGCCTGCAGGAGCATGCGCGCATTCGGATCGCTCTGGTAATTGGCGCCGAGAGCGTCCTGTGCCAATGCGGGTGAGGGCAGGGCTGCGACAGAAATGAAAGGTAAAGCAAGGACGCACGCCAAGGCCGTCCCGCGCGTCAGGCGTGAGAGCGAATGGGGCAATACCATGCGGGCGTTACTCGAACCCACTAACCATCCTCCTTATGCAACAAAAAGGAGACACCAAAAAATGTCGCGATAATAACCGGTACCCAGGCAGCCACGAATGGCGGAACGAATCCCGCATTCCCGAATGCCTTCACCAGCACCGAAACGACATAAAGCATGAAGCCTGCGATAACGCCACCCAGAATCATAGCTCCTGACTGACCAAATCGCACAAATTTCAACGACACTGTTGCAGCAATGAGAGTCATCGCCATCAGCAATGCCGGCAAAGCCAGAAGTGACTGGTATTGCATGTCAAATGCGTTTGCGGAGTAGCCGAAGGAACGCGCGACCTCGATCTTGTGGCGCAACTGCGTGAACGGGATCGTGTCGGGCGTCGCGAGCTTCTCTTCCACATATTCGGGACGCAGCTGCGTCTCGATCTGGAAACTCGCCATTTTCTGTGGCTCTTCACCGCGCGCGAATCGCGTCACGTCGGTAAGCTCCCAGTGACCGTCCCTGAGCTGCGCCCTGCGCGCGTCGAAACGTTCCCTGATGTTCTTTTTCTCATCGAACTGGATGAAAGTCGCGTCGGCCAGCGTCGCGCCCTGATCCAGAATGCTTTTCGCGCCGATGATGGTCTCGCCTTCATCGGTCTTCTGGCGCAGCCATGGATCGCGCAGCGCGGAAACGTCGGTAACCTTGCCGGTCTTCCATGTCGATGCGATTTCATCGGCCTTGGCGAAGCCATAGGCGGCGAACGGATTGAGAATGAAGATCGTGGCGATGCCGAACAGGAACGCGCCGAAACAGGCGGGCAGGAGGAACTGCCAGGCCGATACGCCGACGGAGCGTGCGACGACCAGCTCATATTTTCTGTTGAGCGAAATGAGCGTCGCCATTGCCGAGAACAGGGCGACGAAGGGGATCATCTGCTGCATGATGAAGGGCACGCGCATGGCGGAAAGGCCGAGCGCCGCCCACACGGAATAGTCCGGCAGGTTTGAAAGCTTGCTCGCATTCTCGGTGAAATCGAGAAGCAGTGACAAGGCGAAAATGCCGAGCAGAAAATAGAAGGTGATCTGCACATAGCGGATGAAGAAATAGCGCCCAAGCGTCCAGCCGATCATGCCTTTCCTCCGGCATTATTGCGCGAACGTCCGGTGAGGCGGGCATAGAGCGCCGAGCCCCGGCGTCTCAAACTGTCGAAACCGTCGAGAATGCGGTCGTTCCATTTGTCCGGCAGGCCGATCCGCCGCCCGGTGGCGAGCGCGAAGCCCGTCACAAGAATAACGGCAGCCGGGACCAGATACATGAGGACGATGTATCCTGCATCCTTGTCGGCGCGGTCGGAGGCGAAATAGCCTGCCCAATAGACGAGAAGAGCGGTGCTGATCGCCGAGAAGGACGCCGACACGCGGGCTTCGCGATGCGAACGGGAATCGCCTGCGAACGCCAGCGCAATCATCGCAAACACAACCGGATAGAGCCATTGCGTCAGCCGCCGGTGCAATTCGGCCTTGTAGCGCAGCGGGCGCGTCTGGAGGATCGGGTCGTTCGGGTCCGGGTTCAGCAGATAGGAAAGCGGACGGTCCTTGGCATAGATGACGAAATCATCGCCGGCAGAGGCAAACTGGCTGAGGTCGAACGCATAGGAATTGAACTTGATGATCGAAACCGTGCCATCCGACACGTCACGGCGCTGCACCTCGCCGTTCTGCATCAGCAGCATGTCGCCGGTCGGCGTCGAAGCAATCGCGCCATCGGCGGCATAATAGATGAGATCGAGCGCCGGATCGCGGGAATCGGCGATGAAAAGCCCGCCAATGCTGCCATCGGCGCGTCGTTCCGCCACCTGGATATAGAGATTGTCGGCAAGTTTGCGGAAATTGCCTTCCTGAACGATGACATTCATGAGGTCGGCGCTGGCATTGGCGATCATGGCGCGCATGTTCATGCGCGCATAGGGATCGACATAGTTGGCGACCAGAAACGACACGACGGAAATGACGGCGGCAAGAATCAGGATCGGGCGCATGACCGCGCTGCGCGGTGCGCCGGACGCATTGATGACGACCAGCTCCGAATCCTGGTTCATGGTGGACAGCGTCTGCGTGATCGCAATGATCAGCGCAAACGGCATCACGAGCGGAATAGCCGATGGAATCAACAGCGAACTGAACTGAACGATCGTCTGGAATGTCTGGCCGCTTGTGGTCAGGAAGTCGATGCGCTGGAGCACCTGCACGGTCCAGGTGATCCCGACCGCAGCGCCAAGCACTGCGAGGAACATGATCGCCACCCGGCGCAGGATGTACAACTCGATCAATCGCATAGGTGGAGTCTACATCCCGGTTCCGTTGAAGGAGCGCACATCCGAAAAAGGCTGCGGCACTCGTGACAATGACTAAACTTAATGACGCTTGGCTAAGATTGACCCAATAAACGCGGTTAACAGATTACTAAAACCATCACGAAGATGCCAGCTCTCGTGTTCCTGTTAACGGGTCCCGTTAATGAGCGATGAGTCGGCTCAAGGCAACCAGTTTTTGCATGGAGCGGGTAAGACAGGCTCGCAATTGTGTCTTGCACGGTTTTCCTCGGCCTAAAACTGGAACAATCTTGGTTCTACTCTTGCTGTTTCGCCATATTCGTCTCACATGAGTGGGGAAAAGTCGCGACACAATCGTGTCATTCTTAAATCGACATCAGGTTTGGAGTTGTCATGTCTAAACGTCCTTCGATCTCTTTCAGCGATTTTGCAGTACCGGAAAGAGGCGTGTCCATCGTCCTCGTCGCCAAGGGCGGCGGCTTTGCGGACGAGGCGGCCGCGGCTGCTGGCGGTGCGGACAAGATCAAGCGTATTGCCGAAATTTCCGGGTTCACCGGTGCTTTGGGCAAGACGGCGGAAGCGATCGAGACGACTTCCAGCGGTGTCGACAAGATCGTTCTGGTCGGCGTCGGCGAGCCGGGCAAGCTTGGCAATGACGACTGGCTGAAGATCGGCGGCGCGGCATTTTCACGAATCGGCAAGGCGGAGCGCGCAACCGTGACGCTGGCACTGCCTGAAACCACCATCGCCGGTGATGAAGCTGCCGATCTGGCACTGGGCATGATGCTGCGCTCCTACAAGTTCGAACGCTACAAGACGCGCAAGAACGATGAGGAAAACGGCGATCCGAAACACGCCGCGAAGATCAACATCTGCGTCGCGGATGCCCACACTGCGAAGCGGGCCCTCGAAGTCGCTGAAGCGGTGGCGGACGGCGTTATCCAGGCGCGCAATCTCGTCAACGAGCCTGCCAATATTCTGGGGCCTGTGGAGTTCGCGCAGGAAGCCGAAAAGCTCGAAAAGCTTGGCGTCAAGGTCGAAGTCCTCGGCGAAAAGGAAATGAAGAAGCTCGGCATGGGCGCGCTTCTCGGCGTGGCGCAGGGCTCTGTCCGCCCGCCGCGTCTGGTCGTCATGGAATGGCAGGGCGCGAAGAGCAAGGAAAAGCCGGTCGCGTTCGTCGGCAAGGGCGTGGTGTTCGATACGGGCGGCATTTCCATCAAGCCTGCCGCTGGCATGGAAGACATGAAGGGCGACATGGGAGGCGCGGCAGCCGTCACCGGATTGATGCGCGCCCTGGCTGGCCGCAAGGCGAAGGTCAATGCCATCGGCGTTATCGGCCTTGTAGAAAACATGCCCGACGGCAACGCCCAGCGTCCGGGCGACATCGTTACCTCCATGTCCGGACAGACGATTGAAGTCATCAATACGGATGCGGAGGGCCGTCTCGTCCTCGCCGACGCACTGCACTATACGAACGACCGTTTCAAGCCGCGCTTCATCATCAACTTGGCCACCCTCACGGGTGCGGTCATGGTCGCGCTCGGCCAGTATCATGCCGGTCTCTTCTCCAACGACGACGAGCTTGCGGACCAGCTTTACGATGCGGGTCAGTCGACGGGTGAAAAGCTGTGGCGCCTGCCGCTCGGCACCGAATACGACAAGATGATCGATTCGAAATTCGCCGATATGAAGAACAGCGCTGGCCGTTACGGCGGATCGATCACGGCGGCACAGTTCCTCAAGCGCTTTGTCGGTGAGACCCCTTGGGCGCATCTCGACGTTGCCGGAACGGCCATGGGTTCGCCAGCAAACGAATACAGCCAGACATGGGCTTCCGGCTATGGCGTTCGCCTGCTGGACCGCCTTGTCCGGGATCATTTCGAAAGCTAAAATCTTTTTGGAACAAAGGGATGGGTGGAGAAGCGGTATCAGTTTCTCCATCCGTTCGCGAAACGGATAGTGCATGGCGGAAATCCTCTTCTATCACCTGACGGAATCGACACTCGATGAAGCCTTGCCCGGCTTGGTCGAGCGGTCGCTCGGGCGCGGCTGGCGCGTCACGATCCAGACCGTCAGCGAGGAAAGACGCGATGCGCTTGACGGCTTGCTCTGGACCTTTTCCGACACGTCCTTCGTGGCGCATGGCACCGACAAGGAGCCTCATCCCGAACACCAGCCGGTATTGCTGACCACCAGTGAAGCCAATCCGAATGGCGCGACGGTGCGCTTTCTCGTCGAAGGCGCCGGGCTGGAACAGGCGGGCGCCTATGAACGCCTTGTCGTCATGTTCGACGGGCACGATCAGGAGCAACTCGATATTGCCCGGGGGCAATGGAAAAATTTCAAGGCGGAGAACCACGATTTGACTTACTGGCAGCAGACGCCAGACCGCCGCTGGGAGCGCAAAGCGTAATGAGGACGCTATTCATCTTGATGGCCGTCGCCGGCTTTGGTCTTGCCATTGGCTATCCGTGGTATGTGCGCCATTTCACCGGCAGCGAAATTGGCCGCTGGACCATGCTGGAAAACCGGCAGAGCGGTTTCAAGATTCAGGAAGTCAGGCTGTCGGCGGCTGATGGGCCGGTGCGCGTGTTCATCGATGCCACGCCTCTGCCGGGTTATGTGCCTGCGGAACGGCGCTCGGCGGTGACGCTTGCCGTCAGCCGCGACGGACAGCCGGTTCTCTCGCAGGGGCTCGACTTTGCCTCGACTACCGGTTCCATCAACACGGACCGCCCGCAGGATGGCAGTGTTCTGCGCCAGAGTGCCGGGGACATCGATCCCGTCATTCCGGGGCTTTATGGATTTCGTCTGGTGCAGGGCAATACAGACGGGCTTCAGATTTCAAAGGCCGATCTGGTGTTGCGGCGAGGGGCGGAAACGCCCAACGAGGTCTATACGACCATCGGCCTGATCCTCGGTGCCTTCGGGCTTTATGCATTGATGCGCACGCGCCTGCGTCCTCAAGGCTGAGGAAGCGCAGATGGGCGCTGCGATTTTCGACCGCATTCTGCTGTTGCTGCTGTCCGCACTTGCCGCCTTTATCGCGCTCGTCCCGATGGCGGAACTGGGCTGGTTCGGTTCGTCCTTTGAGGGATCGAGCGGTTATCTGGCCATGTTCGTGGCTTTTCCGATCCTGACCGCCATTCTCGCAGTTCTTGCGGTGCGGTACGCGCCGCGCCCGTTGCCGAAGGCACTGCGGATCGCTGGCGCGTCGATCATCGGTTTGGTCTATATAGTTTTCTTCGTGCTGTGATTGCCACTGCAGCGCAATGACATGCCAGCGGTGGCGGATCAGTCCGCCATCGCTTCTTCATATTCAGTGGAGAGTTCCAGCCATTTGTCCTCTGCATCCGCAAGGGCAGAGCGTGCATCGCTCATCTCCTTGTTGATCCGGATCGCCTTTTGAGGCTCCTTCTCGTAAAGAGCCGGGTCTTCGAGCTGTGACGAGAAGACTTGAATCTGTTTCTGCAGCTTCTGGATCAAGGCTTCGGTTTCCTTGATCTTTTTTTGCAGCGGCGCCATGGCCTCGCGTTTCTGGGCGGCGAGTTTTCGCTGCTCGGCCTTGTTGACCCTGGCGTTGTCGTCGCGGTCGGAAACCGGTTCTCCCTTGGCGTCGGCCAGAACGATCTGCCGGTACTCGTCGAGATCGCCTTCAAACGTCTTCACGCCGCCCTCGCGGACCAGCCACAGCCGTTCCATCGTCGCTTCGATCAGATGGCGGTCGTGGGCGATCAGGATCACCGCGCCGTTGAAAGCGTTGAGCGCATGCACAAGCTCTTCGCGGCTGTCGATGTCGAGATGGTTGGTCGGTTCGTCGAGGATGAGCAGGTTCGGGCCGTGAAAAGTCGCAAGCCCCATCAGGAGGCGCGCTTTCTCACCACCGGAAAGATCCCTGGCTGGTGTCAGCATCTTTTCGGTCGAAAGGCCCATCTGCGCAACGCGCGCGCGGACCTTGGCCTCGGGTTCCGTCGGCATCAGCTTGCGCACGTGCTCGATGGCGTTGTCCTCGGGAACCAGATCGTCAAGCTGGTGCTGGGCGAAGAAGGCAACCTTCAGATTGGGCGAAACCGTGAGCGTGCCCTTTTCGGGCGTCAGGCGACCGGCAATCAGCTTGGCCAGCGTCGACTTGCCGTTGCCGTTGGAACCGAGGAGCGCGATGCGGTCGTCATTGTCGATGCGCAGCGTCACATTGCGCAGCACCGGCTTGCCCGGCACGTAGCCCACATCGGCGTTGTCCAGAGCGATGATCGGTGAGGCGGCCTTCTTTTCCGCATCCGGGAAGCGGAACGGCTGCACATTGCTTTCCACATAAAGCTCGATTGGCTTGAGCTTTTCCAGCGCCTTCATGCGGGATTGCGCCTGCCGGGCCTTGCTAGCCTTGGCGCGGAAACGCTCCACAAAGGATTCCATGTGCTTGCGGTGGGCTTCCTGCTTGGCATGGGCCTTCTGCTGCAATTCCAGCATCTCGTGCCGCTGCCGCTCGAACTGGTCGTAATTGCCGCGCCAGAAGCTGATCTTCTTCTGGTCAAGATGCATGATCGACGACGTGGCCGAGTTCAGGAGATCGCGGTCATGGCTGATGATGATGACCGTGTATGGATAGCGCTTCACATAATCGACCAGCCAAAGCACGCCTTCAAGGTCGAGATAGTTGGTCGGTTCGTCGAGCAGCAACAGGTCCGGCTCGGCGAAGAGAACCGCAGCCAGTGCGACGCGCATGCGCCAGCCGCCGGAAAAGGCCGATGCCGGCTGGCGTTGCGCTTCCGCGCTGAAACCGAGACCGGACAGGATGGCGCCGGCGCGCGCTTCCGCAGAGTGAGCGTTGATATCGGCAAGGCGGGTGTGAATTTCCGCAATGCGGTGCGGATCGGTCGCGGTGGCCGCTTCCTCCAGAAGCGCCGCGCGCTCCTTGTCCGCCTTCATGACGATTTCGATCAGCGCTTCGTCGGTGCCGGGCGCTTCCTGCGCGACCTGGCCGATACGGGTGTTCTTCGGAAGCGAGATGCTGCCGGTTTCCGGCGCGAGATCGCCCGTGATGACGCGAAACAGCGTGGATTTGCCGGTGCCGTTACGGCCGACGAAACCCGTCTTCGATCCCGCCGGCAGCGTTACGCTGGCGTGGTCGATCAGGAGGCGTCCGGCAATTCTTACGGAGATGTCGTCAAGGATAAGCATGATGAAAGCGCTTTTGCACGGCTTGAAGCGTTTCCGCAAGTATCAACATCAGTCAGGCGAAACGCCGCCCGCCTTCCGTTCGCAGGAAATGCATGAGATCGAGCGACGGCGCTTCCATTCCCAGTCTGGTAAACGCGGTATGAATCTGTCCGCGATGGTGCGTCTGGTGATTGAACATATGGGCAAGTGACGGCATGAGCCGCTGGCTTATCGTGCGCATTTCATTGAGTTTAGTATAGCTGAAGCGACCGCCGAGTTTCTGCGCGTCGAGGCAGTCCGCATAGCGGCATATGCGCGCGTCTTCCGCCTGCCGCAGATCGCGCAGCATGATGAAATTGTCGGAAATGATCGCATCAAGCGTCTTCGGATGATCGCCTTCCGTGGTGAAGCGTTTCATCCAGATGCGGTCGGCGACGAGCAGATGATTGAGTGTGCGATGGATGGAGCCGAAGAAGAGACCGAGATCGAGCCTATATTCCTCGTCGCTCAACTGGGCAGCGGCGGCATAGACCAGTTCATTTGCCCATCGGTTGTAATAGGCGAACATTTGAAAATGCTGTTCCACGAGAACCCCCTGACCACCCGTCGGCACCGCTTCCGCGAGGCTGAATCGGCGCGGCATCATCTATGCAATCAATTTTCTGTCGTCTCAAGGTGCTAATCGGTTCGCCTCTTGGCAATCGGGCCTATCGACGGTATAGAGCCTCACTTTTCTGAAAATTCCAGCACAAGGTGTCATAATGGCAATCGAACGTACCTTCTCCATGATCAAGCCCGATGCGACCCGCCGCAACCTGACCGGCGCAATCACCGCCAAGCTCGAAGCAGCTGGCCTGCGCGTCGTCGCTTCGAAGCGCGTCTGGATGAGCCTGCGTGAAGCTGAAGGCTTCTATGCTGTTCACAAGGATCGCCCTTTCTTCGGCGAACTGACCGAATTCATGTCTTCCGGCCCGACGGTCGTTCAGGTTCTGGAAGGCGAAAACGCCATCGCCAAGAACCGCGAAGTCATGGGTGCGACCAACCCGGCAAACGCTGACGAAGGCACCATCCGCAAGGAATTCGCCCTGTCGATCGGCGAAAACTCCGTACACGGTTCGGACGCTCCGGAAACCGCTGCGGAAGAAATCGCATACTGGTTCTCGGGCACCGAAATCGTCGGCTGATCCCAACGAGAATATAAAGAAAAAGCCCGCCTTCCCGGCGGGCTTTTTTGTTGTCTGGGCGATGCGTGGAAACAGGTTTCAAAGGCTCTGCGCGAGCCTTGCCACTTCCTTCCCTTCGTCGTCGAAGAGAACGAGCTTGCCCATATCGATCTTGTAGGACCGGGTCTTGCCGAGCACGTCGAGGAACTTGCGTTCCTGGTTCATGAGGGCAGGCGGGCACTGGACATAGGTCGATCCGATCTCGGCGAAGGAAATATTTTCCCCGGTCACGGTCGCCTTGCTGAAATAGCGGTTGCAGCCGCCCGACCCGCTGACCGCGCCATCGGTCGAAACCGTCAGGGTTGTCTGGGCATTGTCGATCACGCCGCCGCCTTGAATGTCCTCCGCGAGCCAGTCCTTGCCCTCGATGCCGATGGCAGCGCCTTCGTCACCGCTCTTGCGCACCATCACAACCTTTATTTCCGCAGGTTCGCCGGGGTTTTCCGGATCGATCGCATAGCGTTCGTCATTGACGAACCACAGCGTGTCGCCCGCCGAAATGCGCGCCTGCAAGGCATAGCTATGGCCGGGCTGGATCTGGTCCATATCGAAATTGATGGCAAACGGGATCGGCGATCCCTGAACGGATTCGATCCGCGTTTCGCCGATGACCTTCGAGGGGGCGTCGGCCAGCGAGACGTCGGAAAGCTGGACCGTCAGGCTTGCTTCCGGCGGCAGCGCGATCCGCTCGCGATACACGACCTTGCCGCTGACGGTCTTTTCCGCCGCCAGGCTGCTTGTCGGCATCGAGGTGGTCAGGAACAAGGCAGCGCCGCCAAGCGCGCCAATGCCGACCACAAGTGCCGCCGCAATTGAAAGGGTTTTCGCCAATCCATTTCGCATCGTTAAAGCCCGAAACTTCCGTTCCCGCATGCGTTGTTTGTTGCAAGACAGATGGCGCTGATGCGGATTCCAGTCTGTCTGTCATCATCGCCTGTCGGCATCTGATTCATGATATCGACAATAGCGAAATCTTCGTGTGAAAATTGTGGCGGCGCAAGAACACGCCAGCTAAATTACCCACTATTCTAGGGGGTTAAATAGTTAATTCGCGATTAAAATGAAAAATTGAGATCAATAGCGACCCCCCTGATCGGAAGTTCATGACTGTTTCCAGCGTTCGCGTATCTTCTCGTCTTCCTCTTTGGACGATACCCATCCGCCGACAGAACCGTCGGCGAGATGCTCCCTTTTCCAGAACGGAGCATCGGTTTTCATGTAATCCATCAGGAACGACGCGGCCTCGAAAGCCGCGTGGCGATGCGACGAGGCCGCAGCCACCAGAACGATGTTCTCGCCGGGCCTGATAAGCCCGTAACGGTGAATGATCGTAAGCGCGGTTATCGGCCAGCGCGCGATGGCCTGTCGGGCGATGCGGGTGATTTCCGCTTCGGCCATGCCGGGATAGTACTCCAGTTCCAGCGCGGAAAGCGTGCCGCTTTCATCGCGGCAAAGACCGGTAAAGGTGACAATGGCGCCTATATCCGTGCGCCCCTGTTCGAGCTTGCGCAGTTCCGCCGCCGTGTCGAAATCTTCGCTTCTTATGCCGACGAACAGTGGGCATGGAGCTTGCCCGCTCATCTCATCCTCCCGTCATGGGCGGAAAGAGCGCGACTTCGTCGCCGTCATTCACCAGTTCATCATGCTCGGCATGTTCCTGATTGATCGCGGCGCGAATGACATGCTCATGCTCGAAAGCGGCATCATATTCCGGCCCAAGCGATTTCAGATGGCCGATGAGATCACCGACGGTCGTTTTGGGTGAGGGGAGTTCGATAGTCTCCTCGCCCTTGCCAATTTTCTCGCGCACCCATGCGAAATAGACGAGTTTTACCGCCACTGGATCAATCCATCACGTGTTTCAGGCCCGCCTTAAAGTAATCCCAGCCCGTGTAAAGCGTCAAAAGGGCCGATACCCAAAGCAGGACAATGCCTGTTTCCGTTACATAGGGCATGATCTTGTCACCGGCAGGGCCTGCCAGCAGGAATGCAAGCGCGATCATCTGTGCGGTCGTCTTCCATTTGGCGAGGCGCGAAACGGGCACGCTGACCTTCAGCTCGGCAAGATATTCGCGCAGGCCCGAAACCAGGATTTCGCGGCAAAGGATGATGATGGCGGCCCAGAGCGTCCAGCCGGCAATCGTGCCGTCAGCGGCGAGCAGCAGCAGGATGGCCGATACGAGAAGCTTGTCGGCGATCGGGTCGAGCATGCGGCCGATGGTCGATGTCTGTTTCCATATGCGGGCGAGATAGCCGTCGAAAAAGTCGGTGATGCTGGCGACGGCGAACAATCCGAGAGCTGTCCAGCGGGCGAAATCGCTCGACTCCAGCCGTCCCTCGATAAAGAAACACAACACCACAAGAGGCACGGCGATGATCCGGCCATAAGTAAGGATATTGGGTAGGGAGAGGGTATGATTCTTCTGCATTCGTTCCGCCGCATGTTTGTCAGTCGCACATCAACAGGGATATGACATAAAATCAACTCCCGCTAACATGTTCGCCCGAGACTTAGAGCGCGTTTCGATCTGATTGGATCAGATCGGCGCTCTAATCCTTTGTTTTAACGCGCATCTTATCCGAAAACCGTTTCACACTTTTCAGGATGCGCTCTAATGACGCTTGTAGATGATTCCCGGACAAGTTTGTGTCATCGATCCCGGAAATGGTCGTGGATCGTCCGCGCCATGGCTTCCGAAATGCCGTCGATCTGCATGAGGTCCTCGACCGCAGCACGCGAAACCGCCTTTGCGGTCCCGAAATGATGCAGGAGCGCACGCTTGCGCGACGGGCCGATTCCCGCGATTTCATCGAGCGGATTCCTGACCATTTCCTTCTTGCGCCGGGCGCGGTGCGTGCCGATGGCGAACCGGTGGGCCTCGTCGCGCAGACGCTGGATGAAATAGAGCACCGGATCGCGCGGCGGCAGCGTGAAGGCCTGCTTGCCTTCCACGAAGAAGCGTTCGCGTCCCGCTTCGCGGTCAACGCCCTTCGCGATGCCGATGGCATTGACAAGATGGCTGATGCCAAGCTCGCCAAGAATTTGCCGCACGGCGCCCACCTGGCCTTGCCCGCCGTCGATCAGGATGACATCGGGCCAGGCTGGAAACGTATCCGTTACTTCGGCGTCGGCCGGTTCTTCCGGCGTGCCGTGTTCCTTGACCAGCCGTGAGAAGCGCCGCTCGATCACTTCTCGCATCATGCCGAAATCGTCGCCCGGCGTAATGTCGGTCGAGCGGATGTTGAACTTGCGATACTGATTTTTGACGAAGCCTTCCGGCCCGGCGACGATCATGCCACCGACAGCGTTCGTGCCCATGATGTGGGAGTTATCATAGACCTCGATCCGGCGCGGCGGCTGCGACAGGCCGAAGGTCTCGGCCATACCCTGCAAAAGACGGGCCTGCGACGATGTTTCGGCAAGCCGCCGCCCAAGTGCCTCGCGCGCGTTGGTGAGCGCGTGATCGACAAGGTCCTTCTTCTCGCCGCGTTGCGGCACGTTGACCTGCACCTTGTGTCCGGCGCGCGTCGAGAGCGCTTCGGCGATGAGCGATTGTTCCTCCACGGTCTCGGACAACAGGACGAGGCGTGGGCATGGCTTGTCGTCATAGAACTGCGACAGGAAGGCACCGAGAACTTCCGCGGGACCAAGCGAACTGTCGGCTTTCGGGAAATAGGCGCGATTGCCCCAGTTCTGGCCGGTGCGGAAGAAGAAGACCTGAATGCAGGTCATGCCGCCTTCCTGATGGATGGCGAAAACGTCTGCCTCTTCAACCGTCTGCGGATTGATGCCCTGATGCGACTGGACATGCGAGAGCGCCGCCAGACGGTCCCGGTAAACGGCTGCGTGCTCGAAATCGAGGTCCGCCGATGCGGCCTGCATCGCGGCTGACAGATGATCCTTGACCGACTGGCTCTTGCCGGAAAGAAACGCCTTGGCCTCGCTCACCAGCTCGGCATAGTCCGCGTCGCTGATCTCATGCGTGCAGGGGCCGGAACAGCGCTTGATCTGATAGAGAAGGCAGGGGCGGGTTCGTGTTTCAAAAACCGAATCCGTGCAGGTTCGCAGCAGGAAGGCGCGCTGAAGCGCGTTGATCGTGCGGCCTACGGCACCTGCGGAAGCGAAGGGACCGAAATAGTCGCCCTTGCGCGACCGGGCGCCGCGATGCTTGAAGATGCCGGGCGCCCGATGGTCGCCGGTCAGCAGAATATAAGGAAACGACTTGTCGTCGCGCATCAGCACGTTGAAGCGCGGACGCAATCTCTTGATGAGATTGGCTTCCAGCAACAGGGCTTCCGTCTCGGTGCGGGTGACGACGAATTCCATCGTCACCGTTTCGCGGATCATCCGCGTTATGCGATTGGAATGGCCGATGCCGCGCGCATAGTTGGACACGCGCTTCTTGAGATTGCGCGCCTTGCCGACATAGAGCACGTCGCCATCGCTGTTGAACATGCGATAGACGCCCGGATTGTTCGGCAGGCGCTTCACGAAAGCATTGATGATGTCCTGCCCGCTCAGGCCTTCGATATCCGGCAGGCCATCGGAGGAATCCCACTGGATGGAATCCGCAGCCGATGGCGATGCGGGAGCTTCGACTATATCGTCGCTCTCGTCATCCTCTTCGGTCTCCGCGTCGCCAATGATGATACCGGCCACGTCCTGCTCGTCGTCGGGCGGCAGGTTGGCGACAGCATCCTCATTGTTCTTCCGGTTTCCAGTCATTCGGTAATTCCTGCAATATCCGGGGTTTCCCATGCCAGGTGCTGTCCGCCGTCAAGGGCGATCATCTGGCCGGTGACGGAGCGGCTTTCCCAGAAATAGCGAACAGTACGCCCAAATTCCGACAATTCCGGCGCGCGCTGCAAAAGAAGTTGTCCGACCTGCTGTTCAAAATCACCCGGCTTCTGCCGTTCGCTCGGCAATGTGGGGCCCGGCGCGATTGCATTGACCCGGATTCGCGGCGCGAGCGCTTGCGCCATGGTTCGGGTGGCATTCCACAGCGCCGTCTTCGAAAGCGTATAGGAAAAGAAGTTCGGATTGAGCTTCCATACGCGCTGGTCGATTACATTGACGACAAGCGCGTCCTCGCCGTCGGGCAGGGCATTCGCCATTTCCTCGGCCAGCAGGACCGGCGCCTTGAGGTGGATCGCAAAGTGCTTGTCCCACAGCGCCATGTCCAGTTGCCCGATACGGTCGTCTTCAAACAGCGATGCATTGTTGACCAGAAGCCGGATCGGCCCGATCTGCTTCGCTGCATCCCGGACAAGGTTGCGGACATCGGCTTCCGAGGCAAGGTCGGCGCGCACGACACAGGCCTTTCCGCCTTGTTCGTTTATGGCTGCGGCAAGGGCCGCGCCGTCATCGACGGAGTGATTGCAGTGTATGGCGACCGGGAAGCCATGGGCGGCAAGGTCTTCGACGATTGCCTTTCCAATGCGCCGTGCGCCGCCGGTTACCAGAACCGGACATTTGGCAAGCAGGCGAGGCTCGTGATCATTCAACACGGTAAACACTTTCTTATCGAGATTCTTCAATCGATTTCATGCCACTTCGGTCGGAAAATTGCAGCTAAAAATAGCGTCCGCAACATTCATAGCTGACAAATTTGTAGGGATTTCAGCGACTTCGTTTCGTCTGGCCGGGCGGCGTGCGGCGCCACTCACACCATCCTCCCACTATATAGGTGCCCGCAACGGGCGTTGCGATAATGCAACATCGCAATTTTGCCACGTTCTCGTCAGGTTCTCTCCACAGAAGCGGGCATTTCGTGCCGCAATTACCGCCGATATGTCGGTCCTGTCAGCGCGGCATGGACGATTACTCCCAATGTCGCCCGCCCGATAAGGGACCGCGCAAAAGGTAATTTGTGTAAGGAGAATGCTATGCGCACTCTTAAGTCTCTCGTAATCGCCTCGGCTGCGCTGCTGCCGTTCTCTGCGACTGCTTTCGCTGCTGACGCCATCCAGGAACAGCCTCCTGTTCCGGCTCCGGTCGAAATGGCTCCGCAGTACAGCTGGGCTGGCGGCTACACCGGTCTGTACCTCGGCTACGGCTGGAACAAGGTCAAGACCAACACCGACGGCAGCATCAAGCCGGACGACATGAAGGCTGGCGCTTACGCTGGCTGGAACTTCCAGCAGGACCAGTTCGTATACGGTGTTGAAGGCGACGCCGGCTACTCCTGGGCCAAGAAGTCCAAGAACGGCCTGGAAGTCAAGGAAGGCTTCGAAGGCTCGCTGCGTGGCCGTCTTGGCTACGACCTGAACCCGGTTATGCCATACATCACCGCCGGTGTTGCTGGTAAGCAGGTCAAGCTCGACAACGGCTTTGACGACGAAAGCAAATTCCGCGTTGGTTGGACTGCTGGTGCAGGTCTGGAAGCCAAGCTCACGGACAACATCCTGGGCCGCGTTGAATACCGTTACACCCAGTTCGGCAACAAGACCTATGATCTTGGCACCGAGTCGGTCCGTAACAAGCTCGACACCCACGACATCCGCGTCGGCGTTGGCTACAAGTTCTAATTATATGATAATTGAACACGGAAAACCGGGCAGGAAACTGCCCGGTTTTTTGTTGCGCCGTTTTTGGGCTCAGTTGGTGGCGGCATCTATCAGCCAGCCGCGAAAAGCCGACATCGCTTCGGTTTCCGCGCGCGATTGCAGCCGCGTCAGCCAGTAACTGCCCATCGTCACCGTCGTTTCGAATGGCTGGACGATGGTTTCCGACAGCAATTGCCGGGAAAACATCAGCGGCGGCGCAAGTGCAATACCCGCTCCCTGCATGGCGGCTTCCATCATCGCAAGCGACGAATCGAACATGATGCTCCGGGGCAGGGGCATGTCGCCCGTGACGCCTGCCGCCAGAAACCACTGCGTCCATTCATCGGCACGGTAGGAGCGCAACAGCGTGTGGCGCGCAAGATCGGCCGGGGTTCGCAATTCGCGCGCAAGTTCGGGAATGCAAAGCGGCGACAAGGGTGCTTCCAGCAATCGCGTTGCATCGATGCCGTGCCAGGCGCCGCTGCCGAACCGGATGGCGTAATCCAGCCCCTCCGCCGCGATATCCACCCGGTTGTTGTTGGTCGAAAGCCGCAGGTCGATGAAGGGATAGCTTTTCTGGAAATCTGGCAGGCGCGGCAGCAGCAGCCCACCGCAAGCGTCCCCACCGCGCCGACCCGCAATATTTCCCGGTAATGCCCCGCCTCGAAACGTTCGAGCGTTCCGGCAATCCTGTCGAATGCGTCCTTCAATGTGGGGAGCAGCGTTTCCCCTTCGCTGGTCAGCATCAGCCCGCGCGGCAGGCGCTCGAACAGCGTCACATTCAGCCGGGTCTCAAGGCTTTTGACCTGATGGCTGACAGCGGCCTGCGTGACGCAAAGCTCGATCGCGGCCTTGGTGAAGCTGAGGTGGCGCGCCGACGCTTCGAAGGCGCGCAGCGAATTGAGCGGGAGATGCGGACGAACCATGAAGACCCAAATTTTTCTAATGTCAAATGCTAGATAACGTCGTTTGTCGCCGCAGCGCAAGCATCGTATATCAGCAGGGCCTGAAAGGCCTATATACCGTGGGAAACGGGTTTCAGTATAATGGATCGCGCAGCGGCGGCTATGTCTCGGTTGAGACGCAGCCGAATGCATAATCATGAGGTTTATTCATCTGTCATGAGAAAATCTACGACGCTTTTGATTGGTTTCCTTGCTGGTTCAGCCATCATCCCTGCCGGCGGCGCGCTGGCGGCAGGCACGATAAATGACGACGAACTGCGCCGCATTGTCGATGAAACCGTGCGCCCGCTCATGGCCGGGCAGAAAATCCCCGGCATGGGCGTTGCCGTAAGCATCGATGGCAAAAGCCACTTCTTCGGTTATGGGGTGGCATCGAAGGAAAGCGGGCAGAAAGTCGATAAGGATACGATTTTCGAAATTGGCTCGATCAGCAAGACCTTCACCGCGACGCTTGGCGGCTATGGATTGGCGACCGGCGCATTCTCCCCGTCCGATCCTGCGACCAGATGGGCTCCCGAACTTGCGGGCAGCAGTTTCGACAAGATCACCATGCTGGATCTTGGAACCTATACGCCGGGAGGATTGCCCTTGCAGTTCCCCGATGCTGTCACCGACGACAGTTCCATGCTGGCCTATTTCAGAAAGTGGAAACCGGATTACCAGGCGGGCACCCAGCGCCGTTATTCGAACCCCAGCATCGGGCTGTTCGGCTACCTCGCAGCACGCAGCATGGGCCAGCCGTTCGATGTGTTGATGGAGCAGAAGCTTCTGCCCGCATTCGGTCTGAAGAACACTTTCGTTCATGTGCCGGAAAGCCGGATGAAGGACTATGCCTATGGCTACGCCAAGGCCGACAAGCCAACCCGGGTGGCAAGCGGCACGCGGGATGCGGAGGCTTATGGCATCAAGACCACGGCGCCCGATCTCCTTCGCTTCGTGGAGCTGAATATCGACAGCGCCTCGCTTGCGCCCGACTTCCAGAAAGCCGTCGCCGCCACGCATACGGGTTATTACGGTGTCGGGGCGAACAATCAGGGTCTCGGCTGGGAAATCTATACCTATCCGGTCACGCTCAAGACGCTTCTCGCTGGCAATTCGTCGGATATGGCGCTGAAATCGCACAAGATCGAGAAATTCGATCCCCCACACGCGCCCTCGGCGGATATGTTCATCAACAAGACCGGCTCGACCAAGGGTTTTGGCGCCTATGCGGCCTTTGTCCCCGCGAAGAAGACCGGCATTGTTTTGCTCGCCAACCGGAATTATCCAAACGATGAGCGCATAAAGGCCGCTTATCGCATCTTGCAAGCGATCAATAAAAGCGAGTGACCCGCAAAAGGAAACCCCGGAAAATCCGGGGTTTCCTTCATTTCAAACCAATCAGCCGCGCGGCAGAAGTTCGGTCAGTTCCGGGTGTAGCTCCTGAAAACGCTTCATCCAGCGCTTGAGCTTGGAGCGGTTGCGCTCCCACTTGCCTTCAAAACGCAGCGACAGATAGCCAAGCGCTGCGGCAACGGCGATATGTCCCACATGCAGCTTGCCCGCAAGGCGGGGCGGCGCTTCGTTCAGAAGGTCGAGCGCCCGCTCGGCCTTGCGCCATTGCAGGTCGAGCCAGGGCTGGTGGACCTTCTCTTCGGGGCGCATCCGCCGTTCATAGACATGGGCCAGCAGCACGTCGCAAAGACCATCGGCGATGGCTTCATAGCGCTCGGCATCGGTACGCTTTTCCGCATTACGCGGGAAAAGCTTGTTGCCCGAAACCCGGTTCAGGTACTGGGTGATCGCGCGGCTGTCGAAGACGCCCTTGCCGTCATCCGTCAAAAGCGTCGGAATCTTTCCGAGCGGATTGGCCTGAATCAGATCCGCCGGTTCCGCCGAAGTGTTGACGATGACGCTTTCAAACGAAATGCCGGCGTGATAGGCGGCCATGCGAACCTTCGCGCTATAGGGCGAAGCGGGTGAATAGAGAATCTGTGTCATCGTAATTTCCTGAACGGGCTATGTAGGGTCTATTGCGTGGCGGGCATCATCACGGAGCGGCTTCGGCAGGCATTGGCGTCCACCTCATCGCAGGAACGGAATTGCAGGTCCTTTGTCATGCAGATGCGGACTTCCTGCAGGTAATTCCGCTTGCAACTGATCGAAATACCGTCCGGCTTCATGCCGGGATTGGCTGCGATGAAGGCTTTTTCGACAAGGAAAGGGTCAACGCGTCGCCCGCCCGCCGTCCCGCTGGCCAGATTGCGCAGGCTGGGCGGAATGTTGACCTGATCGAAAGCGTTGCGCAGCGTGGCGAAGTAATCATTCTGTGAAAGGCCCGAGCAACTGCCGTGCTTGCGCCATTGATAGGCGACGAGGCCCGCAGCAGGCATGATGTCCGACAGGCTGGAAATAATCCGCCGCGGCACATAGCTGCCGCCGCTTCGGTTGTTGTCCACCTGACAGTTCGTCGGATAACCCCATTCGTTCTGCGGCCAGAGGCCATGCACCACGAAACCGAAAGGCCGGCTGGTGCCGCATTGCTGCTTGTTGGCGCGCGGACCTTCCGATGCGCAATAGCTTGGCGACCAGGAAAGGGCGAGGACGTAGAAGTCGAACTCGCCCGGAATATCATTAGCGCGTGCAGGCAGGGCTGCCAGAACATTCGCCGTTGCCGCTGCAAGCAACGTAATCGCAGCAGCGCCAAACTTCCGCAGCATATGCCCTCCACTCAATCGTTGCTCAAGGCGTCAGTGTCTGAATCAAAAAGCGGGAGACCGGCATGGCGACTCCAAGAGCAGATACTAGTGGTTTTTTGATTCCGACATTTGCTCGGCGCTTATATCCGAGGGATGCAAATGCCGGATCAGACCACTAGCGAAGAACGCGGCACCGGGCGTCGTACACATACCAGCGGTCGAAACCGTCGACGCAGAACTCGACGTTGCGGCCCATGGAGGCAAAGCCCTGGCCTTCCTCGACCATATACCAGACCGAGCGATACTGGCCGTCGCTCAGAACAGCGGTCGCCTTGCAATAGGTGCGCTCGATCTGGGCAGGGTTGGTCTTCGGCTCATACCGCGTCAGCTGAACGTCGCTCATGGCCGAAATGCCGACCTGCGGCAGGTTCGGGACGTGGCGCACCTGATAGCCGAAATCGGAAACCACGGAGCGCAGCACGCTCTGCTGGCTGCACGCGCCCGCATCCGCAACACCTGCGGGTGCCGGGGCAAGATAGTCTGCGGCGTTCGCTGGCAGGGAAACCAGCGTCAGGGGAAGGACGGCTGCGGCGAAAGCGGCTGCGCGTGAAAACTGTCCGATGCGATCCAGGGTTCGTTGCATATCTCTATCCTGTCCGAAATTGCGAGCCAGCTCGCTGAATTCTGTGATGACCGAAGCCTCGTCGAGGCGCAGTTTCTGCTAGCAATTTCTCCGGGTCAAGTGCGATCCGTCTCGCTGCGCACCCACTTGATGCTGAAATTGCTCCCCTTTTCCTCGGCCAGAAGCTTGGTAAGGCAGGGAAGCAGGGTTTGCATCTCACTTTCGAGTGTAAAAGGCGGATTGACTACAATCATGCCCGTGCCATCGAGGCGCGGTTCTGCGGAAGGCGCGCGAATCGCAAGCTCGATCTGCATGATCTTGGGAATGCCGGTTTCACGCAGGCGTTTGGTGAACCGTTCGGTTTCCCTGCGGTCCTTCACCGGATACCACAGCGCATAGATGCCGCCGCCGAAACGCTTATGCGCCTTGGCCAGCCCGTCGACCAGACGGTCAAATTCGGCTTCCTTTTCAAAAGGCGGATCAACCAGCACCATGCCGCGCTTTTCCTTCGGCGGAAGGTGCGCGCCAAGCGCCAGCCATCCGTCGAGTTCGGTCACGCGCACCTGGTAGTCGCCATCAAAGAGTTTTGCCAGCCTGGCCGAATCCTGCGGGTGCAGTTCCAGCGCGGACAAACGGTCCTGCTTGCGCAGAAGATGCCGCACGACAAGCGGCGAACCCGGATAATGACGAAGCTTTTCGCCTTCGTTGACGGCGCGGACGGCGGCGAGATAGGGCTCCAGCAATTCCAGCGCTGGCTGCTCGATCTGCCCTTTCTTCACCGCATCCACGATGCGGTCGATGCCACCCGTCCATTCGCCGGTCTTCCCAGCCTCGATACCTTTCAGGTCATAGAGGCCGATGCCCGCATGGGTGTCGATGACGCGAAAGGCCTGATCCTTGCGCTTCAGATATTCGACAAGACGGGTCAGGATGACATGCTTGACGACATCCGCGAAATTTCCAGCGTGATAGGCGTGACGATAATTCATGGCTGCGCTTGTTTCATGTCGGCCTGTTTTCGGCAAGAGGCAGGGAATGGCAAAACGCCCCGATGTCTCAATCAAAAAGCGGCAGGCCGGTTTGAAAATCGCGACTTCTGGAACGGACACTGCGTCGTTGCTGCAATATCTCTCCTGTCACAAATGTGACATACAACCATCAACATCTGCTCCTTATCCTCTGAGTCGAGTCCCGAAATGTCTGGTGGCGTCCTTCTGATCGTCCTCTTTGGCGCGTTCCTCCACGCGAGCTGGAACGCAATCGTAAAGGGGAGCGGAGACAAGTTCTTCAGCGCCGCCAGCGTTACCGGCGCTGCCGGGCTGATCGCTCTTTTCATCGTGCCTTTTCTGCCGCTGCCGAACCCGGCAAGCTGGATTTACATGCTTCTGTCGACGGTCACGCAGACCTTTTATATGTCGCTGGTGGCAGCGGCCTATAAATCCGGCGACATGAGCGAAGCCTATCCGATCATGCGCGGCACGCCGCCCTTGCTGGTGGCGCTGGTGAGCGCGCCTCTGGTGGGCGAGATCATGGGCTGGCAAAGCTGGCTTGGCATCATCCTTATCTGTTCCGGCGTGCTGGCGATGGCGCTTGATGCCCGGCGCAGAAATCGCGGTGCTTCAAGCCGCACGGCCTTGCTGGCTCTCACCAATGCTGGTTTCATTGCCAGCTATACGATCATCGACGGCCTTGGCGTCCGCGTTTCGGGAGAGCCGATTTCCTATACGCTGTGGCTGTTCCTGATGAACGCCATACCGCTTGCCGGCTGGGCATTCTATCGCGAGCCGGACCGCTTCATCCATTACCTGCGCAATCACTGGCGACCGGCCATGATCGGCGGGGTGGGCACACTGGGGTCATATGGCCTGGCGCTCTGGGCGATGACCATGGCCCCGATTGCCGTCGTGGCGGCATTGCGGGAGACGGCGATCCTCTTCGGCGTGCTCATTTCCTTCGTGGTACTGAAAGAAAAAGTCGGCCTGCCGCGCTTTGTGGCTGCCGGGCTTATTGTCTTCGGCGCGATTTCATTGCGCCTGTCGTGAAAATTTATTTCGTCACAGTTACAATCTTCCGGCAGAAATTCGTTTCTGCGGCAAGTGGCTTGAGCTAATAAAGTAGTATGAACCAGCACGCTCCCATTTCGAATATCAAGATCGGTCATTCGGCCTGTCCGCATGATTGCCCGTCAACCTGCGCACTCGACGTGGAAATTCTCGACGAGCGCACCATCGGGCGCGTGCGCGGCGCAAAGGACAACAGCTACACGGCTGGCGTCATCTGCGCCAAGGTGGCGCGCTATGCGGAGCGTGTGCATCACCCCGACCGCCTGAAGCACCCGCTGGTTCGCGCCGGTGCAAAAGGTGAGGGGCAATGGAAGCAGGCTTCGTGGGAAGCAGCCCTTGATCTCATCGCAGAGCGTTTTTTGAAAGCCGAACAGGATTATGGCAGCGAAAGCGTCTGGCCCTATTATTATGCAGGCACGATGGGGCTGGTGCAGCGCGACTCCATCAATCGTCTGCGCTTTGCCAAGCGTTATTCCAACCAGTTCGACAGTTTCTGCACCAATATGGCCTGGACCGGCTATTTCGCCGGAACCGGCAGCCTGACCGGCCCCGATCCGCGTGAAATGGCCAAGGCCGATGTCGTGGTCATCTGGGGCACCAATGCCGCCGCCACGCAGGTCAATGTCATGACCCATGCGGTCCGCGCGCGCAAGGAACGCGGTGCCAAGATCGTCGTCATCGACGTTTATGCCAATGCGACAGTCCGGCAGGCGGATATGGGCATCGTGCTGAAGCCGGGAACCGATGGCGCCTTCGCCTGTGCGGTCATGCACGTGCTGTTCCGCGACGGCCTTGCAGACTGGGATTATCTGGAGCGCTACACCGACGATCCGAAGGGGCTGGAAGCGCATCTTCAGACCCGCACACCGGAATGGGCAGCCGCGATCACCGGCCTGTCCGTTGATGAGATCGAAGCATTTGCCCATCTCGTCGGCAAAACCAAGCGAACCTATTTCCGCCTCGGCTATGGTTTCACCCGCCAGCGCAATGGCGCGGTCAACATGCATGCTGCCGCTTCGATCGCCTGCGTGACGGGCGCTTTCCTTCATGAAGGCGGCGGGGCGTTTCATTCCAATTCCGGCATCTTCAAGATGGACAAGCGCGAGATCGAAGGTCGCGCCATGCAGGATGTCGGCCTTCGCTTTCTCGACCAGTCGAAGATCGGACGCATCTTGACCGGTGACCCGGAAGCGCTTTATGGCGGCCCGCCCGTCATGGCCATGCTAATCCAGAACACCAATCCGATGAATGTGACGCCGGAACAGCGGCTGGTCCGCAAGGGCTTCGCGCGCGAGGATTTGTTCGTTGCCGTGCATGAGCAGTTCATGACGGATACGGCGAAGATGGCCGATGTCGTCCTGCCTGCGACCACATTCCTCGAACACGACGATATCTATCGCGGCGGCGGGCAGCAGCATGTCGTGCTCGGGCCGAAGCTGATCGAGCCGCTTGCCGATGCGCGTCCGAACATCTTCGTCATCAACGAGCTGGCAAAACGGCTTGGCGTAGGGCATCTGCCGGGCTTCGACCTGGACGAGCGCACGCTGATCGACAACATGAATGCCAATAGCGATCTGCCGCATTTCGACGAATTGAAGGAAAAGCGGTTTGTCGATCTGCAACCGCCCTTCGAGGAAGCGCATTATATCAACGGCTTCAAATGGCCGGACGGCAAGTTCCGCTTCCGCCCGGACTGGACCGGAAGCCCTTCGCCGAACAAACCGCCGGAAGTCATGGGACTTCAGGGGCCTCATCAGTCCATTCCGGAATTTCCGGACCATTGGGAAGTGATCGAAACGGCGGATGCCGAACATCCATTCCGCATGACGACCTCACCGGCCCATAATTTCCTGAACTCGACCTTTGCCGAGACGCCGACATCGCTTGCCAAGGAAATCCGGCCCGAACTTCTGATCCATCCCGACGATGCGGCAGAGCTTGGCATCGAGGACGGCGAACGCATCGAGATCGGCAATCATCGCGGCGAGCTGGTGCTTCATGCCGTGCTGCGCGCCGGGCAAAAACGCGGTGTCGTTGTTTCCGAGGGCATTTTCCCCAATTCCACCTTCGAGCGCGGCGAGGGGATCAACATCCTGATCGGCGCCGAACCGGCAGCTCCCTATGGCGGGCTTGCGGTGCACGATACCAAGATCTGGATACGCAAAATAAATGCATAAATATTAATCCAACAACGCCGGGGCGCATATATAAACTATATATGCGCCCCGGCGTTGTTGTTTATTCGCGCTGCCCGTTAGCCGGCGTAACGCAGTTTCAGCTTGGAAACACCCACGGCGGCATTCAGGCCGCGCTGGCCCTGAAGCGAAATCGGCTGAAGCGAAATCGTCTTCCACGAACCGCCCGTCAGGATATTGGTGCCGAAGCCGACGCCGATGGCTGCATTGGCGGAAGCACCGACATAACGGCCCTGAAGCGCGCCTTCCGGACGAACGCTCGGAGCCCATACGGCCCAGGCGACGCGGCCACCATTGATGAAGCCGACATCGACGCCGAGCTTGGTGATGGTGCCGGTGTAGTGCTCAATCGGGCCGCGACCGCGGGCAGGCCGGAATACGCAATCCACATCCTGCTGGCTGCCGATGATTACGCCGATAGCCGGGGAGATGTCACAGGACAGCATACCGACTTCCGAGCGCGGCTGGGTGCGACCCGAAGCGGGAGGAGCTACGAAGTCGGCTGCGAGAGCTGGAGCCGTAACCGCAATGCCGGAAACCACGGCCATTGCCGAAAGGAAGGAAGTCGAGAAACGGAGAGACATGTCTTTGTCCTCTTCTGAAAACATATTGAAAGAATCGCTTTCCACGACTCTTAACGGGGTTTGCCGAAGCAAGTTCCGTTACGAGGGGGAATTAGAGCTTTTTGCGGGAAATTAAAGTTTTGTTAACAAAAAACTTCGTGTGTGATGATTTTGCCGCGGGTCAGGCGCTGACAATCACGCTATCTGCCTGAATCACTGCCCGATCCCCTGCCTCTCCGGCGGCGAATTTGCGAAGGGCGGCGGCATAAAGCTGGTGCTCGGCCTTGAGGACGCGCGCTGCAAGTGTTTCCGCATCATCTCCGGCGCGCACCGGCACTGCGGCCTGCGCCAGGATTGGGCCCTCGTCCATCCCTTCGGTCACCAGATGAACGGTGCAGCCTGCGACTTTCATGCCCGCATCCAGCGCCCGCTGATGGGTGTGCAGTCCGGGGAAGAGCGGCAGCAGGGAAGGGTGAATGTTGAGAATGCGGCCTTCATAGGGAGCGATGAAGCGGCCCGACAGAAGGCGCATGTAACCGGCAAGGCAGATGATGTCCGGCTGCAACGCGGCAAGGGCTTCCAGAATGGCATCTTCATGCTCATCCTTCGAGGCGTAATCCTTGCGCTTGAAGACCTGCGTCGCAATGCCTGCGCCTTGCGCCCTGGCAAGACCGCCAGCTTCTGCCTTGTCGGAGAATACGGCCACTATTTCGGCTGGAAAATCCGCGGCTTGCGTGGCGCGGATCAGCGCCTCCATGTTGGAGCCGCCGCCCGAAATGAAGATGACGACCCGCTTGCGGCTCATAGCGCAAGCTGGCCCTTGTAGACGACGCCATCCTTTTCGCGCTTGACCATCTGGCCCAGCGTGACGACTTTTTCACCTTCGGCGGCAAGCGCGGCCACGACTTCATCGACCTTTTCCGGCTTCACGACAGCGATCATGCCGATGCCGCAATTGAAGGTGCGCAGCATTTCGTTCGGCGCGACGCCGCCGGTTTTGGCAAGCCAGGAGAAGACCGGCGGAACGGAAATGGAGGCAAGGTCGATTTCGGCGGCAAGACCTTCCGGCAGGACGCGCGGAATATTGTCGGGAAAACCGCCGCCAGTGATGTGCGCCAGCGCCTTGATGCCGTCCGAAGCGCGGATCGCGGCGAGAAGCGGCTTCACATAGATACGCGTCGGGGTGAGTAGCGCCTCGCCCAGCGTCGCGCCCGGCTGGAACGGAGCATCGGACTTCCAGCCGAGGCCGGAAAGCTCGACGATGCGGCGCACCAGCGAAAACCCGTTGGAATGAACGCCGGACGAAGCCAGACCGAGAATGACATCACCTTCGGCAATGTCGCCGCGCGGCAGCAGGCGGTCGCGCTCAGCGGCGCCAACCGCGAAACCGGCAAGATCATAATCGCCGTCGCGGTACATGCCCGGCATTTCAGCGGTTTCACCACCGATCAGCGCTGAACCGGCCTGACGGCATCCTTCGGCAATACCCGCAACGATGTCCACGCCCTGGTCCGGCGAAAGCTTGCCGGTCGCAAAATAATCGAGGAAGAAAAGCGGCTCTGCACCCTGAACAACGAGATCGTTGACGCACATGGCAACCAGATCGATGCCCACCGTGTCGTGCTTGTCGGCGTCGATGGCGATCTTCAGCTTGGTGCCGACGCCGTCATTGGCGGCAACGAGCACCGGGTCCTTGAAGCCTGCGGCCTTGAGGTCGAACAGGCCGCCAAAGCCGCCGATCTCTCCGTCCGCACCGGGGCGGCGCGTGGACCGCACGAGCGGCTTGATCTTCTCGACCATCAGGTTGCCGGCATCGATGTCGACGCCAGCCTGCGCATAGGTCAGGCCATTATGGGCAGCAGACTTGTCGGCGGGCTTATTGGCGGGCTTGTTTTCCATGGTCATGGCCTGCTCCTGAAATGGGCGCTTATCCACGCAGTTGTCTAATGCATTTTCGGCAAAAGCGTATAACGGTTTTGCTCACGAAAAATGCGATAAACAGAGAATGTGCGCGCAATGCCATGAGACGGCGCTGCCTGCAAGGCCACAAGGCCGGAAAAGAGTGAAACAGCGCAGAATTCCGACTAAAATTGTAAAGCGCTGCCCATCATCCGACAGAAGGTTGTGTTTCGTCAGGCCTTTCGCACAGACATTGCAATCCTCGGCAACCGTTCTAACTTGTCCGCGACTGCAATAAGACATCCGTAACGCCGTTCTGCTATCAGGACTGGTTCTATCCGATAGTTTTCCTTTAAAATGGACGCACATGGTCAAGAAACCGACACCCACGCGCACCACCGCCAGCCGAACGATCCGTCAATCGGAAGCGAAGGTTCGTGACGGCGACATTCACGTCAATGTGGAAGTCGGTGCGCTGACCGGCTCTTCGGTGCGCCGTCAGGCGATGTTCTGGGTGGGCGCAGTCGCGGTCTTCGTCCTGTTTCTCGTCGTTTTCAGTTCCGTCCTGCTGCCTTTCGTGGCCGGGATGGCGCTGGCCTACTTCCTCGATCCCGTTGCGGACCGGCTGGAACGCCTCGGCCTTTCGCGGCTTGCCGCCACGGTCGTCATCCTGCTCATCTTCCTGATGGCGCTGATCCTCGGCCTGATGATCGTCGTGCCGATCCTGGCAACGCAGCTTGCGGATTTCATTTCCAAAATCCCCGAATACATAACCCAGTTGCAATCGCTTCTGGCGAATGAGGATTCGCAGTGGCTGAAGAAATATATCGGCATTGACAGTTCCGTCATTCAGCAGAATCTGAGTTCGCTGCTCCAGCAAGGCGCCGGTTTCCTCTCGACCTTGCTTCAGTCCCTGTGGAATTCGGGGAAATCGCTGATCGATATTGCGGGCCTTTTCGTCGTCACGCCGGTGGTTGCATTCTATATGCTGCTGGACTGGGACCGCATGGTCTCGAGCATCGATTCATGGGTGCCGCGCCGCCAGCTTCACACCGTGCGCCGCATCGCACGCGAGATGAACGCCGCCGTTGCCGGATTCATTCGCGGGCAGGGAACGCTCTGCCTCATTCTTGGGACCTATTACGCCATCGGGCTTACGCTGACGGGGCTCAATTTCGGCCTGCTGATCGGCTTTTTCGCCGGTCTCATCAGCTTTATTCCCTATATCGGCTCTTTTGTCGGGCTGGCGCTCGCCATCGGCGTGGCGCTGGTCCAGTTCTGGCCCGACTGGATCATGATCTGCGCCGTCGCGGGCGTGTTTTTCCTTGGCCAGTTCGTGGAAGGCAACATCCTCCAGCCGAAGCTCGTCGGCTCGTCCGTGGGCCTGCATCCGGTCTGGCTCATGTTCGCGCTTTTCGCCTTCGGCTCGCTGTTCGGCTTCACCGGAATGCTGGTCGCGGTGCCTGCCGCGGCGGCGGTCGGGGTGCTTGTGCGGTTCGCATTGAATAGCTATCTCCACTCACCGATGTATGATCCTGCCTACCATCAGCCGGACCCGGATGCGGGGCCGCTGATCGAGGCGGGCGAGAGTGCGGGCAGAGAGAAATGAAATTGGGTCGTGACGGGCCGGGCGTTACAACAGGATGTGCAGGAGGCTGCGATGCGTGAGGCACCGCGCCAGATTCCGTTGAACCTTGAGCATCAGCCCGGTTACCACCGGGAGGACCTGATCGTCACGGGCTCCAACCGGGCCGCCGTCGACCTCATCGACCGCTGGCCGAGCTGGCTGTCGCCCGTCACCATCCTTGCCGGACCGACTGGCTCGGGCAAGACGCATCTGGCGGAAATCTGGCGGGCCGGAACGGGCGCGCTTTTGGTCGACCCTTCCAGCATCACCGAAGAAGCCGTGAATGGCGCTGCCGAATATCCCGTGCTGATCGACGATATCGGCGCCACGCCTTTCGATGAAACGGGGCTTTTCCACCTTATCAACAGCGTCCGGCAGAATGCGGCCCAGGGTATTGGACCTTCCTTGCTCATGACCTCACGGCTGTGGCCCGCGAACTGGAACGTCAAGCTTCCCGATCTTGCGTCGCGCCTCAAGGCTGCGACCGTCGTTGAAATTGCCGAACCGGACGACCTGCTGCTTTCAGGCGTCATTCACAAGCTCTTTGCTGACCGGCAGGTGAGCGTGGAGCCCCATGTCGTCGCCTATCTGGTCAGCCGGATAGAGCGCTCGCTTCTGTCTGCAATCCGCATCGTCGACAAGCTCGACCGCGCGGCGCTGGAGCAGAAAAGCCGCATCACGCGCACGCTCGCCGCACAGGTTCTGGCCGACAGCGAACAGCCGGAACGCTGAGGATGAGGATAGCGGTCACAGGGGCGGGCGGTTTCATCGGAAGCGCATTGACGCAAATGTTGGCCGGTGAGGGGCACGAAGTGCTGCCTCTGTCCCGGAACGCGCTGTCCGGTCCGGACCTTTCAGGTGTGGAAACAGTCGTCCATTGTGCGGCACTCGCGCATCGGACGGGCGCGGAACGTCCCGATGCCGCAACATTCGATGCGGTCAATCATCGGCTGGCGGTGGAACTTGCCGCCAGGGCAAAGGCGGCCGGTGTAAAGCGCTTCGTTTTCGTATCCACGATCTATACGGTCGCGGGAAACCCGTCGCCCTTGACGCCGGACATGCCGCTGAAGCCGCGTGACGATTATGGGCGCGCCAAGGCCAGGGCCGAAACCGATCTGCGGGAACTAAGCGGGATCGAGATCGTCATCGCACGTCCGGTTCTGGTCTATGGCCCGGGAGCGCGGGCGAACCTGAAAGCGCTGATAAGGCTCTGCGACAGCGGATTGCCGCTGCCTTTCGGTCTGGCAAACAACCGGCGCAGCTTTGTGTCGCTGGAGAATGTCGCGCGCGCGCTGACATTTCTAAGCGTTGCGCCTGCGCAAAAGGTTGCCGGGCGCGTGTTTCATCTTGCCGAACCGCAACCACGTTCCACGAAGGAACTGGTGACGAAGCTGCGGACTGCCTTGGGAAAGCCTTCGCGGCTTGTGCCGGTCCCGCCGGTCTTCATGCGGCTCCTGCTTTCGGCAGCGGGCAAAAGCGGGCTTTATGACCAGCTTTATGGCGATCTGGTCGCAGACAGTTCATCACTGATTGAAGCAGGATTCGATTATCTGCCGGGCGACCGGCAGCTCGAAGCAATGGCGCAGGCGGTCTGATCCAACATTCTGGATCAATTCTTCTGACCGACAGCTTTTGGCGGCTCCATGCGTGAATGCGCTGTCCGCGGAGCCTGTCTGGACGGCGCCACGGTCGCGGTTTGCTGCTTCTTGACAATCGAGCCGGTTATCAGGCTGGCGCTGTCCGGCTTGTTGCGTCCGCCGATAAGCTGGTCCTCATGCACCCAGCCGATCATGTTCGTCTTCGGGACGATCACGCGATGCCAGCGTCCGGTCTTTCCATAGGAGCGCATTTCGCGGCCTTTTTCCACGACGCCGATGGATGGCGACTTGTCCCAGGCATTCTTGTGGATGGTGAGGCGCGCCTTGGCGTAGATCACCGAAGGCGAGCTTGCCGGTGTGTTGACGCCGCGCGGCGGCATTGAGCGCAACGCAGCCGCGGGCGGCGGGGGCGGGGGCGCAACGACCTGATTTGCGGGGCGCGGCGGGGTGGCGGTCTGGATTGCAGCCTGCTGCACCGGTTTTTGCGGAGCGGGCGCCGCAACGGGCGCAGACGGGCGCGGCACGGTGCCGACCGCAGCGCCATAATCCTTCGACGGCAACTTGCTTTCAGGGGCCTTGCTGGCGACGGTCGCCTTTGGTTCCGTTTTCGCGGCGGGCTGCGCAACCGGCCTGGAAGCAGGGCGCTGGAAGAGCGCTGTTATCGCAGCCTGCGGGCTCTTGTGCTGGGACGTCGCCCAGAGGCTGAAGGCACCGAGACCCAGAATGGCGGCCAGCGCGAGCAGGGGAGTGGACGAGCCCGAAGATTTGGCTGAACGCTTGGTGGAGCGCTTGGGCGAGCGGGTGGTGCGTTTGCGTGCAGCCATCGTCTGTCTCCTGTTCGAATCGCGATGGGGAGACGCTACCAATTGTTCCTTCGCATTTGGTTACCGGGGCTTGCCGCGGGTGCTGCCCGAGCGCTGCCCGAGCGCTGAGACGGCAACAAAAAACGCCGCTTTCGCGGCGTTTCGAGGCAGGGTGGCAAGACTTACTGGTGGCCAGACGTCTTATGATCGCAGGAGGTCTGGCCGGAAGCCTTTTCCTGCTGCCGTTGGTTGGCTTCGCTTGCTTCAACCGCGTTGCGCAGCTCCGCCCATTCGCGTTCATGACGACGATAAAGCTCATCGGAAACAGTCTGGATACCCATTTGGTCCTCCGTTTTATCTGGTGCCCCAAATAACATGGCGAGGGCAAAAACGTTGCATCACAAAGCGTAAGCGCTTGAAATCTTAATCGGTTTATATGGTTATAACTTGAATTCGATTTCAATTTTCCTCAATGGAAACGCCGCCTTCTCCGATTTTCATCTCGATCCCGGCGGGTTTGGTCTCTTCGCGATAGACATAGATCGCCAGACCTGCGGCCACGACGATCAGCGCGCCAATAATCAGATAAAGCCCGTTTCTGTTCACATTCAGTCTCCAGCTGGTTGGTAGTGAAGTGAGAACGCCAGCGCGTGTGATTTGGTTCCGGAAGGAACTTTCTCAAAACAAAACCCACGCAAGCGGGGGCTCGCGTGGGTCTGCCTTCCGGTCGATCACGTCAATGCGTGATGGCCGGTAGTGTTTCTGTCGGGACCATGGAGGTAAACGGCGGCAGGTAGGCCTGTGCCATCACCAGAAGGCCGACGAGGGCGGCAAGCGCCACGGAATGGAAGAACACATAGCGCAGGATCTTCGATTCATGCCCGTACCACTGCGTTGCGGTAGAGGCGACGACGATGGACTGCGCGTCGATCATCTTGCCCATCACGCCGCCGGACGAGTTTGCCGAAGCCATCAGGACAGGTGACAGGCCGAGCTGTTCCGCCGTGATCTTCTGCAAGCCGCCGAACAGCACATTCGATGCCGTGTCGGAGCCCGTCAGCGCAACGCCGAGCCAGCCGAGCATCGCACCGAAGAACGGATAGACCCAGCCCGTCTGCGCGAAGGCGAGGCCGAGCGTCGCGTCGGTTCCCGAAAAGCGCGTGACATAGCCGAGCGCGAGCATGGCCGAGATCGTGATCAGCGAGAAGCGGACCACATAGGCCGTCCTCCCATATTCCTTCAGCAGCCGGAGCGGGTTGAAGCCCAGCACCAGCCCGCCCACCACTGCCGAGAGCAGGATGCCGGTGCCGGTGGCCGAAAGCAGGTTGAGCGTATAGATCGCGGCCTCTGAATGCGCTTCGGCCACAACCGGCGGAACCTTGAACACCATGTTATGCAGATAGGGAACCGGCATTTTCCACACCCACAGCGAATCGAGCCATGTCCGGAACTGCGGCGTGCCCCAGAGGAACACGAACACCGACAGGATAAGCCACGGGGTCCATGCCCGGAAAACGGTTCCGGTGGAATGTTTCGGCGGTGCGGGCATGGGGCCTGCATCCACTTCGCCTTCCTGTCCCGTCGACGTCCATATCCGCTTCGGCTGCCAGACCCGCAGGAACCCGGCCAGCGCTGCCATCGAACAGATCGCAGCCACCACATCCACCAGCCACGGCCCGTGGAAATTGGAGACCAGATATTGCGGAATGGCGAAGGCGACGCCCGCCACCAGCAGCGCAGGCCAGACTTCCAGCATGCCCTTGCGCCCGGCAAAGGCCCAGATCAGCCAGAAAGGCACGATGACGGAGAAGAACGGGAGCTGACGCCCGATCATCCCCGACAACTGCATCAGGTCTATCCCCGTCACTGCCGAAAGCGCGATAACCGGCGTTCCAAGCGCGCCATAGGCGACGGGCGCGGTGTTGGCGATGAGCGAAAGCCCTGCCGCGGGCAGGGGCGCAAAACCCAGTCCCATCAGCATCGCGGCAGTCACCGCGACAGGCGTGCCGAACCCGGCGGCACCTTCAAAAAAGGCGCCGAACGAAAAGGCGATAAAGAGAAGCTGGAGACGGCGGTCCGGCGTGATGCCCGCAATGGAATCGCGCAGGATGTTGAACTGGCCGGTCTGTTCTGTCAGCCGATAGAGAAAGATGACGTTGAGAATGATCCAGCCAATGGGCAGAAGTCCGTAGGCGGCACCGTAAACGGCAGTGGCGCCTGCCATGTCGGCGGGCATCCCGAAGCCGACGACTGCAATCACAAGCGCTGTAAGAAGACCAAGTATGGCTGCGGTATGCGCCTTGATGTGAAAGAAGCCGATACCGCCCAGCAGGACGACAATCGGCAAGGCGGCAAGCAATGTCGACAAGAACATGCTTCCCAAAGGGTCATAAACTTGATTCCAGGGCATCGGTCCTCCCTTCCTGGATATGCGTTCCTTTCCTTGACATGAAATGCGCCGCCGCAATTTCGCCGGCGGTTATGCAATGAACGGCCGTTCTCTCCCCGAACGGCAGTCATCTGGTGCGTTGCTAATTTATGTAGGCAGATAATTGGTAAGCTTACTTTACCAGCGCTGTCAATTCGGTGATTCTGCTACTTTCGGACGGAGAAAGGCTTTACCCGTTGCAAGCGGCGCGGCTTCTGCTGCCGGAGGTTGCGCTCATGCTGGCGGGATGTCGAGGGCGACGAGCGAAACACCTGCGAAATCCCGCTCTTTCCGCCATCCTGTTCGGATTGAAGGGAAAAAGCGCAATCTGACAATTTTGCCTCTTGCTTTATCTCGTTTGATTATCTAGTGAAGCCGCACCCGCTTGAAAGCGACGGAGCGTAGCGCAGTCTGGTAGCGCACCTGATTTGGGATCAGGGGGTCGCAGGTTCGAATCCTGCCGCTCCGACCATCTTCCCCAAGGTTTAAATGGTCGACACTTTGGATGCCCCGGCAGAGGCTGTGGCGTGCGTCTTTATCGCGTTGACATGCATTCACGTGTAAACTATTGCCTTGGTGGATTTTCAGCTCCCCGGCGGAGCAAAGCAGTTCAGGGTTCTTCAAATGGTTGCACGTATTTACCGTCCAGCTAAGACTGCCATGCAGTCCGGTCAGGCCAAGACAGACCAGTGGCTTCTGGAATATGAGCCGGAAAGCCCGCGTATGGTCGAGCCTTTGATGGGCTACACGTCTTCCGGTGATATGAAGAGCCAGATTCGTCTGTTCTTCGCCACCCGGGAGGAAGCCGTCGATTATGCGAAGCGCAATGGCATCGCCTACCGCGTTTTCGAGCCGAACGAGCCGAAGCGCCGCAAGGTTTCCTATTCGGACAATTTCCGGTTCGACCGGACGATGCCCTGGACGCACTGATTGCCTGTATGGCCTGACAATTGCATCAGGCCCGGCAATAGGATAATTCGGCAGGGCTTTGCCATCAAAGCCTTGCATTCATTGAATATCTTCGATTTTGATCGAAAGATCAGGTCCCGTAGCTCAGCTGGATAGAGCACCGGCCTTCTAAGCCGTAGGTCGCAGGTTCGAATCCTGCCGGGATCGCCATCTTCCAACTGCCCTCCGCTAAACTATTGAAATATTTGCCTTTAAAGCGTCCGATGCTCGTTTCCATGTAGAGACAACGCTGTCGGCTGTTGTCGAACCGCGCCGTCCTGATCAATCCAAAGTTGCATAAATTCGGTCGCTCCCGGCTTGACCCCAAAAGAGCGACAGGAAACCTGCTCCCGGAAAGCCTGTCAGAAACGCCAATAGCGTTTCCTTGGCCATTTCTTAAATTGATCCCTTAGGTTTTCTCCCAGTTTCATCAATGGGCAGCAATCGAAAGGAATATACATGGACGAAAAGACGACATGGACGGGAAAAGTTGCTGCCAATCTGAAACAGGGGCAAAAAACCGGGTTGCAGCTCAAAAAAGGGGATTTGATTTCCGTTGTCGCCTCTGGGTACGTGAAATTCGGCCCTCTCGATATCCAGTGCGCTGATCCAGCTACCGTCATTCCGACGTATGGCATTCGCGACACCTACACCGCCCTCGTAGCCACATTTGGTGACGACAAAACCCGCTATCCAATCGGTACCGGTGCACTCAACTGGAGTGTTCCGGCGGACGGCGAACTAATCTTTCTGTTTAATGACCTTAACTCTTATGGAGACAACAGTGGCTTCTTCGAAGTCACAGCCCAAAAACAAAGAAAGGCCATCGTAACATTAATGACCTGATTCGGTTTATCGAGATCATCCTGTCATAAACATCAATAGAAACTACTCGATGAATAATTAAGATGAGCATCTTATCGGTTCGGGAGAACTTGCCGAATTGCTCACTTGATTGAAAGGACTAGTTGAATGGTTGAAAAAACGACATGGACCGGAATAGTTCCTGGCGATCTGGCGCAAGGTCAAAAGACGGGTATCCAGCTAAAAAAAGGAGACTTGATTTCCGTTGCTGCCTCGGGATACGTGAAGTTTGGCCCTCTCGATATCCAGTGGGCTGATCCGTCTACTTACATTCCGCCGTACGGCCCCCCCAACGACTATGTTGGGCTCGTAGCTACGTTTGGCGACGACAAAACTCGCTATCCGATCGGCACCGGTGTGCTCAACTGGAGTGTTCCGATCAATGGTGAATTAACCTTCCTGTTTAATGACCGTAATTCTCATAAAGGTAATACTGGCTTCTTCGAAGTGACAGCCGAAAAACAAAGGAAGGCCATCGTAACATTGATGACCTGATTCGGTTTATTGAGTTCATCCTGTCAAAAACACCGATAGAATTTATTTTGCCATTCTTTAATGTTGTTATTGGGGAAGGTCACAAAAATTTCTTAATCGTAGAATTATTAGAAGGAATACTCAATGGATGAACAAAATTCATGGACGGGACTCGTTCCGGCCAACAAGGAACATGGCCTAAAGACGGGGTTTCAGCTTAGAAAGGGAGATTTCATTTCCGTCGTCGCCACGGGATACATAAGATTCGGCAAGGGCAGTCGCCAATTCTCCGATCCGCTCGGTACCATTCCCTCGAGTGATCCCATTGATCCGTATTATCCATTTGAAAGTGCGAGGCTCCGGGCATTAATCGGCAACGATGGAATTAGCTATCCTATCGGCACCGGTGTGCTGAACTGGAGTGTCCCATACGATGGCGAGTTGACCTTTCTGGTCCGTGATAATCCTGGTGATTATGCCGACAACAGCGGCTCCTTCACGGTCACGGTTCAAAAACAAAAAAGAGCCATTGTAGTACTTGTTTGAGTTAACCAAATTTACTTCATCCATCCTGTCAAAAACACCGATAGAATTTATTTTGCCGTTCTTTAATGTTTTTATTCGGTAAGGTCACTAAAACTTCCTAATCGGTAGAATTATTAGAAGGAATACTCAATGGATGAACAAAATTCATGGACAGGACTCGTTCCTGCCAACAAGGAGCGTGGCCAAACGACAGGGCTTCAGCTCAGAAAGGGAGACTTCATATCCGTCGTTGCCTCTGGATACATAAGATACGGCACGAAAAGTCGTCAAATCTCCGATCCGCTAAGTACCATTCCCTCGGAAATTGGTGATGACCCGTATTATCCAATTGCGACTGCGAGACTTACGGCATTAATCGGCAATGATGGAATTCGCTATCCTATCGGAACCGGTGTGCTGAACTGGAGTGTTCCCACCGATGGCGAGTTACGCTTCCTGTTTCGTGACTCTCCTGGTGATTATGGCGACAACCACGGAGCATTCGAAGTTACAGTTCAAGTACAAAGAAGAATGATAGTAACAATAATCGGTTGATTTGAAATTATTTAAGTCGATCTATTAAGCATATATTTGTTAATTTATTAATTATACGATGATTATTCTGTATATTCAGAATGATGACAGAGCATTTCATCTATTAAAAAGGAATAATAAAATGAATGAACAGGTAATATGGACAGGAAAAGTTCCTGGCAACTTGGAAAGCGGTCAGAAGACCGGCGTGCAGCTTAAGGCGGGTGACATCATTTCCGTTACAGCCTCAGGGTACATAAATTTCGCCGCAGGCGATACCCAATTTGCTGATCCCAGATCCCCCATCCCGCCATATGGAACCTACCCGGCTGGAGTGACTGTGCTGGTGGCGCTGATTGGCAATAATCCAACAAAGCACCCGATTGGTACCGGTGTGCTCGATTGGAGAGTTCCCACCGACGGTGAGCTGATCCTTCTGGTTGACGATAAGCCAGGTTTTTTTGCCGATAATGTAGGCTACTTCACAGCCACAGTTCTAAAACACAAAAGGGCCCTGGTATCTTCGGTCTCTTGAGGAAAGTTAAGCCTATTTATCCCGTTCGACACATTGCTGAAATTTCTTTCCAATTACCATCAGCGGTTGCCCGGCGGAACAATATACTCAAATGATTTTCAAATAACTTGAAGGAATGATAAAATGACTGAACAGACTGTCTGGAACGGAAAAGTTGCTGCCAATTTGGAACAGGGGCAAAAAACAGGTGTGATGCTGAAAAAGGGAGACGTCATCAGCGTTGTCGCGTCGGGTTATGTGCGGTTCGGTGCTGATAATACCCATTGGGCCAATCCGGCAGCTCCCATTCCACTTTTCCTGAATGAGGATAACCACATCCTGAAGCTTGTGGCCTTAATCGGCAACGACCCAACGCAATATACGATTGGCACCGGGGTGATCAATTGGACCGTGCCTGCCGATGGAGAGCTAATCTTCCTGTTTGCAGATACGCCTGGCCTCTATTGGAAAAACAGCGGTGCCTTTGACGTCGCGGTACGAAAAAATCTTGTTGTGGCGTATATCGAACAATAGCACGTTTTTCTACCAAGCCTGTTCGGAGCAGCGCAGCCTTTCGTAAGCTGTATCCAAGGTTCAGTTAACCTGCCTCGACCCACTCTTGATACAAGAGCCGAAATTCGATTGGTCAGTGCAACTGACGTGCACAGCACACTTCAAAACCTCGGGCTAGCCGCGGATGTGGGTGATGCCGCCATCCCCTCTTATCCGACTATACGACAAGTCTGCGCGCAGACGCCGCGAAGTAGTTCGCTTCGCGGCGTTTGCCGTCTCTAGCTGAATTGCTTGTCACTGACCGTGTGGGCCGTCCGGTCCGCGCTGCCTCAGGTAAACGCGGGGCCCGTGATTGCCATGCCAGCGCGGGCGGTCACGCCAGTCGCGGCGATCCCAATGTCTGTTCCGGTAATAGCGACGGTCGCGATACCAGTAATCGTCACGATCATTGAGGGCCGAGCCTATGGCAAGGCCCGCGATCAGCGGAATGCCGATCAACGCAGCCGTTCGACCGAAATCGTCGGAATATCCGCCTGAAGTTCCTTCCCTGAACGCGAGATAGCGTGACGAAGCCCAGCCAAAGGTCGGGCCATAGCTCACCTGACACCAGCCGTAACCGGCTGTGCAGCCGCGCACCGTCACGGGCGCTCCGCTCGGGATGGAGCCCAGCGTCGCATAGCGCGTGCCGGGGCCGGTGCGGATATTGAGATTGGTGGTGGAAATGGCGTTCGCCGCCTGCGCTGCGCCCGCCGCAAACACGCCCAGGGCAACAAGGGCGGCTTTGAGAGCAAGCTTCATCGGAGTTCTCCCTGTCGTTATTTCCAGTAAAACGCCATCGGCGCGGGAAGGTTCCAGCGAGGGCAGGCGGGCCGAAATCCCCGAAAAGCAAAAGCGCCGGAGAACCGGCGCTTTCGACAACCTTGCACGGTTTCGGGATTATCGCCGGCAGCGCGCCACATAGATGCGGCCATGACGGTCGCGATACTGGCAATTGCCGTTGCGCAGTTCACGCACCAGCAGGCCGCCCAGCGCACCCGCGCCCGCGCCGATCAGGGCGCCTCGTCCGCCACCGGCAATGCCGCCGATGATGGCCCCGGCGCCCGTGCCGATGGAAAGATCCTTTTCCGTAGTGGTGCAGCCCGTTATGGCCAGAAGGGTAACCAGCCCCAGTGCTACTTTCCGCATCCCCATCTCCTCCTGAAGAAATACCAGACCAGGTATGAACGATTGATCTCAAGTTCGGTTGCGCCAGACCGGCAAGGTCCAGGCAAAAATATAGCGGTGCGAACCGGCGTCAGTGGCGGCGATGGCGCAGAATGACCGCGATGGCCAATGCGGCCAGTCCGAACGCGATAACGCCTTGCAGAATGAAAACCCAGTTCATCATGATCCAGTCCTCTGAGCCTTGCCCTTGCGGGTGCGCATGTATTCGGGCTTTACCTAGCGCATTTTACACGGATGGGAAATGCGGGGCTGCTGCTTTGTACCAGACCGATGAAATCATTAAATTAAATTAATGGGCGCATTCACTTGGCATTCACATTGGCGGGCGCATTGTCCTCCCATCGAATGTAACAAAGGAAAGCCGATATGAAGCGGATCGTTATTGCTCTCACTGCCCTTTCATTTCTCGCCGCGCCTGCTGCGATGGCACAGTCTTATCCCTCGCATCACGGCAAGCCGTCTCACGGCCAGATGCACAAGGGCGGCCCGAAATATGATGCGCGCAGATATGACGACCGCCGTCATCAGAGCTGGAGGAAGGGCAACCGCCTGCCGCCGAACTATCGCGGTCACGTCGTGAACAACTATTCGCGCTACAAGCTGCGCCAGCCGCCGCGTGGTTATCACTGGGTCAAGGTCAACAACGATTACCTGCTGATCGGCATCGCAACCGGCATCATTTCGTCGATCGTCGCGGGTCGGTAAATCACCTGCGGAAATGAATAAGGCGGCCAGTGGCCGCCTTTTTTTGTCTGCGCATCAGTTCTCGGGGCCGAAATATTTGGCTTTCAGCTTGGCGATTTCCTCATTCTCATGGGCACTGATGATCGCCACGCTCGCCGGTTTGACAAGTTCGCTCTGGCGGGGGAAGGCGAAGCCATATTTGTCCGGGCTGAACACATTGCCGACGAGATCGATGGGCTGGTCGGCATGCTGATGGGCATAATAGTCGAGGACCGGACCGTCACCGACGATTGCCGCAATCTCGTCGTTCACGAGCGCTCCGACGGCTTCGGGCAGGTGATCGAAAGGCACGGTCGCGATGGAGCGTGATTTCAGGAATTGCTCCGCGACACTGCCCGCGCGTACGCCCACGGATTTCCCTTGCAGGTCCGACAGGCTGGAAATGCTGTTGTCGATATGGGCCACCGTCATGACGCTGGTAACCGATGAAGTCACATAGGCGATGATAGCAATGCCGAACACCATCCAGAATGTCTGCCAGACGCGTCCCACCCAGCCGAACAGGTTTTTGCGCGAGGTTTTGCCCGAAGTGGCAATGGAAACGACGTGGTAGAAGCTCTCCGCCAGCCCCTCGCGCCACCGCTTTGGAAAACCTTCATCAAAACGCCGGTCGAAAATCGTAAGCACCACCGTGGCGGCGATGAGGATGAACAATATCCACGCATAGGTCGCCAGATGCCCGGCATCGTCCAGGCGATTGATCAGGTCGTCCCATCCGCTGCCCGCCTGGGTGTGGATCATGATGCGCAGGCCCGCATCGAACCATGGATGCGTGAAATCGATGATTTCAGCCCGGCTCTCCGTGATTGTGAGATTGGTGACGGCGGCTTCGACCTTGCCTTCGGAAACAGCCTTCACCAGCTCCCCATAATTGGGATATTCCACATATTGCGAAGCAAGATTCATGCGCGTGGCGATATCGTGCCAGATGTCGATGGCCATGCCGGAGTAGGAATCGCCCTCCTTGTTGACGAAAGGCTCGCTTACATACACACCCACCTGAACAGGCCTTGGCGTTTGCTGGGCGTGTGCGAATGAAGAGGCTGCTACCAAAAGTAGAGTAAGCAGAACTTTCCATAAGTTGCGACTGATTAAACTCGTTGCTGCCTTTAACGACACGGCGTCCCCCATAATTTCCTGCGGATGCTCCAACCTGACCGATTTCTGTATTTGAATTATATTAATATTGACTTCCATTGCAGGCAATTTATTCCATATAATATTACTATTAGTATCCGCTAATTAAATTTATTATATGCTCCCTCGTTCTATGGAACCGAACGCGCCTTTTGCAGTTACCCGGCTGACAAGCCGAAAGTCATAAAGCGGCAAAGAGGGGTTCATGGAGAATATCGACAATCCGGATTCAGCCGTGCGGCCGATCACGTCGGCGCCGCCGCGTCTGCCTACGTTGGCGGCAATGGCGGTCGCCGTCGCCATCCTTTACTTTGCAAAGGATGTGTTTCTGCCGCTTGCCATCGCGGTGCTGCTGACATTCGCGCTGGCACCGATCGTCGCCTTTCTGCGCCGGGCGGGCCTTCCGCGCCTGTTCGCGGTGATTACCAGCGTGGCGGGCGGCTTCCTGATCGTGGCCGTTTTCAGCGCCGTGGTTGCCTTCCAGGTTTCCGAAGTCGCGCAGAATGTTACATACTATCAGTACAACATCATCGAGAAGATCAGGACGCTCAAGGAAGCGGGTTCCGACAACAGTTTCTTCGACAGGCTGAACAGCTTCGCCGAGCGCATAGGCACGGAAATCAACCGGCCGGAGCAGAAAACGCAGGCGCTCCCTTCCGATGAGCCCGAGGAAAAGCCGCTCCTTGTCCAGATATTCGCACCACGCCATCCGGTGGAAACGCTGAGGAGCATCATCGAACCGCTTATCGGACCGCTGGCGACGACGGGTCTCGTCGTTGTCGTGGTGATTTTCATGCTGCTCGAAAGGGAGGAACTGCGCGACCGCTTCATAAGGCTGGTGGGTTACGGCGATCTTCATCGCACGACCGAAGCCTTGCAGGATGCGGGAAAGCGGGTCGGCCAATATCTGCTGACGCAGCTTGTGGTGAATATAACCTATGGTGTGCCTCTCGCCTTCGGTCTCTGGATTCTCGGCATCCCCAACGCGGCCCTGTGGGGAATGCTGGCAATCGTCTTGCGGTTCGTGCCCTATATCGGGCCGGTCATCGCGGCCATCCTGCCGCTGTTCCTTGCCTTTGCCGTGGCGCCCGGCTGGAACCTGCTTCTCTGGACGATCGGGCTGTTCGTCGTCATCGAGCTTCTCATAAACAACGTGATCGAGCCGTGGCTTTATGGTTCACGCACCGGCCTGTCGCCGCTTGCCATCATCGTGTCGGCCATTTTCTGGGCGTGGCTGTGGGGTCCGGTCGGGCTCGTTCTGTCGACGCCTCTGACGGTCTGCCTCGTGGTTCTGGGCCGTCATGTGCCGAAATTCGAGTTTCTGGAAATCCTCTTCGGCAACGAGCCTGTGCTTGACCCGAAGGAACGCCTCTATCAGCGCCTCCTTGCAGGCGACCCGGATGAAGCCACCGACAATGCCGAGGAAATGCTGGAACATAAATATCTGGTCGAGTTCTACGGCTCGGTGGCTGTTCCCGCACTTCTGATGGCGGAGCGCGACCGGCTTCGTGGCGTGCTGACGGAGCAGCAGTTGCAGATCGTCACCGAAAGCACGAAGACGCTGGTCGCCAATCTGGAGCAGATTGCAACCGAGGAGGAGGGCGACGACGAAGAGATCGCGATTGAAAATCCCGATGGCGATGGCAGCAAAACCGATCTGGAGCTTCCTTCCGGCGAAGGCCGGTCGCTGCTGACCTTCGGCGGGCGAAGGGGGCTCGACGACACGGCGGCGGTCATGCTGGCGCAGGTGCTTGCCGTGCAAGGCGCTTCCGCAGAGGCCGTCGCGCATGATGCACTCACACCCGCCCGATTGAAGGCTCTGGATATTTCCGGCAGGGATACGCTGATGATCTGTTTTCTGGACCGGCAGGCGGCGCGTCACGCCCGGTTTGCGGTGCGCCGTCTGCGGCGGCTGCAACCCGCCGTGAGGGTCGGCGTGGTGCTGTGGCATGAGCCGAACGAAGCACGATCTGTCGACCGGGAGGCGCTGCGGGAGGAGATGCAGGCGGATTTCGTTGCCTGCACCATGATAGAGGCCGTCGTTGAAGGGCTGTCGGAAACAAAGCCGAAGCCGCTGAAGGCAGCGGGCAAGACGGCGCGCGCACAGTCGCGCAAGGCAACCGCTGCAAAGCCCGCATAGACAAAACGCGATGAGCCTGACTCATCGCGTTTTTGTTAAGCCCCTGTGGCGATTGAGTATCTCAGCGCCCCGGTATCAAATTGCCGCGAAACCTTTTTCGAGATCGGCAATGAGGTCCGGCACGTCTTCCAGACCGATCTGCAGGCGGATCACCGGTCCGGGATAGTCGCCCCTGGCGATGGTCCGGTCATTGAGACGGACATGAACCGCGAGGCTTTCATAGCCGCCCCACGAATAGCCAAGGCCGAAAATCTCCAGCGCATCGAGGAAGGCATGGGCTTCCTTCTGCCCGCCGCCGGCAAGCACGATGGAGAAAATGCCGGACGAGCCGGAAAAGTCCCGTTTCCAGATTTCATGGCCGGGATGGCTTTCCAGCGCTGGATGCAGCACGCGGTCAACCGCCGGGTGGCCTTCAAGCCAGCGCGCGATTTCCAGCGCGTTCTTGCGGTGCTGTTCCAGTCGCACGCCCATGGTGCGCATGCCGCGCAATATCTGGTAGGTGTCGTCAGCCGAAGTGCAAAGACCGAGCGTTCCGTGCGTTTCCAGAAGCTGCGGCCAGCATTTTTCGTTCGCCGATACCGTGCCGAACAGAATATCGGAATGGCCGGAGGGATACTTGGTCGAGGCGTGGATGGAAATATCCACGCCGAAATCGAGCGCCTTGAAGTAGAGCGCGGTGGCCCATGTGTTGTCCATCATGACGATGGCGCCGCCCTTGTGCGCCTCTTCGACGATAGCGGGGATATCCTGCATCTCGAACGTGTTCGAGGCGGGCGATTCCGTGAACACGACCTTGGTGTTCGCACGCATCAACTTCGCGATGCCGGACCCGATCTCCGGATCGTAATATTCGACATCCACGCCCAAGCGCTTGAGGATCGTATCGGCGAAATGGCGGGTCGGATTGTAGATGGAATCGACGAACAGCGCATGGTCGCCGGGCGACAGGAAAGCGAGAAGTGGAACCGTGACGGCGGCAAGGCCGGACGGGACGCAGATCGTGCCGGCCGAACCTTCCAGCGCGTTGATCGCGGCGCAAAGGGCATCGCTGGTCGGCGTGCCGCGCGTGCCGTAGGTGTATTTCTGGCCGCCGGTCGCCATTGTTTCCGCATCGGGGAAAAGCACGGTTGAGGCACGGACAACGGGTGGGTTCACGAAGCCATGATAGTCGCGCGGCTGATAACCGTCGTGGGCGAGCCGCGTGTTTATACCCAGCTTCTCTGTCTTGACCTGCTGCTTAGTCACGAAAATGCCTCCAGACCATGTTGCATGCTATCCCGCTGATTCTCGCCCGCCGATTCTCGAAAGAGAGGATTCTGCCGGGTCGCATAAAGGTCGGCTGCGGCAAAAAGATCTGCGATTCCGTTCGCGGCGGAAATTTTGAATACTTGGATAGGATGCGCGCGTTCCGGATGCAACCTCGCGTGCCATTTGTTGCGTAATAAGCTTGTGAAAGGACATTTCAGTATGGCGGCGTCAGGCACGGGAAGCACTTTTCTTTATCCCTTTCGCGCAGCGCTGGAACTCCTTCAAGCTCTTCTGCGTCCGGCCTATAAGGGCGCGCCGTCCTCGTGGACGCTGGAAATGACAGCAATCGTCGTGCTTCTGCCCTTCATCATTCTCGTGCTGCATCTGTGGGATGCGGACATCATTCGCGTGACCTCGCAAAGCACCAATTTCATCATGCAGTTCCTGCGGACGGTCACGGATGCGATTCGCACCGTCGTTTGGCTTGCAATCGGCATCGTCGTATGGCTCGCCACGGCGATACTGCTCTCACCGAAATTGCGTTCCGGCGCCAGAGCGTGGCTGGTGAAGCTCCACGGCTGGGCAACGCTCATCCTGACCTCGATCGTCGTCGCAAGCGTGCCGGTCGAAATCGGCAAGCTCGCGATTGGCCGGGCGCGCCCGTTTCTGCTCGATGACGTCGGCGCGGCCTATTTCTCGCCTTTCAAGGGCCAGTTCCTCTATGAAAGCTTCCCTTCCGGCCATTCCATGATGGCTGGCGTCATGATGTTTTCGCTCTGGATATTCCTGCCGCGCTGGCGCATCCTTACCGTTATGATCTGCATTCTCTTCGGAATAAGCAGGCTCGCAGCCGGGGCACACTACCCGACGGATGTGGTCGCCGGCCTGACGATCGGATTCGTCACGACCTGGTGGGTGGCCCGCTATATGGCCACGCGAAATATTATTTTTTCTCTGGATGACGAAAGCACGATGCCGCGCGTCTGATTTCTACCGTAAATTGCCGGAATCGCGACCCATCTGGTATGGTAGTACTGCCTAACAATCTGTATTTATTTTAAAAAACTTGTGCTCCGTCCTCGCGTGCAATGTGGGCTGCACCCGACAACCTTCCTACCCAGAAATCGGGAAATCGTGTAAATTTTCGAATATTTCTCCCTCATCTTTTTTGAAAGCCTTTTCGTCCGCCTGCGTTAAAGCCTTGACCAAAGACAAAATTTCGCCTTCGATAAGACCCGTGAAGGCGACAGGTTTGTCACTGCGCTCAAAAGAAAAATTGAAGACCGGATAGCGGTCTCGGGCGAGGGCAAGCTGTTGTAGGGCATGGGCTTGGGAGGTCACGCGACTTATCCAACGGGTTTATGCAAAAAATAAAGCAACAAGAGACGCCATGGGCCATAGGTCCGGCGCTCTCCAGGGAACGAAAAAGGTTGCAGGCCAGATGAAAAAAACTCTTATGACGGGTGTATTGGGTGCGGCGGCGCTGTTTTGCGTAGCTTCGGGAGCATCCGCTGACACGCTTTCCGATGTGAAGGCGAAAGGTTTTCTGCAGTGCGGCGTTAATACGGGTCTGCTTGGATTCTCTTCCCCCAACGACAAGGGTGAGTGGTCCGGCTTCGACGTAGATTATTGCCGTGCCGTGGCTTCTGCGATTTTCGGTGATCCGACGAAGGTGAAGTTTACGCCGCTCAACGCCAAGGAGCGCTTCACGGCCCTGCAGTCGGGTGAAATCGACGTCCTGATCCGTAACACGACCTGGACCATCAGCCGCGACACCGCGCTCGGCCTCGATTTTGCCGGCATCAATTACTTCGATGGTCAAGGCTTCATGATCAATTCGAAGAAGCTGTCGGGCATCAATTCCGCATTGCAGCTTTCGGGCGCTTCCATCTGCGTTCAGGCCGGTACGACGACTGAAATGAACATGGCCGACTATTTCCGCGCCAACAAGATGGAATATAATCCGGTGGTCTTCGAAAAGATCGAAGAAGCGAACGCCGCTTACGATTCCGGCCGTTGCGACGCCTATACGACCGACCAGTCCAGCCTTTACGGCGTTCGTCTGGCGCTCGCCAATCCGGACGATCATGTCATCCTGCCGGAAATCATCTCCAAGGAACCGTTCGGCCTGACCGTTCGTCAGGGCGATTCCAAGTGGACGGACGTCGTTCGCTGGGTGCACAACGCGCTGCTCAACGCCGAGGAATATGGCATCACGCAGGCCAATGTCGAAGAGATGAAGAAGTCTGACAACCCGGACATCAAGCGTCTTCTCGGCGTGGAAGCGGACACCAAGATCGGCACCGATCTCGGTCTCGAGAACGATTGGGTGGTGAAGATCATCAAGGGCGTCGGCAATTACGGCGAAATTTTCGAGCGTAACATCGGCTCCGGCAGCCCGCTCAAGATTGCACGCGGCATCAATGCCCAGTGGAACAAGGGCGGCCTGCAATATGGCATCCCCGTCCGCTGACGGGCATTACTCTCCGGACTGATCATCGGCGGGTGCAGCAGCGCCCGCCGGATTTGTCGGCTTTGCAGTTTGTCCGTTTGCTGTCGATCCCGCATCTGCCGGGCATAGGATGCTGACAAGCTGCTTTTTGGAATTCAACCGCGTCTTGCAGTCCTCGAAGGCTCGAACCGAGCCCGGACAGGAACGGCAGGACCGAACGGTTCGGCATTCGATATTCCGATTTCAGGCGTTGCCCGCAAAGGCGGCCAAGTCAATTTTTCGGGTTTGATGCTGTCAGCCGAGAGGCACAGGAAACATATGGCTTCCTATTCTGCAACTGAACGCCGCCAGGATAGCGGCGGAACCTCGCTCCTGTATGATCCGCGGGTTCGCGGCATCTTCTATCAGGTGATCGTCTTCGGGGTGGTCATCGGGGCAATCTACTGGATCGTGGGCAACACGGTCACCAATCTGCAACGTGCGAACATCGCGTCCGGTTTCGGTTTCCTCAGTGGCCGCGCCGGTTTTGATATCAGCCAGACGCTCATTCAATACAGCAGCGACTCGAACTATGGCCGGGCCTTTCTGGTCGGCCTGATAAATACGCTTTACGTCGCCGCGCTCGGTGTCGTAACGGCTTCGATCATCGGGTTTCTGGTCGGTATCGGGCGGCTCTCGCGCAACTGGCTGATCCGCAAGATCTGCACGGTCTATGTCGAAGTCTTCCGCAACATTCCTCCGCTGCTCGTCATCTTCTTCTGGTATTTCGGCGTGCTTTCGGTGCTGCCGCAGGCTCGCGACAGCATCGCCCTGCCGCTCGGCACATACATGAACAACCGCGGCTTCTTCATGCCCGCGCCGGTATGGGGCGAGGGAGCGTGGCTTCTGCCCGTGGCGCTGCTCATCGGCATCGTGGCTTCGATCGTCATTGCGCGCTGGGCAAAGCGCCGCCAGATGGCGACGGGCCAGCCTTTCCACACGATACGCGTGGCGGCGGCCCTCATCATCGGCCTGCCGATCCTCGCGCTGATCGCGACCGGCTTTCCGATCTCGTTCGACACGCCGAAACTGGGGACCTTCAACCTGACCGGCGGTGCGCAGGTCAAGCCGGAGTTCCTGGCCCTGTTCCTGGCGCTGTCCTTCTACACCGCGTCCTTCATTGCCGAGACCGTCCGCGCCGGTGTTCTGGGCGTCAACAAGGGGCAGACGGAAGCGGCCTATGCCGTTGGCCTGCGTCCCGGCCAGACGATGCGCCTCATCATCGTGCCGCAGGCGCTGCGCATCATCATCCCGCCGCTGTCGAGCCAGTATCTGAACCTTATCAAGAACTCGTCGCTCGCAATCGCCATCGGCTATCCCGATCTTGTCGCCGTCGGCGGAACGATCCTCAACCAGACCGGTCAATCGGTCGAGGTCGTGGCTATCTGGATGGTGATCTATCTCGGCATCAGCCTGATTACCTCGGGCCTCATGAACTGGTTCAATGCCAAGATGGCGCTGGTGGAGAGATGACAATGGAAAATGCAGATCTCCAATATGTACGCACGCAGATGGTGGATGGCGAAGCGCCGCCGCGCTCGGTGCAGGGGCTTTCCCACTGGCTGCGCGTCAACCTGTTCGCAACGCCCGTCGATGCGGCGCTGACCATTCTCGGCCTGCTGGTCGTGGCGTGGTTTCTTCCGCCGATCATCGAATGGCTGTTCGTCAAGGCCGTGTGGACCGGTGCGGATCGCACCGCCTGCCTCACCGTCGCGCAAGGCGGCGCACAGCCGGAAGGCTGGTCGGGCGCATGCTGGGCTTTCGTGAATGCGAAATACGAGCAGTTTCTCTATGGTCGCTATCCGATTTCGGAGCGCTGGCGCGTCAACCTGACGGCGCTGATCTTCGCCGTTCTTCTGGTGCCGCTCCTGATTCCGAAGGCGCCGAAGAAGGGGCTCAACGCGATCCTGTTCTTCTTCGTCTTTCCGATTGTCGCCTTCTTCCTGCTGGTCGGCGGCTGGTTCGGCCTTCCCTATGTGGAGACGCCGCTGTGGGGCGGGCTGCTGGTCACGCTTGTCCTGTCCTTTGTCGGCATCGCCGTGTCGCTGCCGCTGGGGATCGTGCTGGCGCTCGGACGGCGTTCAAAGCTGCCGGTCATCAGGGCGTTCTCGATCATCTTCATCGAAATGGTGCGCGGCGTTCCGCTGGTGACGGTGCTGTTCATGGCCAGCGTCATGCTGCCCCTGTTCCTGCCGCCGGGCGTGACTTTCGACAAGTTGCTGCGTGCCTTGATCGGCGTGGCGCTTTTCGCTTCGGCCTATATGGCGGAAGTGGTGCGCGGCGGCCTCCAGGCCATTCCGCGCGGGCAGTATGAAGGCGCGGATGCGCTTGGCCTCAGCTACTGGCAGAAAACGGGACTGATCGTCCTGCCGCAGGCGCTGAAGCTGGTCATTCCGGGAATCGTCAACACCTTCATCGGTCTCTTCAAGGATACGAGCCTTGTCTACATCATCGGCATGTTCGACCTGTTGGGCATCGTCCGTCAGAACTTCGCCGACGCTAACTGGGCTTCTCCACAGACGCCTGCTACTGGTCTGATCTTTGCGGGCTTCGTTTTCTGGATTTTCTGTTTCGCAATGTCGCGATACTCTATATTCATGGAACGACGCCTCGATACGGGTCATAAACGATAAGAATAAAGGGAATAATGGAAATGAGTGCACAAAGCGCCCTCCCGCAATCCGAGCTCGGAGTGGAAGTTGACCGTTCAAAGATGCAGGTTTCCAAAACCGATGTCGCCATCGAAATCACCAACATGCACAAGTGGTACGGGGAGTTCCACGTTCTGCGCGACATCAATCTGAAGGTCATGCGCGGCGAGCGCATCGTTGTGGCCGGCCCGTCGGGCTCGGGTAAGTCGACCATGATCCGCTGCATCAACCGTCTGGAAGAACACCAGAAGGGCAAGATCGTCGTGGACAACATCGAGCTGACCAATGACCTGAAGAAGATCGATGAAGTGCGCCGCGAAGTCGGCATGGTGTTCCAGCACTTCAACCTCTTCCCGCACCTGACGATTCTGGAAAACTGCACGCTGGCGCCGATCTGGGTGCGCAAGATGCCGAAAAAGCAGGCTGAAGAAATCGCCATGCATTATCTGGCGCGTGTAAAGATTCCCGAACAGGCCAACAAATATCCGGGCCAGCTTTCCGGCGGCCAGCAGCAGCGCGTCGCCATTGCGCGCGCACTGTGCATGAACCCGAAAGTCATGCTGTTCGATGAGCCGACATCGGCGCTCGACCCGGAAATGGTCAAGGAAGTGCTGGACACGATGGTGAGCCTTGCCGCCGAAGGCATGACGATGATCTGCGTGACGCACGAAATGGGCTTTGCCCGTCAGGTTGCCAACCGCGTGATCTTCATGGATCAGGGCCAGATCGTCGAGCAGAACTCGCCGGACGAGTTCTTCGACAATCCGCAGCACGAACGCACCAAGCTGTTCCTCAGCCAGATCCTGCACTGATCAGGCTCATCGCTCGAAATTAAAACACCCGCCGGTCCGCCGGCGGGTGTTTTTACGAGAACGGGAGGGGGGCATGGTGACGGATATTCAATGGATCGAAGAGCTTCCAGCCGAGCGCTATCAGGAGTTCCACACATTCTATTGCAACGAATGGTGGACCAGGGAGCGCAGCCTTGAAGACGTCACCCATATGCTGGCCCATTGCGACCTGCTGTTGTTCTGTCTTGATGGCAATGACCGTATTGCCGGTTTTGCGCGGGTGCTGAGCGATTTCACCTTCAAGGCGATGATCTTCGATGTCATTGTGGCCGAAGAGCATCGCGGGCAGGGCCTCGGACAGGCCCTTGTGGAGCGTACACTCCACCATGAAAAGCTGAAGCGTGTGAAAAGCTTCGAGCTTTATTGCCCGGATCGGCTTGTGCCCTTCTACGAGAAGCTCGGCTTTGTGAAGGGCACTTCGTCGCTTCTGTTCAGGCAACCCTAATCTTCCACGAACCGGCGCAGGCGCTGGAGTGCATCGTCCCACTGGCTGGAAACGCTTGCCAGATAGGCGCGGGCGTCGACAAGCGGGGCGGGATGCAGCCGAAACCGGCTTTCCCGGCCGACCTTTTCGCGTTCGACCAAATTTGCCTGCTCCAGCACGGACAGATGCTTGGTGACGGCCTGCCGGGTGATGCTGCCATTCTGCGACAGCACCACGATCGAGCGGCTTTCGCCGTCGCTCAGGGTCTCGATGAGCGCCAGCCGGGTTGGATCGGCAAGCGCTGCGAAAACCATGGACATGGCCGTGCCGGTCATTTCTGGCCTATCATCCATTTTCGGCGTGTCTCTTGATATTGCCGACCTGTTCCTCCCAGCCGCCTTTGTTCATACGCAGCGCCAGCGGACGGCGTTCTGCGGGCAGGGCATCAAAACCGCTTTCGATCACCGTCAGCCGCGTTCCCGCCTCGATCGGTTCCAGCTTGAACTCCACCAGCGTCGGCGGCTCCTTGGAATAGTCGATGCTGTGGTCCACCGCGTAAGGATGCCATGTGAAGGCAAAATAGGACGGAGCCTTCATTTCCTTGATGAAGGATTCCCACGGTTCATGCTCGAAACCCGGATAGGTGATGTGACCGGTCGACCTGGTGCCGACGATGAACGGGCCGTCGAGCTTGACCTGGAACCAGCTCCCGAATTCTTCATGGTCGGTGAGGGCGCGCCATACGCGGTCAATCCCCGCGCGGATGTCCACGGTCTTCACAATGCGGTCGGTATTGCTTTCAACGGTCATGATTGCATCCTCCGTAATTGGCAACTTTACGGTTGCCAATATAGGGGCGGGGGCAAAATAAGCAACCAAAAAGTTGCATATCCTATTCAGGCAGTGGGGCCTTGTCGGGAAGCGGGAACAGCGTCACGAATTTTTCTGCAAGCGCACGGTCGCCCATGATCTTGAGAACATTGGCGCTTTCCAGCGCCGAAAGAGGTTGCCCGCCATAGATGGCAGCGGCCAGCATACGCGGCGAACTTTCGAAATGCAGGTCATATTCCTGCGCCGCGCCGCGTTCTATCCCAATCCCGGAATCGTCAAGATGAGCCGTAAAGTCTTCCCCGTCCAGACGAAGGCCGATCACCGCCCGCATGCCCGCAGCCCTCTCATGATCGATCATGGTCCGCAGCGAAAGCAGGAAGGAAACGGTCGAAATCGGCAGGTTGGGATCATGTTTCGGCGAGCGCGCCGCCCATCGGCCCAGTGTCTGGAGAATAGGTTCGCTCTCATAACCCCACTCGGTCAGCTCATAGACCTGGACCGAGGCGGGAGGGGGCAATTTTTTCTTGCAAAGAATGCCTGCTTCTTCCAGCCCTTCAAGTCGTTGCGTGAGGACATTGGCGCTCACGCCCGGCAGATCAGCCCGCAAATCACTGAAGCGTTTGGGGCCGAACATCAATTCGCGCATCACCAGAAGCGACCAGCGTTCCCCAATCAAATCAAGAGCATGGGCCGCCGCACAAGCATCATCATAGCTGCGCTTCGCAGATGGTTTTTGCGAGTTGGTTATTTTTTCTAACTGCATGGTTGCTAATTATAACTTATATGCCATTATGTACAAGCGAACTTTGAGTTCTTCCGATGCCAATTGCGTGAGTTCTGCGCCGGAAGGCTCGACCTTGATATCGCCGGGGACCCGGGCAGGCGATAGATAATCGAAAAAACAGGAGCGGGCCGCCGGCCCACCAACGGAGGAAATCCCATGCCGAAAATGATTTTCGTGAACCTGCCTGTGAAGAATGTCGCGAAGTCGACGAGCTTCTACGAAGCCATCGGCGCCACCAGGAACCCCATGTTCTCGGACGAAACGGCTTCCGGCATGGTCTTTTCGGATACGATCCACGTGATGATCCTCGACCACGACAAGTTCAGCCAGTTCACGCCGAAGAAGATCGCTGATGCCAACACGGTCAGCGAGGTGCTGGTCTGTCTGTCGGCGGAAAGCAAGGCCGAAGTGGATGCGACGGTGGAGAAGGCGGTCAACGCTGGCGGAAAGGCCGACCCCGGCCCGAAGCAGGATTACGGCTTCATGTACGGACGCAGCTTCGAGGATCTCGACGGCCATATCTGGGAGATCATGTGGATGGACATGGAAGAAGCCAAAAAGGTCATGGGCTAGCATTCGGGAGAATGACTACCCCGGACAATGGAGGAGAAAATGTCAGGTTTGACGATTTGTCTCTGGTTCGACGGAAATGCTGAAGAAGCCGCCAACCACTATGTTTCGGTCTTCCGCGCGTGCGGAAGACCGGCTTCGATCGACGGGGCCATCCTTTTCAGGCATGGCCATCAGCAAAACGAGAACCAGCCGGTTGTGGTGAACTTTACGCTCGACGGGCAAAAAATATGCGGCCTGAACGGCGGGCCCCAGTTCAAGTTTTCACCAGCAAGTTCCTTGATCGTACGATGCAGGGACCAGGCGGAAGTGGATGCGTTCTGGGAAAAGCTGCTGGAAGGCGGCTCGCCGATGGAATGCAGCTGGCTGACCGACAAATACGGGTTTTCGTGGCAGATCGTGCCGGACATGCTGCTGGATATCCTGCAGGACGGTCCGCCGGACGTGCGCCAGCGCGTCGCCGATGCCATGATGAAGATGGTCAAGATCGATGTTGCGGCGCTGGAAGCCGCACGCGACGCGGCCTAGGGTCAGGACCTGCCCTGGTCCCGCATGGCCGCAATAGCGTCATAGCCATAAAGCCAGTCCAGATCCTTGAGAAAACTGTCCGGGCTGCGCAGGGCGAAGAGCGTGTTGCGGCCAAGCGCAAAAATACCGGTGGCGTGATAGGCAAACCTGTTGAGCTGGCCCCGTTTGGCGACCGCAGCGATCCGCTCCTTGCGGACCGCATCGAAGCGCCTCAATCCGGATTCGTGGTCGCTGCCGTCCAGCGCCTGCGCCAGCGCGGCCGCATCCTCGATCGCCATCGCAGCGCCCTGCGCCGCAAAAGGCGTGATCGCGTGCGATGCGTCGCCGAGAAAAATCGTCCGGTCCGGCCCGACGAATTGAGCATCCGGCATTTCAAAAAGCGGCCAGTAGGTCCACTCATCGGCAGCCGCCAGCACGTCGCGAACGGGCGCGCCCCAATTGGCATAGATGGAGCGCAGACGCGCGGGGTCGCCGGTTCTGGACCAGACTTCACCGGGATTCTCGCCGGTCGTGATGGCGACAAAATTGAAGAAACTGCCGCCCTTGACCGGATAGGCGATGAAATGCGCCTTGTTGCCGAGCCAGGCGGAGACGGCTTTGCGTTCCGGCACGGCGTTGAGGAAGGAAGCGGGCAGGGCGCTGGTAGCGAGCGTCGTGCGCCACGCAATATGCCCGCTGAACCGCGCCTTGCTGAAACCTGCCTTGGATCGTTCAGCCGACCAGACCCCGTCACAGGCGATCAGATAGGCAGCGTCGGCGGGCTCTTCGGAATTGCCATGGCGGACGGTGGCCGCAACGGCCCCGTTCTCGACGTGATGATCTGTGATTTCTGCGCCGAGGCTGATCTCGATGCCCGGCTGTTCGCGGCAGGCGTCGAGCAATGCCGATTGCAGGTCGGCGCGATGGCACACTGCGTAGGGATGATGCCAGCGCTGGCGGGCCTTGTCGCCGAGCTTCATTTCCATCAGGGGACGCGCCTTGCGCCCGTCCATGAGGTAGAGCGCTTCCGGCGTGACAGCCTGGGTGGAAAGACGGTCGGCCACGCCGAGCCGTTGCAGGTGGCGCATTGCATTGGGGGCAAGTTGCAGGCCAGCGCCGACTTCCGAAAGGGTTTCTGCCTTTTCGACGAGCCGGACGTTCCAGCCGCGTGCTGCCAGTTCCAGCGCTGCCGACAGGCCGGCAACTCCGGCCCCGGCAATCAATATGCGCCCTTTGCTCATGTCGGTGAGACCATCCGGAGTTCAGCCCGGATCAACAGCCGTGATCAGGCTGCCTTATCGGCAGGTGCTTCGTAGGCGCAGCCAGCCGGAACGGTTTCGTCGGCATGGAGCTTTGCATTGTAGCGATAGAGCGTCGAGCAATACGGGCAAACGGCTTCGCTTTCATCGCCCATGTCGAGAAACACATGCGGATGATCGAAAGGCGGGTTGGCACCGACGCACATGAATTCCTTCACGCCGATTTCGATGGCAGCATGGCCGGCGTCGTTCTGAAAGTGAGGAATGATGTGATCGGACATAACATGCTCCGGTTCTGGTCGATGGGCGGTATGGGCATGGTCTTGCGCCGGGTGCCGGACAGGATCATGCTGGACATTGGCATGCGTGTACCGCGAAAGTCTTGTTTCCGGAAGCGTTTTCATCAATTCTGAGGACATTTCAAGCTATTTGCTATCAAACTGTCATATGACAGCCATAGGTTTATCGAGCATCCGGAAAAGTGCGAAGCAATTTTCGATCAGGATGCGCGGAGAAACAGACAGACGGAGCCGGAATGTTCCGGTGGCGGTCGGGACAGGAAACATGAGCGAAAACAGCGTTATGGCGAGCGAAACCCCCAGCGTGACCGAAGGCGGGAACCACGAGATGACAGCCGGACTGGCCCCCAACCCAAGCGTCGTTCCCGATATGGAAGCGGACCCCGAGGTTCACAAAGCTTTGAACGGCGAACTGATGCAGAGCGCCGACCGCTTCGTGAACCGCGAGTTTTCCTGGTTGCAGTTCAACCGCCGCGTTCTCGAAGAAGCCGCCAACATGCGCCAGCCTCTGCTCGAACGCCTGCGCTTCCTGTCCATCTCCGCCGCCAATCTCGATGAGTTCTTCATGGTTCGCATCGCCGGACTTGCCGCACAGGTGCGTGCCGGCGTGGCGCTGCGCAGTGCCGATGGGCGCACGCCGCAGGAACAGCTCGATTTCGTTCTGGACGAAGTGGGGCGGCTGCAGGAAGAACAGCAGGGGCGTCTGCGCGCGCTACGCGAGGAACTGGAACAGGAAAGCATCGAGATCGTCCGCCCCTCCGCGCTTTCCCGGCCGGAAAAGGAATGGCTTGAAAATCACTTCCTCGAAACAATTTTCCCGGTCCTGACGCCGCTCTCCATCGATCCTGCGCATCCGTTCCCGTTCATTCCGAATCTCGGCTTCTCCATCGCGTTGCAGCTTGCGCGCCGCGCCGACAATCATCCGATGACCGCGCTCCTGCGCATTCCGGTCGCCCTGAAGCGCTTTATCCAACTGCCGACCGAGCAGACCAACGACTACCGCTTCATCACCATCGAGGATGCGGTGAGCCTGTTCATCGGGCGGCTTTTCCCCGGTTATGAAGTGCGTGGCGCCGGTACGTTCCGCATCATCCGCGACAGCGATATCGAAGTGGAAGAAGAGGCCGAGGATCTGGTCCGTCTCTTTGAAACGGCGTTGAAGCGCCGCCGCCGCGGACAGGTGATCCGCATCGAATTCGACGGCGAAATGCCCGAAGCGCTGCGCATATTCGTGGCGACGGAACTGGGCGTTTCGGAAAACCGGATCAGCGTGCACGAAGGCCTGCTGGCGTTGAACATGATTTCGGAGATCGTTTCGATCCCGCGTGAAGACCTGAAATTCGTGTCCTACAATCCGCGTTTTCCCGAGCGCATTCGCGAACATGGCGGCGATTGCTTCGCTGCGATTCGCGAAAAGGACATCGTGGTCCATCACCCCTATGAATCCTTCGACGTGGTGGTGCAGTTCCTGCGGCAGGCCGCAGCCGACCCGGACGTGCTGGCCATCAAGCAGACGCTTTACCGCACCTCCAACGACAGCCCGATCGTGCGCGCGCTGGTCGATGCAGCCGAGGCAGGCAAGTCGGTGACGGCGCTGGTCGAGCTGAAAGCCCGTTTCGATGAGGAAGCCAACATTCGCTGGGCCCGCGATCTGGAACGCGCGGGCGTTCAGGTGGTGTTCGGCTTCATCGAGTTGAAAACACACGCGAAAATGTCGCTCGTGGTGCGCCGCGAAGACCAGAAGCTGCGCTCCTATGTGCATCTGGGCACCGGCAATTATCATCCGATCACGGCGCGCATCTATACCGACCTGTCGTTCTTCACCTCGGACGCGGATATTGCGCGCGATGTGGCGCATATCTTCAATTTCATCACCGGCTATGCCCAGCCTGCCGAGGAAATGAAGATCGCGATTTCACCCTTCACGCTGCGCGCCCGAATCCTCAAGCACATCGAGGATGAGGTGGCGCATGCGAAGGCCGGACGTCCGGCTGCGATCTGGATGAAGATGAACGCGCTGGTCGATCCACAGATTATTGACGCGCTCTACATGGCGAGCCAGGCGGGCGTGCAGATCGATCTCGTCGTGCGCGGCATCTGCTGCCTGCGTCCCGGCGTTCCGGGGCTCTCGGACAATATCCGCGCCAAGTCGATTGTCGGGCGTTTTCTGGAGCATAGCCGCATTTTCTGCTTCGGAAACGGCAATGACCTGCCCTCCGACAAGGCAATCGTCTATATCGGTTCCGCCGACATGATGCCGCGCAACCTTGATCGCCGCGTGGAGACCCTCGTTCCGATCACAAATGCCACAGTGCATCAGCAAATCCTGTCGCAAATCATGTTTGCCAACATAATTGATAACCAACAGAGCTATCAGCTACTTGCGGACGGCACCTCTCGCCGGATAGAAAAAGAGGCAGGAGAGGAAGCTTTCAACGCGCAGGAATATTTCATGACCAATCCTAGCCTGTCGGGTCGCGGAAAGTCGCTGAAGTCTTCGGCCCCCCGCCTTATCGCGCATCGCAAGCGTGCGCAGGCGGAAAGAAAAACGATTGCATGAGTCCAGCTGTAGCACAAGGCCGCCTCAAGGGGCTGAAACCCGTTGCGGTCATCGACATTGGCTCGAACTCGATCCGTGTCGTCATTTATGAAGGCATCGTCCGTTCGCCGACGGTGCTTTTCAACGAAAAGATTCTCTGCGGCCTTGGCAAAGGCCTCGCAAAGACCGGCAAGCTCAACGAGAAATCCGTTGAGGCGGCGCTTCGCGCGCTGAAACGCTTTCGCGCCCTGGCCGAACAGGCGGGCGCGGTTTCCATTCATGCGCTGGCGACTGCTGCCGCGCGTGAAGCTAAGAACGGCCCCGACTTCATCGCCCAGGCGGAAGCCATTCTTGGCCGGCACATCGAGGTATTGTCCGGCAAGGAAGAAGCTTATTATTCAGCGCTCGGCATCATTTCCGGCTTCTACAAGCCGAAGGGCGTGACGGGTGATCTTGGCGGCGGCAGCCTTGAACTGGTCGCCGTGGATGACCACGAGGTGGGCGAGGGGATCACCTTGCCGCTCGGCGGCCTGCGCTTGCAAGATATGTCCAACGAGAAACTACCCGAGGCGACGAAGATTGCGCGCGCGGAACTGGCGAAGGCGACGCTTCTGAAAGCCCATCAGGGGCAGGTTTTCTATGCCGTGGGCGGCACGTGGCGTAACCTTGCCAAGCTGCATATGACGGCGAAGAATTATCCGCTGCACGTCATGCACGGTTACGAGATGAACCCGGTGGAAGCGCAAAGCTTCCTGAAGCGCGTCGCCAAGGGTAATCTCGACACGATGCGCGGCATCGAGGCAGTTTCGAAGAACCGCCGCCAGCTCTTGTCCTATGGCGCGACGGTGCTGCTTGAGACGATCCGCCTGATGAAGCCTTCCAAGATCGTTTTCTCGGCGCTCGGCGTGCGCGAAGGCTATCTTTATTCGCTATTGCCCAAGAACGAGCAGCTTCTCGATCCGCTGCTGGCCTCGGCGGAAGAGTTTTCCATTCTGCGCTCGCGCTCTCCGCGCCATGCCCGTGAACTGGCGACGTGGACGACGTCGTCCCTGCCGTTACTCGGTTTTGACGAAACCGACGACGAGGCGCGATACAGGCAGGCCGCCTGCCTCGTGGCGGACATAAGCTGGCGCGCGCATCCCGATTATCGCGGCTCGCAGGCGCTGAACATCATCGCCCACGGCTCGTTCGGGGGCATCGACCATGCGGGACGTTCCTTCATGGCGCTTGCCAATTACTATCGTCACGAAGGACTGATCGAGGACGAAATCGCACCGGAGATCATGCAGCTCGCCACACCGCGTCTGCGCGAACGGGCCAAACTGCTCGGGGCGCTTCTGCGCGTGGTCTACCTTCTGTCGGCTTCGATGCCGGGCGTCATCCCGCGTCTTTTCTGGCGCGAGGAAGAAAACGGGATTGCGCTGGTCGTCCCCGGCGATCTCGCCGATCTGATTTCGGACCGCCCCGAAGGCCGGTTGCAGCAACTGGCGAAGCTGACGGGCAAGAACATCTATTTCGCGGTCGGCGACGGCGCGATTGAGGGGACAAGGGAATAAGGCAGTAAGCGAGTAGGGCAGTAAGGCAGTATGTTCAGCGCGAGCATACACATATTGCCTTACTGCCTTACTGCCTTATTGCCCTAACTCCACCGCCCTTATCCGCCGGTTCTCGAACTTGATCCCGATCTTGCCGTCGATGAGATCGAGAGCTTTCTGACCGAAAACCTCGCGGCGCCAGCCATGCAGGGCAGGCACGTTTGCATTGTCGCCTTCCGCTGCGATCTTGTCGATGTCGTCGGAACTCGCCACGATCTTTGCCGCGACGCCGTGTTCCTCTGTCACAAGCTTGAGCAGCACCTTGAGGATATCGGCTGCCGCCGCGCTGCCTTCCGGCGAATGCGACTGCTTTGGCAATTTCGGCAGGTCTTCCTTCGGGATTTCAAGCGCCGACTGGATCGCAGCGACCAGACCCGCAGCCTGCGCGGAACGCTCCCAGCCCTTGGGGATGGAACGAAGACGTCCAAGCGCTTCCGCGTCCCGCGGCTGCTGCTGGGCGATTTCGGCAATCGTGTCGTCCTTGATGATGCGTCCGCGCGGCACATTGCGTTCGCGGGCTTCGCGCTCGCGCCAGGCGGCGACGGCCTGCACGATCGCCTGCTCGATTGGCTTGCGAACGCGCGCCTTCACCCGCCGCCATGCGTCGTCGGGATGAAGGTCGTAGGTTTCGCGGGAAGTGAGCACCGCCATTTCCTCGTTCACCCACTCGCTGCGTCCCTCTTTCACAAGTTCCTGCTTCAGATAGAGATAGATGTCGCGCAGATAGGTCACGTCCGCCAGCGCATAGTCGAGCTGCTTCTCGGAAAGGGGGCGGCGTCGCCAGTCGGTAAACCGCGATGACTTGTCGATGTGCTTGCCCGTAACCTTCTGGACGAGCTGGTCGTAGGAAATGGCGTCGCCAAACCCGCAGACCATTGCTGCCACCTGACTGTCGAAGACGGGAGAGGGGATCAGGTCGCCGAGGTGGAAGACGATTTCGATGTCCTGCCGCGCGGCATGGAAAACCTTGACCACCTTTTCGTCGGCCATCAGGCGGAAGAAGGGTGCGAGGTCCAGTCCGGGCGCGAGAGCGTCCACAAGCGCTGTGTGGTCGGGCGAGGCCATCTGGATCAGGCACAATTCCGGCCAGAACGTCGTTTCGCGGATGAACTCCGTATCGACTGTGACGAAATCGGATTTGGCAAGGGCGGATACGGCCTCTTCGAGGGCCTCTGTCGTCGTAATGAGATGCATGGTTACCTTTTAGAGAAAGCGCGGCCGCTTGTCGCGAAAGAATGCGCAAAACGCGCCGTATAACAAGTGCAAATAGTGTTTTTTGTCGATACTTTGCGTCAAGGCGCCCGAACCTCGACGCTTGCAGAGAGTGCAGACTTGACAAAACCTGGTCAAAATGCGCTTTTCCGCCAGAATTTGCAGCGCTTTGCCTGCACTGATTTATCTTACCAAAAGGCAGAAATCATGCACCGTTACCGCAGCCATACCTGCGCAGCCCTTCGCAAGACGGACGTTGGTTCCAACGTTCGCCTTTCCGGCTGGGTTCACCGCGTCCGTGACCATGGCGGCATTCTCTTCATCGATCTTCGCGACCATTACGGCATTACCCAGATCGTGGCCGATCCCGATTCGCCCGCCTTCAAGGTTGCCGAAACCGTTCGCGGCGAATGGGTTATCCGTGTCGATGGTGAAGTGAAGGCCCGCGCAGACGATGCGGTCAACGCCAACCTGCCGACCGGCGAAGTCGAAATCTTCGCAACGGAAATCGAAGTGCTGGCGGCTGCCAAGGAACTGCCGCTGCCGGTCTTCGGCGAACCGGACTATCCGGAAGACATTCGCCTGAAGTACCGCTTCCTCGACCTGCGCCGCGAAACGCTGCACAAGAACATCATGAGCCGCACGAAGATCATTGCCGCGATGCGCCGCCGCATGACCGAGATCGGTTTCAACGAGTTCACCACGCCGATCCTGACTGCTTCCTCGCCGGAGGGCGCGCGCGACTTCCTCGTGCCGAGCCGTATTCATCCGGGCAAGTTCTACGCTCTGCCGCAGGCGCCGCAGCAGTACAAGCAGCTTCTGATGGTCGCCGGTTTCGACCGCTACTTCCAGATTGCGCCCTGCTTCCGCGACGAAGACCCGCGTGCCGACCGCCTGCCGGGCGAGTTCTACCAGCTCGACCTCGAAATGAGCTTCGTGACCCAGGAAGAAGTCTGGGAAACGATGGAGCCCGTCATGCGCGGCATCTTCGAAGAGTTTGCCGAAGGCAAGCCGGTGACGCAGAAATTCCGCCGCATCGCCTATGACGATGCGATCCGCACCTATGGTTCGGACAAGCCGGACCTGCGCAACCCGATTGAAATGCAGGCCGTGACCGAACATTTTGCAGGGTCGGGCTTCAAGGTCTTCGCCAACATGATCGCCAACGACCCGAAGGTCGAAGTCTGGGCAATCCCGGCCAAGACCGGCGGAAGCCGCGCATTCTGCGACCGCATGAATTCCTGGGCGCAGGGTGAGGGCCAGCCGGGCCTCGGCTATATCTTCTGGCGCAAGGAAGGCGACAAGCTTGAAGGCGCCGGCCCGATTGCCAAGAACATCGGCGAAGAACGCACCGAAGCGCTGCGCAATCAGCTCGGCCTCGGCGATGGCGACGCCTGCTTCTTCGTGGCTGGCCTGCCGTCCAAGTTCTACAAGTTCGCGGGCGACGCCCGCACGCGCGCCGGTGAAGAACTGAACCTCATCGATCGTGACCGTTTCGAACTGGCATGGATCATCGACTTCCCGTTCTACGAATGGGACGAGGACAACAAGAAGCTCGACTTCGCGCACAACCCGTTCTCCATGCCGCAGGGCGGTATGGACGCGCTGGAAAACCAGGACCCGCTGGCGATCAAGGCTTACCAGTACGATCTCGTCTGCAACGGCTTTGAAATTGCTTCCGGCTCGATCCGTAACCAGTTGCCGGACGTCATGGTCAAGGCATTCGAGAAGGTCGGCCTCAGCCAGCAGGACGTGGAAGAGCGCTTCGGCGGTCTCTATCGCGCATTCCAGTACGGTGCGCCTCCGCATGGCGGCATGGCCGCCGGCATCGACCGCGTCATCATGCTTCTGGTCGGCGCGAAGAACCTGCGCGAAATCTCGCTGTTCCCGATGAACCAGCAGGCGCTCGATCTCCTGATGAACGCGCCTTCGGATGTGACGCCCGCGCAGCTGCGCGACCTGCATATTCGTCTGGCTCCGGTACAGAAGAGCTAAGCGGTTTTACAGAAAGAAAAACCCGGCCTTGAGCCGGGTTTTTTATTAGGTGAGAGAAAAGCCCGGTGGAAATGCACCGGGCTTTTTTCATTCTGGGGCGCTTTCGACTGAAACGGGATAGTCGGAACCGCTCCAAGTATTTGTTTTCGCCGCATTATCCAGCGCAAAACCGCTTCGCGCTTTTGCTGGAAATGCTCTAGTTGTTGGCGTCGACACTGATTTTCAGAAGCTGGATAATCTTGGTCGGATCCAGCGATGCGGTTGCAACGATGGACGCGAAGGTCACCGGCTGATCCGGCGATGCGCTGATGGTCAGCGACTTCGGATCGGTGAAATACTTGTCGGCCGCGACCTTGAGCTGCTGGGCGAATTCCGGGTTCTTGAGCTGTGTCGCCATCAGCGGAACCATCATCTTCATCTGCTCGCCGAGCTGCTTGCCGTCCGCGCCCTGCTGCTTCGCATAATAATCCAGGACCTTCTGGGTCAGGGTATCGTTATCGAAGCGGATCGACAGGTTCTTGAGGTTGAGCTGTTCCGCCAGACCAAGAATGGCGAGACCGGCGGCGTCCTTGTCCGCATCGGCCTTGCTCATGTTTTCCTGAGTCTTCTGGACGGCTTCGAGGAATGCCAGATCATACCCGCCGAGGCTGCCGGTGATGTTGATCTTGCCAAGTTCCTTCGCCTCAAGCTCCAGCTGGTCCAGCGACGTGTCGCCGGAAGTCGGCGACCAGCTGCCCTTCGAGGTCAGCGAGCCGTTGAACGTGTTCATGTCGAGCGGCGCGAGCGGGTTCTTGCCGCCCTTTTCAAATGTCGCGTCGATATTGGCGATGGTCCAGACATAGCCGATCTTCTCGGCCTTGTTGGTGGTGTCGAGCGACAGATCGAAGCCCTTCACCGTGGCGCCGTCTTTGCCCGGCGTGCCGAACTGGATTTCATCGATCTTCAGCTTGTCATACATGACGATGCTGTCGAGCGGGCCCTTGGCCTTTTCCGACGGAATGTGCACGTTCTGCATGGCAAGGCCCTTCATCTCGGCCTTGTCGTTCTTGTCGGTCTCACCGGCAAGCGCCAGGTCGGGCACGGTGACCTGCTCGATGCTGTAGCCGCCGTCCGGTGCATCCTGAACGTTCTGCAGCGTCACGTCACCGATGGCGGTTTCCTTTTCGCCGATCGTCGGCAGCTTGATCTTGGTGCCCTGAAGCACGATGTCGGAGCCGCTCGCCTGGACATTGGCGAAGCTCAGTTCGCCACCCTGTTTAGCGTAGAGCGCCTTGATGCGCTCGGCGACTGCATTGGCGTCTGCGGCCATGGCAGCACTGCCGAATACGAGCGAAAGCGCTGTTCCGGCAGCCAGAACACGTGCCGCTGGCCTGATATTGACGAAAACCTGCATTCGAAGCTCCTGCCTGATCTTTAGAGCGCATCCCGAAAAGCGTAAACGGCTTTCGGATGAGATGCGCATCAAAACAAAGGATCAGAGCGCCGATCTGATCCAATCGGATCGGCGCTCTGATGTAGCGCGGCATTCATAGGCGGAAATCACTCGCAATAACAACATGATTTCCTCAGCCTGCGATTGCAGCGGGGGAAATTCACCCTGATAGCTCTATAGGACGCAAATGGCGGCAGGATTGCGACTATTGCACACTAATGTACTGGATTGGTTCTCCTGAACTCTTGCTGGCGAATCGCGCAGTTGGTACGAAGAGACATGGGAAAAAGTCTGATTCCGCCGGACGACGGCGAAGAACACATCGAGCGGGTCGATCTCAAATCGGCTCTCGAGGAACGTTACCTCGCTTATGCGCTGTCGACGATCATGCATCGCGCACTGCCGGACGTGCGCGACGGCCTGAAGCCCGTGCATCGCCGCATCATGCATGCCATGCGCCTGCTGCGCCTCAATCCCGATCAGGCCTATGCGAAATGCGCCCGTATCGTCGGCGACGTGATGGGTAAGTTCCATCCGCATGGCGACGCATCGATTTATGATGCGCTGGTGCGTCTGGCGCAGGATTTCGCGGTGCGTTATCCGCTGGTGGACGGGCAGGGCAATTTCGGCAATATCGACGGCGATAATGCTGCCGCCATGCGTTACACAGAAGCGCGTATGACGGAAGTCGCGACGCTGCTGCTCGAAGGCATCAACGAAAACGCCATCGATTTCCGCCCCACCTATAACGAGGAAGACGAGGAACCCATCGTCCTTCCCGGCGCTTTTCCGAACCTGCTGGCCAATGGCTCCGCCGGGATCGCGGTCGGCATGGCGACCAACATTCCGCCGCACAATGTGGCGGAGCTTTGCTCGTCAGCGCTCTATCTGATCAATCATCCCGAAGCGCCGGTGGAGGAACTTGTGACCTCGCCGGAACAATGGGAAGAGTTGAAGCGCGAAGCCGAGACCGATCCGGCTGCTCTGCTGAAATGCAAGGTGCGAGGCCCGGATTTCCCGACCGGCGGCATTCTTGTCGAAGAGCACGGCAATATCCTCGATGCCTATCGCACGGGCCGCGGCGCGTTTCGCGTCCGCGCGCGTTGGGAAAAGGAAGAGGGCAATCGCGGCACCTGGGTGATCGTCATCACCGAAATTCCCTATCAGGTGCAGAAGTCCCGCCTCATCGAAAAGATCGCCGAACTGCTTCTGGCAAAGAAGCTTCCATTGCTCGACGATGTTCGCGACGAGTCGGCGGAAGACATTCGCATCGTTCTGGAGCCGAAGAACCGGACGGTCGATCCCGAGCTGTTGATGGAATCGCTGTTCAAGCTGACCGAGCTTGAAAGCCGCGTTTCGCTCAACATGAACGTGCTGTCGCACGGCAAGGTGCCGAATGTCCTGTCGCTGGGCGCTGTCCTGCGCGAGTGGCTCGACCATCGCAAGGAAGTGCTCGTCCGCCGGTCGCAGTTCCGTCTGGCGGAAATAGAACGGCGCCTGGAAATTCTCGGCGGCCTGCTGATCGCCTATCTCAACCTTGATGAGGTGATCCGCATCATCCGTGAGGAGGATGAGCCGAAACAGGACCTGATGCGCACCTTTGAACTGACCGACGTTCAGGCCGAGTCGATCCTCAACATGCGCCTGCGTTCGTTGCGTAAGCTTGAGGAATTCGAAATCCGCAAGGAGTTCGATGAACTCACGGTTGAGAAGACGGACCTTGAAGGGCTGCTCGCTTCCGGAACGCGCCAATGGAAGAAGATCAGCGCCGAAATCAAGTCGGTACGCGAAAAGTTCGGCCCGAAGACCGAGCTTGGTGCGCGCCGCACGACCTTCGCCGACGCGCCGACCCACGATCTGGAAGATATCCATCAGGCAATGATCGAGCGCGAGCCGGTCACGATCGTTGTATCCGAAAAGGGCTGGCTGCGGGCGATGAAGGGGCATCTGGCCGATTTCTCGACGCTTGCCTTCAAGGAGGGCGACAAGCTCAAGCTCGCTTTCCATGCCGAGACGACCGACAAGCTCCTGTTCTTCACGACAGGCGGCAAGTTCTTCACCATCGGCGCGAACACGCTTCCGGGCGGTCGCGGCCATGGAGAGCCGATCCGCATCCTTGTCGATATGGAAAACGATCAGGACATTCTGACAGCCTTCGTGCACGATCCAGCGGCGAAACTGCTTCTCGTCAGTCATGAGGGTAACGGTTTCATCGTTCCCGAAAGCGAGGCCGTCGCCAACACCCGCAAGGGCAAGCAGGTGATGAACGTCAAGGCGCCGGACGAGGCGAAGCTTTGCCAGCGTGTTTCCGGCGATCATATCGCTGTGGTGGGCGAGAACCGCAAGATGGTGGTCTTCCCGCTTTCCGACATTCCGGAAATGACCCGCGGCAAGGGCGTGCGCCTGCAAAAATACAAGGATGGCGGTGTGTCCGACGTCCGCACCTTTGCAATTTCCGACGGGCTTTCCTGGCAGGATTCGGCAGAGCGCACGTTCAATCGCAGCAAGGAAGAGCTTGTGGAATGGATCGGCGCGCGCGCCTCTGCGGGCCGTCTGGTGCCGAAGGGCTTCCCGCGTTCAGGCAAGTTTTAAACTTGCAGTTGGAGGCTGCTCGAGAGCCTACAAGTTGTGATCGATTTTCGAGCTGATTGCGGCTTTACTTGCAACACGACCCAGCGGGTTGTGTTGCAAGGAGAAAATCATGCAGGTTCGTCCGGTCTTACTCAACGACGCTGTACTCATTTGCGAGATTTTAAGGCGTTCGATCAGTGAACTGTGCGAGGCAGATCACCATAATCGCGATGATATCCTCGCGCCGTGGCTAGCCAACAAGACGCCTGAAAACGTGTGCAAGTGGATTGAAGCTCCATCTCAACTGATGCTCGTTGCTGAAATAGGGAATGTCATGGCCGGTGTGGGACTGGCGACGGATGAGGGAGAAGTCCTGCTGAATTATGTTGCGCCGGAATTTCGCTTTCATGGTGTCAGCAAGGCGCTCATTTCAAAACTCGAGGAATATCTTTTATTTCGAAAGGTGGCTGTTGCGCGTCTTGTCAGTACCGAAACAGCGCGCCGTTTTTATACCGGCCGAGGGTATGTAGCGGTAGGAGAACCGGAGATAAGGCGCGGCGGAGAGCTCTCATACCCCATGGAAAAGCCGTTGGTAGACTAGCCCTCGAACCGCTGCCAGCCGCGGGGGCCCAGATGCTCCTGCGGTGTGAAGCGGATCTTATACTGCATCTTGCGTGATCCCTCGACCCAATAGCCGAGATAGACATGCGGCAGGCCGGCCGCATGGGCGCGCTGGATATGATCGAGGATCATATAGGTGCCAAGCGACCGCTCATGCATATGCGGTGAGAAGAACGAATAGACCATCGACAACCCGTCGGCCATCACGTCGGTGAGTGCTACCGCGACCAGCTCTCCATCGCCCTTGGCGCTGATGAAGCTTTCCGGGCCGCGCTTGCGATATTCGATGATCTGCGTGTTCACATGCGTATCCTCGATCATCATCGCATAATCGAGAACCGTCATGTCCGACATGCCGCCCGAGCGATGGCGAGCATCGAGATAATCGCGGAAAAGCGCATATTGCTCGGTGCTGGGCTGGGCCTTGTGCACGCGTCCGATCAGATCGTTGTTCTGCGTCCAGACGCGCCGCATGTTGCGCGTCATCTTGAACTCTTCGGCAAGGATGCGAACGGATATGCAGGCCCGGCACAATTCGCAGGCCGGACGATAGGCTATGTTCTGGGATCGGCGGAAACCGCCCTGCGTCAGGAGATCGTTGATTTCGTTCGCCTTGTCGCCGACCAGATGCGTAAAGACTTTTCGCTCCATCTGGCCTTCGAGGTACGGGCAGGGAGACGGAGCTGTCAGAAAGAACTGCGGAGACTGTTGCGGTTGATGGGTCATTCAATATCCACGAAATGGCAATACCGAAACCATCACGATACTTTTTGTAAGGATTGAGCCGACCGCACAAAACGTCAATAGGCATTTTGCGCAGCCGGCTCTGAATTTTTTTGATCTGAAGCGCACCCCGAAAAGTGGGACCCGGTTTTCGGGTCAGGATGCGCGATAAAAAGCAGAGCATTTCCGGTGTTTCATGAAAATCAGGAAATGCTCTGTCGTTTATCGATCAGAACGAATGACAGCCGTGCCGAGCAGAAGATCGTGCACAGTGCGCTTGCGGTCGAGAACCAGCGTTGCAAGCAGGATCAGCGGCGTCAGGACGACATTCAGACCCCAGAAAAGGACCGTATGGACGATTGCGAGCATGGGATCGACCGTGCCGCCTTCAAGCCGGACGAGCTTGATATTCATCATCTGCATGCCCTTGGTGGCCTGCTGCGGCCCGCCCAGGGTCCGCGCGACATAAAACAGCGCCACCATCGGGAACATAATGCCGTAGAGCATCCAGCCGAGGCTGAACGTGATTATGCCCAGGATCGCGATGACGATTGCTGCCGGGATGCAGAGCAGGAAAACAATCAGGTAATCGATGAGAAAAGCCATAATGCGGCGCGTGCGCACGCCTTCAAAAAATGCGCGGCTTTCATAACGCGGGCCCATGACTTCGCCGTGCAGGATATGGTCGGACATTTTTCCTTCCAGTCGTTTCAAAAGAAGCGCCCAGGGGATGTGACAACCGGCGCTGCCCAGCCACCTCGGCGGAACAGTCATCAACATGGGAACCAAAACCGGCGGATTCAAGGAAATGTGATGATTTCCCGAAAGCGTGCCTTGCCGGTCAGCCTTGCTGTTTAAGCTTTTCAGCTGCTTCGATTGCGAAATAGGTGAGAATTCCGTCACAGCCGGCGCGCTTGAAGGCGAGCAGGCTTTCCATCATCACCTTTTCTTCGTCGATCCAGCCATTGATCCCGGCGGCCTTGATCATCGCATACTCGCCCGACACCTGATAGGCATAGGTGGGAAGGCGGAATTCACTCTTCAGGCGATGGATGATGTCGAGATAGGGCAGGCCCGGCTTGACCATCAGCATGTCCGCGCCTTCGGCAATGTCCTGCTCGGCTTCGCGCACGGCTTCTTCCGGATTGGCCGGATCGAGATAATAGGTCTTCTTGTCGCCTTTCAGCAGGCCCTGTGTGCCGATGGCATCGCGATATGGCCCGTAAAAGGCGGAAGCGAACTTGGTTGCATAGGACATGATTGGAATGTGGCAGAAGCCGTGTTCGTCCAGCGCCTTACGCACGGCGCCGACGCGGCCGTCCATCATGTCGGAAGGTGCGATGATATCGGCACCTGCTTCGGCTTGCGAAAGCGCGCCCCGAACCACCATGGCGACGGATTCGTCGTTGATGATTTCGCCGTTGCGCAGGATGCCGTCATGGCCATGCGTGGTGAACGGGTCGAGCGCCGCATCGGTGATGATGCCGATTTCCGGCACTTCCTTCTTGATTGCGCGCACGGCGCGATTGATCAGATTGTCGGGGCTTGCGACGAAAGCGCCGTCCTCGGTCTTCACTTCCAGCTTCTCGCGCGGGAAGGGGGCAATGGCGGGGATGCCGAGCTTGGCGGCTTTCTCCGCCATGCGCACTGCCATGTCGACCGAATAGCGCTCGACGCCGGGCATGGCTTCGACAGGCTCGGCAACGCCGGTGCCATAGGTCAGGAAGAACGGCAGGATAAGATCATCGACCGTCAAACGGGTTTCCTGCACGAGCCTGCGCGACCAGTCGGCCTTGCGCATGCGGCGCAGGCGTCTGCTGCCGGTGACGTCATCGACATGCTGGCTGATATTGGCGGGCAGATATTTGGACTGGCGATCGGTCATGAGGCTATTCCCGAGAATGGAGGCCCTGGAACATGAAATCGCAGGGCTGGTCAAAAAGACCACCGGTAACTTTATGAATCTAGTGGATTTTCGAATTTGACGTTTGAAACGGGATTAATATCGGACGGATATCAAACGTCAAATTCAATCCACTAGTATCGGATGCGCTTCGTTTATCATGGGAAAAGTGCCGAAACCAAGAACATTGACCTGTGCAGGATTGACGCGGGGCGTCTCACTTTCTACCCATTTACAGGAACGGGAGACACGATATGCAGATTGACTTCGGCGGTGGCAGCGAAATCAGCTTTGAACGCAAGGGAAAAGCGGGGCTTGTGAAGCTTACGCGGACCGAAGCCCTCAACGCGCTCACGCATAAGATGATTCTGGCGCTCGACCGCGCATTGCAGGCTTGGGAAGACGATCCTGAAGTGGCATGCGTCATTCTCGAAGGCGAGGGGCGGGCCTTCTGTGCCGGCGGCGATGTGGTCGCTGCCTACAAGGCCGGTCAGGCCGGAACACCAGCTTACGAATTCTTCCGCGACGAATATCGGCTCAATGCGCGCATTGGCCGTTTTCCAAAACCTTATATCTCCCTGATCAACGGCATCGTCATGGGCGGCGGCGCCGGCATCTCCGTTCACGGTTCGCATCGTATCGTGACCGAAAACACCATGTTTGCCATGCCGGAAACCGGCATAGGCTTCTTTCCTGATGTAGGCGGCAGCGCGTTCCTCCCGCATCTGCATGATAATTTCGGGTATTATCTGGCGCTCACCGGCAACCGCATCCGCTGGGGCGACTGCCTGCAGAGCGGGATCGCTACCCATGCGGTCGCCGCAAGCGATCTGCATGACCTGCGCGAAGACATCATCGCTACCGCTGACATCGACGCGGCGCTGACACGCAGCCAGTACCCCGATTTTGAAACCTCTGTCGAAACCCGCCAGATCATTGCGGAGTGTTTTTCCGGCGCAACGCTTGCCGACTGCATAGCCGCGCTGGAAAAGGAAGCGGAAGCCGGCAACAAGGCCGCAATGGACATTGTAAAGGTGATCGCCACGCGCTCCCCGACCAGTGTCGCTGTCACTTTCCGCCAGATTGCCGATGGGCGCGCGCTCGATCTCGACGATTGCATGCGCATGGAATACCGCATCGCCAACCGCATGCTGGAAGGGTATGATTTCTATGAGGGCGTTCGCGCATTGCTTATCGACAAGGACGGCGCGCCGACATGGAAGCCTGCAACGCTCGATGACGTGAAGCCCGAACAGGTCAACGCCTATTTTGCAAATCTCGGCGACGGGGAACTGACCTTGTGAGGATCTCCTGATGCATATGAACGAGCTGCGCCAGCATATCCAGCCGAGCGGAACCGAATGGGCCTTCACATGGTTCGTCCGGATACTCGCTCTCGTGGCGCTGGCCAGCGGTGTGTTCTATTGGGTCAGGCTGATCGGTATTCATCCCGGGCTTCTGTGGCGGTTCGACCTGATGCCATGGACCTGGCAGACGGCGGTGGTCGCTCTGGCTGTTCTGATGCCGGTCGCGGCAACGGGACTATGGATGCGGGCGCCCTGGGGGCCTGTGCTATGGTTCGTGGCAGCGCTCGGCGAAATCGCCATCTATTCCGTTTTTTCGCGGCATTTCGAATACAAGCCGCTGACGGTCGGGTTCAACGCGGTCTGCATCGTCATATTTATCGCATTTCGTATTCTGCTCTTCTTCGAGAAGAAACGGCAGGCCCGCGCGAGCCTGCCGATATAGATTTATAGGGGCTGCGTTCCTTCATAGCGGGCGAAGGGCTTCGTCATTTGCCCTTTGAAAAGCAGCACATCATAGGTATTGCTGCCCGGCATATCCATCCCCGGCGAACCCATGGGCATTCCGGGCGCGGTCAGCCCCGTTGCCTGCGGACGTTCCGCCAGTAGCCGCTTGACCGCTCCAGCCGGCACATGCCCCTCAATGACATATCCATCGACGACCGCCGTGTGGCACGAGGCAAGATTGGCGGCGACGCCATGTTTTGCCTTTACGCTTTCCATCGCTTCCTCGACCTTCACGGTCACATTGAACCCGGCGGCTTTCATATGTTCGGCCCAGCCGTCGCAGCAGCCGCAATAAGGGTCCTTGTACATGGTCATTTGCGGAGCGGCGAAAACGGGTTCGGCATGAGCAAAATTCGTGAAGCCGGTAAAGCTTATCAGTCCGCCGACCACAAAATACTGTGCGAAACGAAGCGTCATGGTCCCTCCAATGGAATGTTGATAGCCGGTAACTAGCGCCTGTCCACATACTTCTCAAATGACGAAAGTTTAATGTGACGCGCTTTCCAAGCCCCGGAAAACCGGCATTTTACGCCAAAACAGCGCATTGCGGAGCAGGCTCAAGGACGGCGCGGAGTAAGCAAACATTAAGCCTGAATGGCCAATTTTGCCGGTAAGTTACTGTTAAGGCTGACTTTTAAGTCGAATTTTATGCATCTCCCCCAAATTGCTCTCAAGACGGTGAGAAACAATACACCGCGTAAAACAGGACAGGGAGCTGCATCATGGTTTCATGGAATGTGGCTCCGGCAGAGAGGCAAAAGAAATGATCAACGCACAGCGCAAGACGGACTTGTCCGTTCCGCTCACGACACCGGAAACCGCACTTCGCTCGCTTTATCTGGAAGCCCTCCAGCTGGTCGAGCGCCTGCATCGCCGCCTGCTCGACGTCGTCAAGGACGAGTTCGACCGCAACGGCCAGAGCGACATCAATGCGACGCAGGCGCTTCTGCTTTTCAACATCGGCAATTCGGAACTGACGGCAGGCGAACTGCGCTCGCGCGGTTACTATCTCGGCTCCAACGTTTCGTACAATCTGAAGAAGCTGGTCGAGATGGGCTTCATCCATCATCAGCGCTCGCGTGTCGACCGCCGTTCGGTGCGCGTCAGCCTGACGGACAAGGGCAATGCCATCGCCGATCAGGTGGCCGCGCTCTACGAACGCCATATCTCTTCCATCGAACAGATTGGCGGTATTCAGGTCGATGAATTCATGGCGATGAATAAGTCGCTGCAGCGTCTCGACCGCTTCTGGAACGACAGCATCGCATACCGCCTCTGAGCGGCTCGCCGCCGCTGGCTGACTGATGGTTTGTTGCAGAACTGTCACAACAGGCTGCCATTGAGAAGAATAAGGCGCTGTGAAGCTCTCAATCGTAAGGCGCATGGCTTGAAATTCCGGCCATGCGACATGATTAAGCCATAAAAAACGACATAAGCGTTTTACAGTGGCACGGGCAATATTGTGCCTCCTTCATTCAGGAATGGGCTCGAAAGTCGAATTTCGGATAAGCGGGCATCGTCGCATCGCTTTCTGTCCGGATATCGCCTTGCTGAACTATTGCTGATATTCTCTGGGAAGATCCCGCGCGAGCGGTTAGCCTTTTGGGACTACGCAAGATGACCAAGACCGACAGATCAGCCGATGCTTTGAAAGTAGATCGCCGCAGTTTCCTGCGCGGCGCGGCAACCGCCGGCCTTTCCGTGGCAGCCTCCGCCATGGTTTCCTCGGCCTATGCCCAGCAGGTTCTGACTGATGTTATCGCAGCGCCGCGGCGCGGCAACTGGGACGACCAGTTCGATGCCCGTGCGACGGGCGGGCAACGCGTCGCGACCAACCAGCCGGTTCTGAGCCCCCAGACGGTCGGCAATCTCCAGACTGCCATCGCGCAGTATACCGACATTGCCGGTCGCGGCGGCTGGCCGAGCGTGCCGGGCAATGCAAAGCTCCAGATCGGCGTGACCGATCCCGCCGTGCAGGCACTGCGCAAGCGTCTCATGATTTCCGGCGACCTCCCACAGGAAGCCGGTCTTTCCAGCTCGTTCGACACCTATGTCGATGCAGCCGTCAAGCGCTTCCAGTCCCGTCATGGGCTGCCTGCCGATGGCGTCATGGGGCAGTTCACCTATGCCGCGATGAACGTGGACGCGAATACGCGCCTCGGACAGCTCCAGACCAATCTCCAGCGGCTTTCGCCTCTGGCCGATCAGGGCATGCAGGAACAGCGTTTCGTGATGGTCAACATTCCGGCCGCGCGCATCGAAGCCGTTGAAGGCGGCAGCGTCGTGCAGCGTCATACGGCGGTTGTCGGCAAGATCGACCGCCAGACGCCGATCCTGAACTCAAAGATTCACGAGGTCATTCTCAATCCTTACTGGACCGCGCCTAAGTCGATCATCCAGAAGGACATCATTCCGCTGATGCGGAAGGATCCGCAATATCTGGCGAAAAACAAGATTCGTCTCTACGACCAGTCCGGCCAGGAAGTTGCGCCTGAAACCGTGGACTGGAACACGGATGATGCAGTTAAGCTGATGTTCCGTCAGGACCCGGGCAAGATCAACGCCATGTCCTCGACCAAGATCAACTTCCACAACCAGCATCAGGTCTATATGCACGACACGCCGCAGAAGAGCTATTTCAACAAGCTCATGCGCTTCGACTCTTCCGGCTGCGTCCGCGTCCAGAATGTCCGCGATCTCGACGTATGGCTGTTGAAGAACACGGCTGGTTGGGATCGCCAGACCATCGAAAACACGATCAAGTCGGGTACGAACACGCCGATCCAGGTTGCCGATCCGGTTCCGCTGCACTTCGTCTACATTTCCGCATGGTCCACCGGCGACGGCGTGGTGCAGTTCCGCGACGACATTTACAAGATGGACGGTGCAACGGCCCTCGCGCTTGGCACTGACACCTGATTCTCATCTCGACTGCGAGTTTCAAGCCGTCCGGACCCGTTCCGGGCGGCTTTTTCGTCTTGGCTCAATTATCAAATCGGTTTGCCGCATTTTGGAATAAGCTTTTCGCTTTGCGGCCATTGGCCTTGTGCGCTCAAGTGTGATAATGCGCCTCATCCATATAGCTTTTACCGGCTAACCCGGAGGGTGTGAAACATGTCTCAAGCCAACGCCGCCGCCAAGAACGCGTCTTCCGACGTTTTCTTCAATGCAAGCCTCGAGGACATCGATTCCGAGATTTTCGGTGCAATTCGCAACGAACTCGGTCGCCAGCGTCATGAAATCGAGCTGATCGCCTCGGAAAACATCGTTTCGCGCGCTGTTCTGGAAGCACAGGGTTCCATCCTCACCAACAAATATGCCGAAGGCTATCCGGGCAAGCGCTATTACGGCGGCTGCCAGTATGTCGACGTCGTGGAAGAACTGGCCATCGAACGCGCCAAGAAGCTCTTCGGCGCCGAATTTGCCAACGTTCAGCCGAATTCCGGCAGCCAGATGAACCAGGCCGTGTTCCTCGCGCTGCTCCAGCCGGGCGACACGTTCATGGGCCTCGACCTGAATTCCGGTGGCCACCTGACGCATGGTTCGCCGGTCAACATGTCCGGTAAGTGGTTCAATGTCGTTTCCTATGGCGTCCGCAAGGACGACCACCTGCTCGACATGGACGAAGTTGCCCGCCTTGCACGCGAAAACAAGCCGAAGCTCATTCTCGCCGGTGGCACCGCCTATTCGCGTATCTGGGACTGGAAGCGCTTCCGTGAGATTGCCGACGAAGTCGGCGCCTATCTCATGGTCGACATGGCGCATATCGCCGGTCTGGTCGCCGGTGGCGTTCATCCTTCGCCGGTCCCGCATGCGCATGTCTGCACCACGACGACGCACAAGTCGCTTCGTGGTCCGCGTGGCGGCATGATCCTCACCAACGATGCCGACATCGCCAAGAAGATCAATTCGGCTGTCTTCCCCGGCCTTCAGGGTGGCCCGCTGATGCACGTCATCGCCGGCAAGGCTGTCGCCTTCGCGGAAGCACTGAAGCCGGAGTTCAAGCTCTATGCGAAGAACGTCGTCGACAATGCGCGCGCACTGGCCGAAGAGCTGAAGTCCCACGGCCTCGACATTGTTTCGGGCGGCACCGACAACCACCTGATGCTGGTTGACCTGCGCCCGAAGAACGCGACGGGCAAGCGTGCAGAAGCTGCTCTTGGCCGCGCCAACATCACCTGCAACAAGAACGGCATTCCGTTCGACCCTGAAAAGCCGTTTGTTACGTCCGGCGTTCGTCTTGGCACGCCTGCCGGCACGACGCGCGGTTTCGGCGTTGCTGAATTCAAGGAAATCGGTTCGCTGATCGCCGAAGTTCTTGACGGCCTGAAGGTTGCCAATTCCGACGAAGGCAATGCCGCTGTCGAACAGGCAGTGAAGGAAAAGGTCATCGCGCTCACCGACCGTTTCCCGATGTACGGTTATCAAGGATAAGCCGGTTTCCATGATCGAGAGAAAACCCCGTTCAACCCTGTTGAGCGGGGTTTTTTCATTCTCCCATCCGGTAGGTGGATTGCCACTAATCGGCTATGATTGGCAGGAATCGGCTACGGAGGGCGCGCTCTTGAGTTTTCAAGGGGAGTGACCCCACATATGAGCGGTCCATTGCCAGTGTTAAGGTTGCCAGTTTTGAAGCTGCCGATATTGAAATTGAAAGAGTTCCATGCGTTGTCCCTATTGCCAGTCTGAAGATACGCAAGTGAAGGATTCCCGCCCGGCGGAAGACGGTGCTGTCATTCGCAGGCGTCGTGTCTGTTCGGTTTGCGGCGGGCGTTTCACGACCTTCGAGCGTGTGCAGTTGCGCGACCTGATGGTCGTGAAGAAAAGCGGGCGTCGCGTTCCTTTCGATCGCGACAAGCTCACGCGGTCCATCGAGGTGGCGTTGCGCAAGCGCGATGTCGATAATGACCGGGTTGAACGGGCCATTTCAGGCATTGTCCGCCAGCTTGAAAGTTCAGGCGAAGCGGAAGTCACCTCCGACGAGATCGGGCGGCTGGCCATGGATGCGCTGAAAGGCATCGACGATATCGCCTATATCCGCTTTGCGTCGGTCTATCGCAATTTCAGCAAGGCTGTCGATTTCCACAATGTCATCGACGAGCTGACGGTTCCTGAAACCGAGGACGATCTGGACGCTTGAGCATGAGTGGCAGCAAGTTTCCGCATTCGGACGTGACTTCGGATGATGTTCGCTTCATGGAGGCGACGATCCGATATGCGCGCCGTCACAAGGGGCTGACCGGCACCAACCCGTCCGTCGGCACGATCATCGTCAAGGATGGCGTCATCGTCGGGCGCGGCGTTACCGCACTGGGCGGCAGGCCCCATGCGGAACCACAGGCGCTGGCGGAGGCGGGAGACGCCGCGCGTGGCGCGACGGCTTATGTGACGCTGGAGCCATGCGCCCATCACGGGCGCACGCCGCCCTGCGCCGAAACGCTGGTGCGGGCAGGGGTGGCGCGTGTCGTGGCGGCGGCGACCGATCCGGACGAACGGGTCAGCGGAAAGGGCTTCGCCATCCTGCGTGAGGCAGGGATAGAGGTCGTGCCCGGCATTCTCGCCGATCAGGCTGCCGACGATCTGGCGGGCTATCTGAATCGATCTGCGAAGAAACGCCCGGAAGTGATTCTGAAACTTGCGCTTTCCGCCGATGGCATGATCGGCAGGCGGGGCGAGGGACAGGTCGCGATAACGGGACCGATTGCGCGTGCGCAGTCCCATATCCTCCGCGCACAGACGGATGTTATCCTGATCGGTATTGAAACCGCGCTTGCGGATGATCCCGTTCTGAACTGCCGCCTGCCGGGACTGGAACAGCGTTCGCCGGTCCGCGTTGTGCTCGATGGCGGATTGCGCCTGCCGCTTTCGTCAAGACTCGTACAGACCACCGATGCCCAGCCCTTGTGGATCGCCTGCGGCGAGGAGGCCTCGCCCGAACGGCGTTATGAGTTGACGGCTGCCGGTTGCCGCATCCTCGCGACCGAAGCCGACGATTGCCGCATCGCATTGCCCGAGTTGATGGACGACCTTGCCGCGCAGGGCATTTCCTCGGTTCTCGTTGAGGGCGGCGCGGGTGTTGCAAAGAGCTTTCTGGATGAGGGGCTGGTGGATCGGCTTGCCATCTTCCGTTCGCCGGTTGAAATCGGCTCGGAACATGGGGTTGCCGTGGACGGCCTTGAAACCCATATCGCAGACGAATTCAAAATTCTGAGGCAGGCGCGCTATGGCGACGATGCCTATGCAGAATATGTAAGGAAGATTTGATGTTTACAGGCATTATCACCGATATAGGCAAGGTTGACCGGATCAAGCCGCTGAATGAAGGAGTCCTTCTGCGTATCGAGACCGCCTATGACCCGGAAACGATCGAGCTGGGCGCGTCGATTGCCTGTTCCGGCGTCTGCCTGACGGTGGTGGCGCTGCCGGAAAAAGGCACCAATGCCCGCTGGTTCGAGGTGGAGGCATGGGAAGAGGCGCTGCGTCTCACCACGATCTCCGCTTGGCAGAACGGACGCAACATCAATCTGGAGCGTTCGCTGAAGCTTGGCGACGAAATGGGCGGTCATCTGGTTTCCGGCCATGTTGACGGACAGGCTGAAATCATCGACCGCAAGGAAGAGGGCGACGCCGTGCGTTTCACCTTGCGCGCGCCGGAAGAACTGGCGCCGTTCATCGCCCAGAAGGGGTCGGTTGCCCTTGATGGTACGTCGCTGACGGTCAATGGTGTCGATGGAAACGAGTTCGATGTGCTCCTGATCCGCCACTCGCTGGAAGTCACGACATGGGGCGAGCGGAAAGCGGGCGATAAGGTAAATATCGAGATCGACCAGCTGGCACGATACGCAGCAAGGCTTGCGCAATATCAGAAATAGGCTTAGAGCCTAAAACTCTAAAGCTGTAACAGCATTTCCCGATTTTAAGCGTTGACCGCAATCGTTGCGGTCCGCAAGATTTGTCATGGAGTCTCTCATGTCCAAGCACGAGGCGCATGCGCCGCATTTGCTTATTGTTGAAGCGCGTTTCTACGATGATCTCGCCGACGCGCTTCTGGATGGCGCAAAGGCAGCCTTGGATGAGGCAGGGGCGACCTATGATGTCGTGACGGTTCCCGGCGCTCTCGAAATTCCGGCGACGATTTCCTTCGCGCTCGACGGTGAAGAAAATGGCGGCACGGAATATGATGGCTATGTCGCGCTCGGCACGGTCATCCGTGGTGAAACCTATCACTTCGATATCGTTGCCAATGAATCCTGCCGCGCGCTCACCGACCTTTCGGTCGAGGAGAGCATCGCCATCGGCAACGGCATCCTGACCGTCGAGAACGAAGAGCAGGCATGGGTTCGCGCCCGCCGCGCTGACAAGGACAAGGGCGGTTTTGCTGCCCGCGCCGCACTGACCATGATCGACCTGCGCAAGAAGTTCGGAGTCTGATCGTTATGAGTTCTTCTACCGGAGGCCGCCCGACTCCCAATGCACCGCGCATGGCCAACAAGCGCGGCGTCGCCCGTCTTGCTGCCGTGCAAGCGCTCTATCAGATGGATGTGGCCGGGACGGGCGTCCTGGAAGTGGTGGCCGAATACGAAGCTTTCCGCCTCGGCAAGGAAGTGGACGGCACGCAGTATCTCGACGCCGATCCGCAATGGTTCCGCGCAATCGTAGCCGGTGTCGTGGATGAGCAGCTGAAGCTCGACCCAATGATCCATCAGGCGCTGACGGAGGACTGGCCGCTGTCGCGTCTCGATTCGACGCTGCGCGCCATTCTCCGCGCGGGTGCATGGGAATTGCAGACGCGCAAGGACGTGCCGACGGCAGTCATCGTGTCGGAATATGTCGATATCGCCAAGGCCTTCTATACGGAGGAAGAGCCGAAGCTGGTCAATGCCGTGCTCGATCGTCTGGCGTTTGTCATTCGTGGCGAGAGCCGTGGCGTGAAGCCGCGCTGATCCGGCTTCGCCGACGATAATCATGAAAGAAGGGCTGTGAGAAATCGCAGCCCTTCTTTCATTGTACGCTGGCAAAGAACGACTTGACGTTTGTTAAACCGTTTCGCATGTTGGTCGCGCGGCATTGAGAATGCTGAAATGCAGGGAATCGCGCCAATTCATTGAATCCAAGGCGTAAGTTTCCTGGCGAATATACCGAAGAAGCCCGGTATCTTGCATTGGCTTCAGGCACTTCCATGCCGCTCAGTCGGGTCCGGGGAGGGGTTTTCGGGCCTATCCTGCGCACGTGTCTGCCGACAATCGCGGCTCGCGGTCAGACGGCAGCCAGCGCGAGCTATGGAGCGCGTTCCGATCTGTTGCGACAGGCCGGCGCTCCAATTGTCTGGGTGGCCGCGCATATTTCCCGAAAATCGTTTCACATTTTTCGGGATGCGCTCAATGGGAGTTGGCCTTTATGCAAATGGGAGTGGCAGTCTTAATTCTCGTCATTGCCTGCGGCGTGCTTTCCGTTCTTTTCGCCATATGGGCGATCCGTTCGGTTCTCGCAGCCGATCAGGGGACGCAGCGCATGCAGGAAATTGCTGAAGCCATCCGCGAGGGTGCCTCAGCCTATCTCACAAGACAATATTCAACGATTGCCATCGTTGGCGTCGTGGTTTTCCTCGCCGCCTGGTATCTGCTGTCGATCAGTGCGGCAATCGGCTTTTTGATCGGCGCAGTTCTGTCGGGCGTCACCGGCTTCATCGGAATGCACGTTTCGGTTCGCGCCAATGTGCGCACTGCGCAGGCGGCATCGCTCAGCCTCGCCGGAGGGCTTGAACTGGCCTTCAAGTCCGGGGCCATTACCGGTCTTCTGGTGGCAGGGCTCGCGCTGCTTGGCGTCTCCGTCTACTATTGCATTCTCACCGTCTGGCTTGGTTACGCGCCCTCTGACCGCACCGTTATCGATGCGCTGGTGTCGCTCGGCTTCGGCGCTTCGCTTATCTCGATCTTTGCGCGTCTTGGCGGCGGCATCTTCACCAAGGGCGCAGACGTTGGCGGAGATCTCGTCGGCAAGGTGGAAGCCGGTATCCCGGAGGATGACCCGCGCAACCCCGCGACCATTGCGGACAATGTCGGCGATAATGTCGGCGATTGCGCAGGCATGGCCGCCGACCTGTTTGAAACCTACGCGGTGACAGTCGTTGCCACCATGGTTCTGGGCGCGATCTTCTTCAACGGATCGGACGTTCTTTCAAGCGTCATGCTCTATCCGCTGATGATCTGCGGCGCCTGCGTGATTACGTCGATCGTGGGCACTTTCTTCGTCAAGCTCAGCGTCGATGGCTCCATCATGGGCGCGCTCTACAAGGGGCTGATCGCAACGGGCCTGCTTTCTATTGTCGGGCTTGCCGTCGCCAACACGCTGACAATCGGCTGGGGCGAGATCGGAACGGTCGCCGGAAAAAGCATCACGGGCACCAATCTCTTCATCTGCGGGCTGATCGGTCTCATCGTTACCGGGCTGATCGTGGTGATTACGGAATATTATACCGGCACCAACAAGCGCCCGGTCAATTCCATCGCGCAGGCCTCTGTGACAGGGCACGGCACCAACGTCATCCAGGGGCTGGCAGTTTCGCTGGAATCGACCGCGCTTCCGGCTATCGTGATCGTTGGCGGCATTATCTCGACCTACCAGCTTGCGGGCCTGTTCGGGACCGCTATCGCCGTCACCGCCATGCTCGGCATTGCGGGCATGATCGTGGCGCTCGATGCCTTCGGCCCGGTTACCGACAATGCGGGCGGCATCGCGGAAATGGCCGGTCTCGACCCGGAAGTCCGCAAGGCCACCGATGCACTGGATGCCGTGGGCAACACAACCAAGGCTGTCACCAAAGGCTACGCCATCGGTTCGGCGGGGCTTGGTGCGCTGGTTCTGTTTGCGGCTTATTCCAACGACCTGGCCTATTTTGCCGCCAACGGGCAGACCTATCCCTATTTCGCGGATATGGGGCCTGTCTCCTTCGATCTCTCCAACCCCTATGTGGTCGCGGGACTGATCTTTGGCGGGCTTATCCCTTATCTGTTCGGTGGCATGGCGATGACCGCCGTGGGCCGGGCCGGGGGCGCGGTGGTTCAGGAAGTGCGCCGCCAGTTCCGCGAGAAGCCGGGCATCATGACCGGCAAGGAACGCCCGGATTATGCCCGCGCGGTCGATCTTCTGACGAAGGCGGCAATCCGCGAAATGATCATCCCGTCGCTCCTGCCTGTGCTGGCGCCGATTGTCGTCTATTTCGGCGTTTTGCTTATTTCAGGCTCCAAGGCTGCGGCCTTTGCAGCCCTTGGTGCATCGCTTCTGGGCGTCATCATCAATGGCCTGTTCGTGGCAATTTCCATGACATCTGGTGGCGGCGCATGGGACAACGCCAAGAAGAGCTTCGAGGACGGGTTTACCGATGCCGATGGCGTGAAGCACCTGAAAGGTTCGGAAGCGCACAAGGCATCGGTGACGGGCGATACGGTCGGCGATCCCTACAAGGATACTGCCGGTCCAGCCGTCAATCCGGCGATCAAGATCACCAACATCGTGGCCCTGTTGCTGCTGGCTGTGCTGGCGCATATGTCCTGACGGACTGAGCTTCAAACAAAGAAAACCCGCCTTGAAGGCGGGTTTTTCGTTTTGGAGGTATCGGCAGGATCAGTTGCTGGGGCCGCCTGCGGCGCCCGGCAGGGATGTCGGGGCCTTGGACACGCCCTGAATGATCTGACCGAGGAAGCTCTGGTCCTTGCCGCCGGTCGGCGTCGTGCGCGACACGAAGTCGAACAGCTTGCCGTCCTTCAGACCGTAATTGGCGATATGCTCGACCTTGCCGTCCTTGTCGAAATAGATGGCGAGGATCTGTCGCTCGATGATCTTCGGCTTCATGAACTGCGCGGCGCGGTAACGCTTCTGCGAAATGTAATAGAACACTTCATTGTCGAAGGTCGCGGTGGTCGACGGCGTGCCGAGCGCCAGAAGCACCTGCTCGCGGCTGGAGCCGACAGGGACCGAATCAAGCGCGTTCTGATCGAGCACGTAACCCTCTGTCAGAGTTTCGGACGGATTGAGCGTGGATGCAGTATTGCACCCCGCAAGCGCCACTGAGACGAGAATTGTCGTGCCTGCGAGAAGAGCACGCTGCGTGCGCATGCTTGGAAAAATTCGCTGCAACAAAGACCTCTCCATACATTCTAAATCAGCGCGGCACTTTCGCCGTCGGGAGAACTTCGGTAAACCACCTTGCTTATTTATGCAACTGGAACGGTCGTACGGATATGATTCTCCAACTTTTCCGCCGCAAATCCAAAGCAAACGAGGCAATTATGCTTCGCGTTTACGAGGTGATCGTGGCGGCGGCGCGGCAAAAACGGTTCTATGCACAATTTCAGGTGCCTGACACGCCGCTGGGCCGTTATGAAATGCTTTCCCTGCATATTTTCCTCGCGCTTCACCGCATGAGGGGAGAAAACAGGGCGCTGGCCGACCTCGCGCAGGAAATCGCCGACGAGTTTTTCAAGGATGTCGACCATTCGCTTCGCGAACTGGGCATCGGCGACCAGGGCGTGCCGAAGCGCATGAAAAAGCTTGCGCGCATGTTCTATGGCCGCGTCGCGGCTTATGGCGAGGCGCTCGACGCAAATGATGGCGATGCGCTGGCGGCGGCCCTGACGCGAAACATCCGCCCGGACCTCGAATTCTGGCCGCACGCCCACCATTTGGCTGAATATGTTCTGGCGTGCCGCGACCGGCTGCAAAAAATTGCAGACGACGCTTTGGCGGCAGGCGACATTTCCTATATGGATGCAGACTAAAGCATGTCTCCTAAAAGTGGGAACCAGTTTTGGGAGACTTGCCTGGGAACAAAACTTAAGAGCGCATCCTGAAAAGTGTAAAACGGTTTCGGATAAGATGCGCGCCAAAGGCGACTTTGCGCCAACGAACAATGCTGAAAAAGGCCAATGAGAATGACTGATAAACCGGCGCTCACCTATCCTGTTCCGGTTCTTCACCTGCCGCAAAAGGGCGTGACGGTGAAAATAGGCACGGATGAGAAAGAGCGCGCAGCGCTCGCGGCAGACCATGGGCTTGAGGCCGTGAATGCCTTTGCCGCGGAGTTTCTGATTACGCCTTGGAAAAAGGACGGTATCCGGGTGCGTGGCCGCATCGACGCGGAAATCGTTCAATCCTGCGTCGTGACGCTGGAACCGCTGACCAACAGCATTGCCGAGGAAGTCGATACGATTTTCGTGCCGGAAAATTCACGGCTGGCGCGAATTCAGCTTGATGATAGCGGCGAAATGCTGCTCGATGCGGAAGGCGCGGACAGTCCAGAAGTTTTTGTCGGCGACAAGATCGATGTCGGTGCGATTGCGGAGGAATTCTTCGATCTCGCCATTGATCCCTATCCCCGCAAGCCGGGTTTGCCGGACGATAGCGAGCCGAAGGTTTTCGGGGACGATGACGGGGAAGAGAAGCCCGTTTCGCCATTTGCGAAACTTTCGGAATGGCAAAAGAAGCCGTAATTCACAGTGAGTTTGTCAGAATTTGGTTGTGTGGAAACGCAAAAGCACTATTTTCGCCGAAAACCTGTCTGCTGCAAAAGGCAGAGCAGGAGCAGGGTCGCACAGGAATAATCAAGAGTGATCAAAATTTCGATTGACGCGATGGGCGGTGATTTTGGCCCTGAAGTGGTCATCCCCGGCGCAGCGAAGGCGCTTGAGCGTCATCCTGACATCCGCTTTATATTCTTCGGTCTCCCCGCGCAGGTAGAGCCGGTGCTGGCGCGCTATCCGAAGCTGAAGGCCGCATCGGAGTTCCGCGCGAGCGAGGTTGCCATCAGCATGGACGACAAGCCAAGCCAGGCCCTGCGCGCCGGTCGTGGCAAATCGTCCATGTGGCAGGCCATCGAGGCCGTAAAGACCGGCGACGCACAGGCGTGTATCTCCGCCGGCAATACCGGCGCGCTTATGGCCATGTCCAAGTTTTGCCTGCGCATGATGTCGGATGTCGAACGTCCGGCGATTGCGGGCATCTGGCCAACGCTACGTGGTGAAAGCATCGTGCTCGACATTGGCGCTACCATCGGCGCCGATGCGCGCCAGCTTGTCGACTACGCCGTCATGGGCGCCGGTATGGCGCGTGCCCTGTTCGAGGTGCGCAAGCCGACCGTCGGGCTTCTCAATGTCGGCACGGAAGAGGTCAAGGGCCTCGACGAGATCAAGGAGGCAGGCCAGATTCTGCGCGATACGCCGCTTGAAGGACTTGCCTATTCCGGTTTCGTTGAAGGCAACGACATCGGCAAAGGTACGGTGGATGTGGTTGTGACCGAAGGTTTCACCGGCAATATCGCGCTCAAGGCCGCGGAAGGTACGGCCCGGCAGATGGCGGAGCTGCTGCGTCAGGCCATGAGCCGCACGCTGCTTGCCAAGATCGGCTATGTTTTCGCCAAGGGTGCGTTCGACCGCCTGCGTGAGAAAATGGACCCGAACAAGGTCAATGGCGGGGTTTTCCTTGGCTTGAGCGGAATTGTCATCAAAAGTCATGGCAGCGCGAATGCCGAAGGCTTCTGTTCGGCGGTGGAAGTCGGCTATGACATGGTGAGAAATCGCCTTCTGGAAAAGATCGAGGCCGATCTGGCGCATTTCCACCACAGTCATCCGCATGTTTCGAGTGAAGGTGACGAGGCTGCGAAGGCTTGAATTCCGCAACGCCATCCAGGAAGTGCATTTGAAAGACTTGCGGATTGCCGGATATCCTTCGGCGCCGAAGCGGTGAAGTAACTTTTGCCGGTTATGTGTAGGGCCAGAATTCTCGACTGCGCGCACGATGTTCGCCGCGCCGGTCGCATGTAAGGACAGGAAATAAGAGATGATAAGATCTGTCGTGCGGGGTATCGGTTCGGCATTGCCGAAGCGGGTCATGAAGAATACCGATTTCGAAGGTATCATCGAAACCTCGGACGAATGGATCGTGCAGCGCACGGGTATCCGTGAACGTCACATTGCAGGCGACGATGAAACTACGGTTTCGCTTGGCACCGCAGCAGCGCGCGCGGCGATCGAGAATGCAGGCTTGCAGCCGACCGATATCGATCTCGTCTTGCTGGCCACCTCTACACCCAACCATACGTTTCCGGCCAGTGCCGTGGAAATCCAGCGCGAGCTGGGAATCACCAGTGGTTTTGCATTCGACATGCAGGCCGTGTGCAGCGGCTTCATCTATGCCATCACCACGGCGGACCTCTATATCCGCGGCGGCATGGCGAAGCGGGTGCTGGTCATCGGCGCGGAAACCTTCTCGCGTATTCTCGACTGGAGTGACCGCACGACCTGCGTTCTTTTCGGCGATGGCGCTGGTGCGCTCGTGCTGGAAGCCGCCGAGGGCAATGGCCTGACCTCGGATCGCGGCGTTCTCGCCGCCAACCTGCGTTCGGACGGCAATCACAAGGAGAAGCTCTTTGTCGATGGCGGCCCGTCCACGACCCAGACCGTCGGCCACCTGCGCATGGAAGGCCGCGAAGTCTTCAAGCACGCAGTCGGCATGATCACCGATGTTATCGAGGCCTCTTTCGACGAAACCGGCCTTACTGCCGAGGATATCGACTGGTTCGTCCCGCACCAGGCCAACAAGCGCATTATCGACGCTTCCGCCAAGAAGCTGAATATTGCGGAAAACAAGGTGGTCATCACCGTTGACCGTCATGGCAACACCTCTGCTGCCTCGGTTCCGCTGGCGCTCGCAACCGCTGTTGCGGACGGTCGCATCAAGAAGGGCGACCTCGTTCTTCTGGAGGCAATGGGCGGCGGATTCACCTGGGGCGCGGTTCTGTTGCGTTGGTAAGCGATAAATTTGATCTGCCGTGAGGAAACTCGCTGCTTGACCGTTGCGCTTTTATTTGTGTAACGTCCTGTCACGTAAGGATATTATCTGTTCAAACGCTAACCAGGCAGGTTCGGTCATGGGAGGTAAAACGGTCACGCGAGCTGATCTGGCAGAGGCTGTTTACCGGAAGGTAGGCCTTTCCAGAACGGAGTCGGCGGCTCTTGTCGAGATGATCCTCGACGAAGTCTGTGACGCTATCGTCAACGGCGAAACGGTGAAATTGTCGTCCTTCGCGACATTTCAGGTTCGCGACAAGAACGAGCGCATTGGCCGTAATCCGAAAACAGGCGAGGAAGTTCCAATTCTTCCCCGCCGTGTGATGACTTTCAAAGCTTCCAACGTTCTCAAGCAGCGTATCCTGCAGGAACATCAGAAGCGCGAAGCCAAAAGCCAGAAATAATTCCTGAAATGCTGCCCAACGGGCGGCATTTTTGTTTTTGCGCCATCATCTCAAACTGACATCGGTTCCTTCTGCGCTTGCCCCTGGGTCAAGCGCAAGGACTGGCTTTTGCCTGATGCAGGTTGCCATTGCATGGCTGGAGCATTTCCAGCAAAAGTGTGAAACGTCTACGCGGGGAAATCAGTTCACTGGACTGATTTCTTAACTCGCTTCGATGTGTTGGATAATGCGATAAAACAAGTAGTCAGAGCGGTTCCGGCGATTCTGTTAGAACAGGAACCGGCTCTTACTGTGCGCCGGTGCCAGCCGCGCTGCCTTCCGTTCTGCGTGAAGGGATGCTTATAAAGCTCTGATATTATATAATGGATTTTGCAGGGCGAATCGCTTTGCTAATATTGCAATCTGAAAAACGGCAGGTTTTTCAGAAAGAGTTTGCGTTGAGCGCCGTCCGGTTTTGAATGACGTTGAGCCGTGCCTTTTTGCATGCTGGAGATTGTTAACTCCCGTCCTTTAAAATCCGATGCTGAAACGCCTTTTGTGTAGCAAGCGCGTTCGCGTTGGCGAGTTGAACTATCTGGATCGGCGAGGTTGCGCCGCGACGGCGAAACCCGAACCTCTGGAAAGGGCAAGTGGAATGGACAAGAGCCCTGATGCATTCAGGACGATCAGCGAAGTAGCGGAGGACCTCGATCTTCCGCAGCATGTGCTGCGTTTCTGGGAAACACGCTTTACCCAGATCAAGCCAATGAAGCGTGGCGGTGGCCGCCGATATTATCGCCCGCTCGACGTGGAATTGCTGAAGGGCATTCGCCATCTGCTCTATGATCAGGGCTACACCATCAAGGGTGTGCAGCGTCTGCTCCGCGAAAACAATGCGCAGTTCATCATCGCGCTTGGCAATGGCGATGTGCAGGCCATAGAGGCGATCACGCGCCAGAAGCAGGCCGCCGCCGACAAGCGCGCTGCCGAAGAGGCGGCGGATAATGAAATGGCTTTGCCAAGCGGCATCAAGGCGCCGCAACCGGCCCGCAAGCTTTTCGGTCTCCTGAAGGGCGAGGAAGATGGTCCCATCGGTGCCGATGGACGGCGTCCGTCGAAGGATAATCGCTCGCTGCTGCAGGAGGCATTATTCGATCTGCTCGAATGCAAGCGTCTTCTCGATCAGGTGCGATGATCGACTTCTAACCCATGAAAAAGGGAGGCTTTTGCCTCCCTTTTCTTTTGTAGCCGAACTGGATCAACTTGATGAGAGTTTCAATCCGATGATACCGGCGAGGATCAGCGTCACGCTTGCGACGCGGAAGAAGGTGGCTGCTTCGCCGAGGATGACGATCCCCACCACGAAAGCGCCCACCGCGCCGATGCCCGTCCATATTGCATAGGCCGTGCCGAGCGGCAGGCTGCGCATGGCTATCGACAACAGAGCGAAGCTGCCGATCATGGTCACGATGGTGATGACGCTCGGTGTGAGAAGGGAAAACCCTTCCGATTTTTTCATGAAGAAGGCCCAGACAACTTCGAGAATCCCGGCCACGGCCAGATAAATCCATGCCATTTTAATGCTCCCTGATGAGGGTTCTGAACGGGCCGTCCCGTTCGTTGATGAGGGCAGGAAGGCCGTCCTTCCCGCGAAGTCCTTGATCAGTGCGACGGATGAAGTGCATCGTTGAGATACATACAGGTCAGCATGGTGAAGACATAAGCCTGAATGATCGCCATCAGCAATTCGAGCGCCGTCAGCGCGACGGTCATGGCAAGCGGCAGTACGGCGGTCAATATGCCAAGCGTTCCAAGACTGCCGAGCCCGATGACGAAGCCGGCAAAGACCTTCAGCGTGATGTGCCCCGCCAGCATGACGGCGAAGAGACGGACTGAATGACTGACGGGGCGCGAGATATAGGACATGATCTCTATCGGCACGATGATCGGTGCGAGCACGATCGGTACGCCCGCAGGCATGAACAGGCGGAAGAACCTGAAGCCGTGGCGCACAAGCCCGTAGATCGTCACTGTCAGAAAGACGAGCATGGCCAGCGCGAAGGTCACGATGATATGGCTCGTCACCGTGAATGCGTAGGGGAACATGCCGATCAGATTGGCGAACAGGATGAACAGAAACAGCGAAAAGACGAGAGGGAAGAAGGTCATGCCTTTCTCACCGGCATTCTCGCGCAATGTCTTCGACACGAATTCGTAGAGGATTTCGGCGGAGGACTGCCAGCGTCCGGGGACCACGCCGCCCCTTTTGGACGAGAGGAACATGAATGCAGCCGCGCCCAGCACCGTCAGCACCATGAAAAGTGCGGAATTGGTGAAAGCAACCGGCTGTCCGCCGATTTCGCCAAGTTCAACGATGGGCTTGATTGCAAATTGTTCGATCGGTCCTGCCATAGGACTTCCTCCTATGGGGCCGTCCCCGATGCGAACACTGGCGCAGGTCGTCCCGCGCGGCATTTTAAATAGTGATTCTTGCTGGGAGAGGCAAGAGAATTGACGCTTCTGGAGCGTTCAACAGAAACTTGATCTCGCATCCCATGTATCAGGGAGCTTTTTCGCGTATTCTACCGTTCTTAACCACAGATTATGCCGGGAGATCGATCGATGACCATCTCAAGACGTAATTTCATTGTTACAGCATCTGCTGCCGGGGCCGGACTGGCCTTGTCGCCGCTGGAGCTTGCCAGGGCAGCAGCCGAAACAGGCGGTTCCAAAGTGCAAAATCCTTCCCAGGTAGAAAATCCGGGCTTCCATCGTTTCCAGTTCGGTGATTTCGAAATCACCACGCTTTCCGATGGGCGCAGGGCAGGCGAGGCGCCTGAAAAGACTTATGCGGTGGGGCAGGACCCGAAGGCGGTCGCCGCACTTCTCGAGGAAAACCTTCTGCCCGCTGACCGTTTCGTCAACAGTTTCACACCGGTGCTCATCAATACAGGCAAGGAGCTTGTGCTGTTCGACACAGGCATGGGGGCTGGCGCTCGCGAGGCGGGGCTCGGCAGGCTGGCCAGCGCGCTGGAAGCCTCTGGTTACAAGACGGATGATGTCTCGCTGGTCGTGCTGAGCCATTTCCACCCCGATCATATCGGTGGGTTGATGGAAGACGGCAAGCCAGCCTTCGCCAATGCCCGATACGCGGCCGGACAGAAGGAGTTCGATTTCTGGACAGACCCCGCGCGGCTTGACAGTACCGCGAAGACAGTTGCCGAAATGGTGGCAAAAAACGTCAAGCCTCTGGCCGACAAGATGACGTTTCTGGGGGATGACAGCGAGGTCGTATCCGGCATCCGTTCCGTGGCCGCCTACGGCCACACGCCGGGTCACCTCGCTTTCCGGATCGAAACGGGCGGCAAGTCACTCATGCTCATCTCGGACACGGCAAACCATTTCGTCATCACCTTGCAGCGGCCCGAATGGCACGTTTCCTTCGATATCGACAAGGAAGCCGCCGTCCAGACCCGCAAGCGCATGTTCGACATGATCGCGACGGACAGGCTGCCCTTCATCGGCTATCATATGCCGTTTCCCGCCTTGGCCTATCTCAAGCGGGAAGGTGAGGGCTATCGCTACATCGCGGAAACCTATCAGCTCCGTGAGAAATAGTTTCGAGCGATGACCGCTCGTCCAGAGCATTTCCAGCAAAAGTGCGAAGCGGTTTTGCCTTGGAAAATGCGGAAAACAAATACTTGGAGCGCTTCCGGCGATTCCGTTAAATCCGAAGCGCTCTAGCGTCCGCCGGCAACATCAATGAATGTGCCGGTTACATAAGCGGGAGCGTCGTTCAACAGCCAGAAAATGGCTTCGGCGACCTCCTCCGCCTTTCCGGCCCGCCCCACCGGCGTACCGGCGCCCAGTCGCGCCGCGCGATCCGGGTTGCCTCCGCTTGCATGAATATCGGTATCGATCAGGCCCGGTCGCACCGCATTGACCCGGATGCCCTTTGGCGCCAGTTCCTTCGACAGGCCGATGGTCAGCGTATCGAGCGCGCCTTTTGTTCCGGCATAATCCACATATTCAAAGGGCGACCCGAGACGTGACGCCATGGACGAAACGATGACGATGGCGCTGTCGGGCTGCAAGCGTCGCGCTGCCTCGCGGGCGCATAGATAGGTGCCGTAAACATTCACGTCGAACATGGTTTTCAGGCGCTCGGCGCTCATGTCCGCAAGCGGCATCGTCTGGGCCACGATGCCGGCGTTCAGGACCACGCCTTTCAGCGGACCAAGCTCCGCTTCGGCCTTGTCGAACATGGCGATCACGTCCTCTTCGCTGGATATGTCGCCCTGGATGGCCAGCGCTTTCGCACCAAGCCTCGCTGCTTCGGCCGCTGTTTGCTGTGCAGCCCGTTCGTTCCCGGCATAATTCAAGGCCACGGACCAACCCTGCGCCGCGCTGCGCAGGATAACAGCGCGACCGATGCCGCGACTTCCACCGGTGACCAGAACGTTCCTCATGCTCTCCTCCATGCCAACCATGGCAGAGGTAATCCGATTTGCACTTTATGTGCAAAGGAAAGATCGTACGAAAATATAGGTTCGAAGACAGAACTTGATTCGTTCGCTTTCACTGCGCGATGCTGCCGAGCGCCACACTTTGAAATCTCTCCGAGTACAAGCGTTTGTGCCGGGTACTATTCCAAACCCTTGCAGGGATGCTCGATCATTTCAATCGGGTCATTTTGTTGCGCATCCGAAGTGAAAAATCCAACCGTTGGAAAACGCGCGATTGGCCTCCCGCTTGACTTGAACACGGGGGCGCCGCACGAGTTTTTCTCTCGTTCCGAATCTTTGTTTTAATTTACAATAGCCCGGCGAGATTCTTCTGCGCTGTTTCGGATACCGGCATTCCGTTATTTCTAAGAAACTCCTCAATGGCGAATTCCGGCGTGTGACCAAGGCCGATTTGGGTATTAGCCATAACCTTGCCATTGGAGCGAACAGCTCCAGCAATATAAATGGTCTTGCCTTCGGATTTCTTGATCGGGTCGAGTTTATAACCGACCCACGCGCCAAATCTTTCTGACGCAAATTCGCTATACGTCCAATTGCGACGATTATTGTCACGCCTGGCGATCATTGGCCCCCTCCCGATCGTTCCCCCAACGCGCTGCAAGTAACCGCAATCTTATAGTGTAGTCAAACTCCTCTTCACTCGTTCTGAACGAATTTCCGTGTTCGGGGATTGGCTACCCACATTCCCCTTGCGGGGCTAATTACTGGTAGTGGATTTTTCTTTTGAAACAGCGGGGAGTGAGTCGGGAAACGGTGCGGGAATTTTCAGTATTATTCCGGACTTCTGGCGCTCCTTACGGGACCTGGATTCCGTTTCGTTCCCTTCAATGCCATTGCAGTCCCGATTGAAAGGAATCGCAAGGCATTAAATTTTAAGGGGAAAAATGGTCGGAGCGGCGGGATTCGAACTTTATACGGAGTCGAACTGTATAAAGTGATTAGAAAGCTAAGCTTTCCTTATATCTGCGCTACGTTCAATCACCCTCTTTTCAGCATCGTCACAAGAGAATTGGAAATTCTAGGCGGCATCGCCGCTTGGAATTTTGAATTCTCGCGTGGCGATCAAAGTTTGCGCTGACTCTTACTTGAAAAGTGCTTCCTCTCGTGAAATCCGAATTTGCACTACGAGTTCATCTAACGATCTGCAGCAGTTATTTGGGAATTGGTATTGCCGTGCAAGCACTCGACTTATTGCAACCCCATTTTGTTCTGAGAAGTATAGTTTATTGTTAGTTTGTTAGATTAACAATTTGTTTTTCTGATAGTTTAACATATTGAAATAATTGTATATTTTTAATTTTATACTTGATTTATTTCTTTTCGCATTCATGATCCTGTTACTTATTCCGGTATCGCTGCAGCAGGTAATTGCAGTGAGAAATGACAATTGCAGCTTGTATGCAGATATTGAATCCACTCGAATTGCTAGAAGAAGAGAGGAGCAACACATGTCAGAACCAATCTCTATTCACGTTTGTGATGTCCGTGTAGTTAAAGCACGTCGGGATGGTCACGATGTTGCTGGCCCTTTACCTCAGCCACAGACGATTACTCCAACTGGGCTTCAGATGCTTTTCACAAACGATTGGCATCCCATCATGCCTGCCAACCTTTTTTCAATGCAGAGAATCTATAAGCCGATGAAGAGTGCTCGTTGGCAAAACACTCAAAAAGCAATCGCTCACGATTTGGCACAATGGTGGCGTTTTGTTTTAGTCAATAATCTGGAATGGGACGCCATTAGTGCTGAAGATGTTTCAGAGTACGGGTATTTGATGGCAGAATCAGTTTCGCCATTCACCCATCGACAATACAGCACAAGTACAGTTAGTCGCCGATTAGCTAGTATCCAAAATTTTTACTCTTGGGCGTGGCAAACAGGAATGCTGTCGGAGAATCCTCAAGAGGGATGTCAAGATAGTATATCGAGATTTCCGATTGGCCCGAAATCAGCGCTTTTGCCACATCTTGGTACCGCCAGTATTGTTCAACGAAAACGGAGAGGTCCACGAGGGCGGGATCCTGAAGATAATCCTAGACCGCTTAAGGTAAATGAACTTCGTGGTGTTCTGAATAGGTTGGGTCCCCGAATATTCGGTTCTGATGGTGCAGTATTGCCATGGAAAGTCGGGGATCCATCCAAGAGAAATCGTTTAATGGCTGAAATCGCCTATCACACAGGGATGCGGGTAGATGAAATCGCCAGCATCTCTACATCGGACGTTCTTAATCAAGCAAGAAAACTGAGTTCGACCGACAAGTGGCAGCAATTTGTTCTTACGGTTCGAACAAAGGGGCGAGCAACGCGAAAAGTGGTTGTTTCCTCAGTCGTGCTAAGAGCGTTGGTGACGTACCACGACACGGAACGGTATGAGGCAATTCTTTGTGCAAAAAAGCATAACCTGGACCATCTCGCTTTTAAAGAGCCGACACAACTATTCGTCAACGGGGTTTGTGCAAATTTTCGAGATGTTGGTAAACCGGTAAGTGCCGAGACGCCGTCGAGAGCATTTACCAAAGCTGTGTTGGCTGAAGGGTTAATTATTAGAAGCTCAGGCTTTAAGTTGGACCCTGAAAGCGGAGACAAACTACTCGACTCAGACGGCAGGCCTGTCACATTCTTAATAAACCTTGCCGCACACACCTTTCACGACCTTCGGCATACGTTCGCCGTTATGTTTTACAAATCAGAAGTTTTGCGGGGCAACAGTGAGCCTTGGGAGAAGCTGAGGCAACTCTTAGGTCACTCGATCGCAGAAACGACACGCAAAATATACTTAAAGTATATCGATACGGAAGAAGCAGCAATCTCTGATATTACCGCTCACTATGCCAGGATGGGCTTGTATGGCGTTCGGTGATAAAAGAAAGACAAACGGTGTACCAAGGCATCTCACGCAGCGTCCTTCAAAGGTGTTCTCAAATGTTCACGCCCTTCAAACGAATGAAGAATTTGGCGTTATTTCAAGGGCTGGGATGCTCAAGGTACGTTTTCATAATGGACCAAATGACACGGTTGGGGAAATAGATCTCAGTGATTGGGTCTCTTTCGGGGATATTGGTTTAGGTATCGCTGACTACTTGGCCGATTGGGGGCGTGGTCAAGCACATACCACTCGTATTTCGTTCAAGAAGAGCCTTACAAAGTTTAGAATTTTCCTTAGTTCGCTTGATCTCGAAAGTACCGGGTCTCGGTTGAGCGTAGCCGAATTCCCCAACAACGTTCTGCTAATGTTTGGAAACTGGCTGAATGGCAATCGGGAAATAGAACATGATCCTTCAAAACAACTAACGAAGTCGGTGAAAGCGAAGCATTACAATAAGATTAGAAATATTTTTTTGTACTGGGCCAGATCTGAACGTTATAAAGCGCTCTTGCCTAGCTCAGTTCTAACAAGCAAAAATCTTTGGCCAGGTGCACATCATCAGATTATCGCGACCAATATACTAGACCCAATATCCTGTTCAAAAATCCGTGCGGCCGCGATAAATGAAATCGTTGCCGATATAGCGCTTCGCGAGACAACGCTCAACGTACTTAATGACAATACTATATCGTTACCAGATATCCGTTCGCGGAGTGTCGTTCCGTTCAAAGAAATGGGTATCAAGCTAAACTTGTTGGTTAAGATTTTTGATGCAAGTTATACCAAAATAGATCCGAAGGTTTATCCTGGATTTAGTCGGTCTCTAAGGCAACCTTACGGTACAATCCGTGAAGTAATGGACCGTTTACATTTTTCAGTCCGCCACCTTGTTCCATATATCGTTCTGTTAGGTTTTGAAACACTTTTCAACGCGGAGGGATTACTTGGTTTAACTTGGGCGCAGATCGGTGAACATCCTATTTTTGGTGAGGACCGACTACAGATACGGGTGCCAAAGAACAGGTCGAAATTAGGCGGTAAAGTGATCGGGCCGAACCGCCAGGTGAGATCTTATAGCACCAAGTTGACAGCTTTGGAATCCGTCCCAAATCTTTTAAAGCTTCTGGAACGCTTCACACGATTGACCCGTAATCTGGTGGAGCCGCGAGATGTGGACAAAGTATTCATTTTCTATGCTCATGGAAACAATAAGAAAGATATAAATAAGCATCGAGCGTTCAGGATTACAAATAATTCGACGTCATCAGCTGATTCTCTATGGAGAAATGCATTACAATCATTCATTGACGATAATGAATTGCCACATTTTACTCTAAGAACTTTACGTGCGAGTGGCGGTGACTTTGTTCATAAGGTTACGGGCGATATGAAGTCGCAGCAACTGGCTTTGGGTCACGCAAACCTTGATGTTACAGCTAAACATTATCGAGGAACAGCAGCAAAAAAGCGGGATGAGGAAGCGCTCTCCAATGCGATGGCTTGGCGGGACCGCTATATCTTTACATACGGTAAGTCAGATTCGAGAAACGGCTTGCTAATGGAAGGAGGACAGAGTGCGGCAACGCCTGGGTTTGGATGTGTTGATCCTTTTAATTCCCCGGTTAGGCACCAGCAATCGGGAAAACTGTGTACGGCTTTCGGTGCCTGCGCCTCGTGTCCACTCGCATACATCGATAGTGAAAGTCCCCGGGCCTATGCACGTTTGATTCAATTCAAAAATCGTCTTGACGAAGCTCGTATCGCACTTGAACCGGTCCGCTATCTCGAGAATTGGGCACACCAGTTAAATTCTCTTCAGAAGTATTGGCTGCCGAAATTTACTGAGGCAGTAAGAAATGGAGATAATCCAGCATTACCTCCTTTCCCAGAATTGGAGTGAACGGATGAAAATCTCACACGCAATAGTTGATGAAAAGAATAAATCACCTTTGAAATTGCCTTTCTTTAAAGATTTATTTGTCTCAAAGAAAAGTCGTTGGGTAGAAACTATATGGTATTTTGATGCTACTACAGCCGGATGTAGAGACGTTGCTCTACACTGGAAGTTGCCTCTTGCAGAAAGGGGATTTCTGACGGATCAAGAGAACAGAGAGCTATTGGAGCAAGCGAAATGCTTATTCTGGTCAATAATAAAATATAATCAGAGAGGTAAAAATCCTAAAGTTGCCACATATCCCAATCTTTTTAGCGCAATAAATTATCTGATAAGGTGGATGGCAGAAAATGGTATAAGTAAATTCTCGGAGCTTAATCCGACCGTATGCGCTGATTATTTGGATGATATTTCTGATGTTGAACAAAGAAAATGCAGATCAGCCAAAAGCAGCTTAGCGGGTTATGTGGATATACTTTGTCGAGTATATGAACAGTCTGTTCTTTTTTCGAAAACCCCAGATTTAGTAATGCTGCATCACCCTTTTGGCGGGAGAACTGCTAATGAAGCGGTGATGAATATTTCTGGGCGCTATGGTGATCGAGGGTTCATACCGCCGGTGCCAGATCCTATTTTTCTAGGTAGTATGAATGTAACTTTACAATGGTTAGATATTCGATCCGTTGATGTTATTGAATTGCAAGAGATCCATCTGAGAAAAAGAGCGGATGTTGCACATTTAGCATCCAACTCCTACAGTTTTCATATAAACAAGGAGCTATCGAAGTATGAGTTCGATTGGCCTTATGCTCCTCACGAAAGCTGGTCACGAACTCTCTCGAAAAATACAGCTATAGATGAGCTTCGAGATTTATTTGGAAAAGTCAGAGATGCGGCGATAATAGCCATTCAGGGAATGCTCGGGCTCAGAATTAGTGAGATTTGCGGAATTCTCGCTGGCGATATGAAAGAAGGGGCCCTTTGGCCGAGTTGTGTCAACACATCTCCTTCTATAAGTGGGCTGACCGAACTCTTCCATTTGCGCGGACGGGTATTTAAGCAGCAAGATGAGTTTGTAGATGCTACTTGGCTCGCTGGTTCTCGGCCTATGGGGTCGAAATATATCCCACCAGCAGTTAGAGCCATCACAGTATTATGGAGACTTTTCCAACCTTGGCGAGACTTGGCTAATCGTAAGGAGCTGCTTGTTTCATTAAAAAACGGTCGGGGTTTCCCACGAAATGCAGATTCGATTGATCGGGTCTTAAGTGGACATCTGCGTGCTTCTCAGAACCGGTGGATCAAAGAGAATGTAGAAATTCCTCCCGAATTACGGTCGTGGCGGGTATCGACGCATCAATGGCGTAAGAGTTTCGCTAATTATATGGTTCGCACAGACGCTCGTTTGATCCACGGTGTGCGCGACCATTTTAAGCATATGTCGATTGCAATGACAGAGCGGGGTTATTTGGGTACAGATCCTGAGATGCTCGGGCTTATTGATGATGAAGCCACCCATGCAGCCTCAAAGTTCATAATTGATGTCGTGAACGGTCGTCCAGCGGCCGGAAACATGACTGAAAAAATCTATGAAAGGCGGGATGTAATTGAACAATTAATTGGTACTGATGGTACCGAAGACGAGCGTATCTCAAGACTAGCGCGTTTGCTGAAGGAGGATGACGTCCGTGTCTGGCCGTCACCATGGGGAAATTGCTTATTTCTTTGTGAACGCGCCCGTTGCCACTACGCGGCAAAAGGGAGCTTCGACCTCAGTGCACGACATCCTCATTACGGCGAGAGACGGCCAGGAGTGTGTTGTGAGTGTGCAAATTTCCTGGTTTTCTCCGATAATCTCGATTTCTGGCACGCGAGATATAAAAGAAATTTGGTCGTGTACGAAGCGAATAGAAATGCCGGTGAGTTCGCAGCCTCCGCAGTGGCTGCGAAAGCGGTCCTCACTTCGATGGTAATCCTTCAAAGGTTCGGCGTCGAAGCGAACGGGACTTTCGATGAAGTCGGAATGGGGATCCACAATGAGAATCACTAAGAAAGTAAAGGAACAAAAGTCTGATGCCGAGATTGCATTAATGCAGGCTCTTAATCGGATAAAAAGTGGTAACCCGAGAGATGACCGAAATGTTGCGCTTGCAAACCGGGGCTGTTTGCGCGTTACTATTGCTACAGTTGCGCGCGAAGCAGGTAGAAGCAGAACATTAATCGGCTCCGCAAATTGCCGGTTTCCCGAAGTTCGGGAAGCAGTATTGGCGGCAATGAACAAGGGTCTTTTGGACGAGCGTCCACCATCAGCTGCAGAACTCGTCAAACTTCTTCGTGAGGATAAGGTAATCCTTGAGCGTCATGTTAGCGTTCTGGCTACACGCTTGCACGATGCATCGTTACACGTTTGGGAGCTGGAAAAGCGCTGCGAACGGCTGGAACATGAACTCGCCCAAGCATGTGTGAAGTTGGGTAAAAGGAACTCGTTGTCCGAAGTGAAACTCTAGATAAACCGTTCACGTGATTTCGTTAGAGTTCCTAAATCATTCCCCTTCTTAATAATCAATGATCATTCGCGCCCAGTTGCGAGAATGATCATGAGGCCCTTTGCTCGGCGCTAATAAGATTTGCTATTTTCATTTATCTGTTGCTTGGGTTGCGAACAGGAAGGCTCTTTGCGCCTTACTAAGCCCGAATAAATGATGGAAGATGGCGTCCAGTTTGCGTGATCGAATCGGAGGGGGCATGACCGGTTATTGGAAAAAAAAGACGGGTATGGCCGAGTATTTGCGTTTATACACGCGCGAAGACAGGTGGCTCGCTTGGGAAGACCTACCTGCGGATCCCAACCAACCAAGTAGCAGGACAATCCCTGGAGCGAAGAACAGGGTTGGAGAGACGCTTCGCAATGCCTTCAATTCTACAAATGTCGTATTTCTCTTGGGGTCGGGCGCATCTTTCTCCGCTGTGAATTCTAGCGGCGCTGAGGGGCAAGCCCCTGGCATGGCGACACTGTGGAGAGCTGTCCGCGATAAAATTGACAAAGAAAAACTTAAAAACGGCCAAAGCTTCGACGACATCGCCGAAGAATTACTCGGCATGCCGCCGCCTAAACCGGATGACACAAGTGCAGGCAATATCGAAAAGCTGCTCAGTCTCTGCAAAATGAAGCTGGAGTTGCTAAGCGTTAGGGCCACTGACGAACAATTTCAGCAGCCGGATTCTGAAGTCTCGATACTTACAGATTTCATTTCGAAAGCCGAAACCGCTATTCTGAACGAGGTTGGTTTCGTGGATGAGAAAACATCCCTGCCCGCTCATTCGAATTTGCTGAGAAAGTTTTCAAAGCGAAGTGCTGAGAAACCGCGCGTAAAGCTGTTTACAACCAACTATGATCTTTGTCTGGAAGAAGCTGGAGCGCGGCTAGGCATTGTTTTTATTGACGGATTTTCACATAGTGCCGAACAACGTTTCAATAGAGATTATTTTCAAACAGATATCGTACGAAGGTCATCGTCTGGGACAAAGTCCGATTACATCGACAGCGTTTTTCATTTGTACAAAATGCATGGCTCCGTCGACTGGAGGCGACGATCAGATGGTGCAGTTATTCGGCGAGCTAAAGGCGAAGGAAATGACCTAACTCCGGTTCTGATCTATCCGAGGTCTACAAAGTATCAAGAGGCTTTCGAAACTCCTTATCTGGATATGTTTGCCGCGTTTCAATCTGCATTAAGAGAGCCAGATACTACTATCTTCATCGCAGGTTTTGGCTTCGCAGACGATCATATAAGCTCACCGATCTGGTCAGCCGTAGAATCCAACCTTTCGCTGAAGTTAATACTCGTTGACCCTAGGTTTGTCGCAGAGCAGCAGTTGGATGACATTCAACCAGAACACGCTTTGAAAGCAGTAGGTTCGCAGCTGAATAAATATCAAGCGCGATTGATGCGCTTGGTCCAGCAGGGAGACACCAGACTAACTATACTGAACGGTCGCTTCGAAGATATGATAGACGCGATTCCTTCCGTATCCGGTGAAACCGACCGCCAGAGGCTTCTAATGCGCTTGGAAGAACTGGGTGGCGTGTAATGATTGCAACAAACGATTATGCGTTGATCGATCCCAATAAACGTGTCGGAACCGTAACCCGGGTGGGGGCCGCGTCTGTTGAACTGACGGTTCCGCTTGGTTTGGCCATTAGCGGACAACGGGGACTCGCCAAAGGAACTACAGGTGACTTCCTTTTTATTGATTGCGATGCAGCCATAGTGTTCGGTCGTTTGACTGAAGTCATCGTTCCGGAGCGACAACGCTCAGCGTTAGAGCGTCAACTGGACCAGGAAATCGTTACCGATCCTCAAGGCCGCGCCCAGTTGTTGGCCACAATTGATAAAACGACGAAAGAGGTGTCTCGCGGCATTAATACCCAGCCGAGGATCGGAGACAGCGCTTATTTGGCCGAGGGGCAAGCGCTCGCGTCAGCAATCCAATGTGCTCTTTCAGGGGAGACAAAAGAAGGGAAAGGAGCAGAACGCCTCATCGAGTTGGGACGCCTTTCTGGACTAAATGACGCCCATATTATGATCCCGCCGGAAAAACTGTTTGGCAGGCATTGCGGCATATTTGGAGCAACAGGTGGTGGGAAAAGCTGGACAGTATCGCGGCTAGTCAACGAAGTGGTGCGCCTCAAAGGCAAATGTATATTGTTCGACCCAACTGGTGAGTTTGAGGGGAAAATTACTGGTGCAAAAGAATACCGTTTCTCGAAGGGCGATGCAAAACACCCGCTTGTAAGATTTCCTTACAAACATCTTTCGGAAACTGATTTGTATGGTCTCTTGACGCCATCAACACAAATGCAAGGTCCAAATTTACGAAGCGCCATTAAGAATCTCAGACTAGCGGCGCTATTACAGCGTAATCCGCTAAGGTTTAGTGCAAAAAAGCAGGATAATGGCAACACAATATACTTAGAAGAGAACAATCATTTCATAGAAATAAGGGAAAGTGGAACGATCAGAAAAATTGGGCGAAGTCGGAACGTCATCAGCAAGGCCCTGATCAATTATTCTTCCGAGCTGGACTCGCAATTCTGCGATTTCGATATTCACCTACTTTCTGCCCAAGTGCGAGAGGAATGCGTCAAGCACAGTTCTCAGGACGCTAACGCTAATGGATTCTACGGCAAGGTAGATGATGCGGCACTAGGGTTCTGTAACTCGTTGAATGTCAGAATCGAAAATTATCTTTCATCATCAGAAATGAAGTGCATCTTCTCCAACGAAGGAGAAGATGTGTGCGAAATTATTAAGAATTTCATTCAAGATCCAAAACAGAACGCGCTTTTGTTATCGTTTGAACACGTTAGTTTCAAATATAATACTCGCGAGATATTGCTCAATACCATCGGTAGATATCTCCTCAATTTGGCGCGAGAAGAAGCGTTTAAAGAGTGCCCGCTTATTTGTTTCCTGGACGAGGCTCATCAATTTGTGGGCCGTTCAATAGGCGATGAGACTAATCGTGTGTCACTGGATGCATTCGGCTTGATTGCGAAAGAAGGCAGAAAATATGGTCTAACGGCTGCGATTGCCACGCAACGACCGAGAGATGTTCCGACCGACGTTTTAAGCCAGTTAGGAACACTTTTTGTACATCGCCTCACCAATGATCGCGACCGGGAGACAATTGAAAGAGCATGCGGCGATCTAGATCGTGATGCGGCCGCGTTCATTCCATCGCTGGCTCAAGGTGAGGCAATCATTGTCGGCCCCGATCTTCCTGCACCTTTACCAGTAATTATAACTCACCCAGAAAAGGCTCAGCAGCCACAATCGAAAGGACCAGATTATCAGAAGCATTGGGGGAGCTAAATGGCGAACGGCTGATAACCCGGACCCCAATTTTTCAGCCCCATTTTATGTATGGCGTCAATTTTATGATGGCCGCTTTAGGCGACGGAACTGGTCTTTACATCCATGGTGTGGCTGAACCGTGCGTCGCAAAAAGATCCTGTTGTCTTCGCTATCCGCGTTCTATCTTATTCTCGTAGTGACGGCCTCAGCGTTACAACTTTAACGCAATATATAGTGGACAAGGGTCCTGCAAGGTGCTGCTGCTATAGAATAGGCCGATAGACTCACAATTAATGCTATTCGCCACTGGCGTCGATCACGGGGGGATTCATGGCGCGGACGCTTTTACTGACAAAATTCAAAAATTTATCGCTTAACGATCCATTCTTCGACAGTCTGAAGGCGGGCTACGACGAATTCCCGGTTTGGTTTAACGCCAAGGCAGAAGAAGACGTTTATGTCGTTGTAGATGAGCATGATCATCTTAGCGGCATGATCTATCTGAAGTCGGAACACGGCGCTGTTACCGACGTTGATCCGCATCTTTCCGATGGTCACTGGCTGAAAGTGGGTACGCTGAAAATTGAGGGCAAGGGGACTAAGCTCGGCGAACGAGTCATCAAGAAAATATTCGACACGGCTTTAGATGTCGGGGCAACCGGAATTTATGTGACAGTGTTCGATGTACACGAAAGCCTGATAAACTTGTTTACTCGTTATGGCTTTGAACAGACTGGTACTAAAACAACAAAAAACGGCGTCGAACTGGTTTTGTCTCGTTCGTTAACAGACCACTCACCGGATACGTTGAAATCCTACCCATTCATTAGAATTTCGGATGCAAAGCTATGGCTTCTAGCAGTTTATCCAGAATTTCATTCACGTTTCTTGCCAGATTCTATTCTTAACAATGAACCCAAAGAGATCGTTCAGGACGTTTCCTATACAAACACCATTCACAAAATCTATGTCGCAAAGTTGCCGCTAACTCGTATGAAAAAGGGAGATGCGGTTATTATGTACAGGACATCGGACAACAAGGGACCAGCATTTTACCGTTCGGTCGCGACTTCAATTTGCGTTGTGGAGGAAACCCATCGACGAAAAGATTTTGCTTCCCTCGATGATTTCCTTGAGTACACCAAACCGCACAGCGTCTTTACTGAGGACGAGCTTAAAGACATGTACGTCTCATGGAGCAGGCTCTATACAGTGAAGATGACCTATAATGTTGCATTTAATAAGCGGATCACACGCGGAGACCTCATGGAGCAGGCCGATGTACCAGAGCAGCCGCGTTGGGATTTAAAGCCTTTGAGTGAGGCTCAATTCCAAAAGATCATCGAATTGGGGAAAGTCCATGAAGGTATTGTTATCGATTAATCCAGAGCACGTTGAAAACATCTTCAAGGGCGTGAAAACATTCGAATTTAGAAGAAAAGTCTTCGCACGAAAAGATGTTACAACGGTGGTCGTTTATTGCACAATGCCCGTCGGGAGAATTGTCGGAGAATTTGATATTGATACAATATTGGAGGACGCACCCGATGAAATCTGGGAGAAAACTCATTCAGGTTCTGGCATCACAAAAGATTTTTTCGATCAGTATTTTTCTGAACGAAAGATTGCTTACGCTTTAAAAATAGGGGAAGTTCGTGAATATGAGGAGTACATTGATCCAAAAGAAGTTTTGGATAATTTCACGCCCCCTCAATCTTATATGTACATGAAGGACGAGCGGAGAAAAGCCGGATTTCATGATCAACTAGCGTTCTGGTAATGCTCAATACGAAACTTATAATTGTATTCGGTGTGTCCGGTATCGGAAAAACTACGGCGTGTGCAAACTATGCCAGCCGAAATAGCAACGTTGCACATTTCATGGCGAGCGCCCTCCTAAGTCTCCATCGCGAGACTGCGGGTACCCGAACCATAGACAAGGCGATGCAGGATCAGCGTAAGCGATGTCTCGGTATCACCTTGACCGTATCTCGCCCAGAAGTCGCATTTAGGGGTGTCTGGAGGAAGTCATCTCACATGCCTCTCAAGGTAACCTCGACACATGATCACGAGCTGTCGGCGTAGGTCCTCGGCAACATCGCCGGAATGGCCTCGCTCGAAGGAATTTCGCACCGCTCCGAAGATGATGGTGACCAGCGTGCGCGTATTCGACCTTGCATCGGAACCGTCGTTGTCGGAAGCGCTTGCGAGCATGGTGGTAACTGCCGCGTCGGTCCGTGCCGCGAAGGCAGATATCAATGCCTCGTTGTCCATCTCCACGACAGATCGGTACAGGGCCCGCGTAACATCCGGTTTATCGGTTTTGGCTTTCCAGTAGGTTTCGATTAGCGCTTCGATCATGTCGCCTGAACGGTTGCCCTGACATTCGCGGCAAGTGGCTTCGATCCTTTCGGCCAGCAGCTCCAGATAACGTTCGTTGACGGCATAGATCAGAGCCTGTTTGTGGGGGAAATATTGGTACATCGTGCCGACCGACACTCCCGCCCGCTCGGCGACGCGTGTGGTGGTAAGTTGCGAAAGACCGTTTTTTACCAAAAGCTGAATGGTTGCCTCGAAAATTGCGTCGAGGGTGGCCGAAGCGCGTCGTTGCTGCGGTCGTTTCCGGGGCTTCAAGGCTTGTGGTGCGGAAGAGATCAAAAGCGAATCCTCAAACTGAACAATTCTTCATATCATGACTGAAAATGCAGATTAAGAAAGGCTTTAGGCATGAAGGAAGAACGCGTCGCGCTCGTAACTGGCGGCAATAAGGGCATTGGTCTGGAAGTCTCGCGTCAACTCGGCATGGCTGGTGTCAGGGTCGTGATCGGTGCACGGGATGTGGATCGTGGCACTACGGCGGCCGCAGAATTGAAGTCGCAGGGCATTGATGCCTTCTGCGTCCAGCTCGACGTCACGGACGAACGGAGCATCACTGCTGCAGCCCAGATTATTGCAGAGACGTATGGCCGCCTGGACATCCTGGTCAATAATGCTGGCATCTTTGATTTTGCAGACGCTCCTCCCAGCCGTGCGGCCATTGATGCTGTTCGCAGAGTGATGGAAGTCAACTTCATCGGCGCATTGGCTGTGACACAGGCGGTGCTGCCGCTGCTGAGTACGTCACCAGCCGGGCGCATCGTAAACGTGTCCAGCTCGCTTGGTTCGCTAACACTGAACGGCGATCCGACATCGACATACTATTCGCAGCAGTTCATCGGCTACAACGCATCGAAGGCATCTCTGAACATGCTGACGATCCAGTTGCACCAGGAACTGAAAGAGACCGGCGTTATCGTGAATTCGGTCAGCCCCGGCTTCGTCAAGACCGACCTGACCGGCTACGGCAATATGACTCCCGAGGAAGGAGCAAGGCTGCCAGTGCAGTATGCGCTGACTGCAACGACATCGGGGACGTTCGTCGAACCGGAGAACACGACGCCATGGTAGGGTGATCTCAAGCTGAGTTCATCGGCCTTTGCCGAGGGATGACTTCTTCGGCAAATCTCACCTTGCGGTGAAACTCCACGGCAGGAGTTCGTCAACCCGGCCCTGCTTGTGACCATTGACAATGGCGGTGAGCGTGGCGGTCATATAGGCGAACGGATCGACAGCGTTGAGCTTGCACGTCTCGATCAACGAGGCGATTGTCGCCCAGTTCTCCGCTCCTGCATCGTGTCCCGCAAATAGAGCATTCTTCCGATTTAATGTTATCGGCCGAATGGTCCGCTCAACGGTATTGTTGTCGATCTCGATCCGACCGTCGGTCAGGAAGATGCAAAGGCCATCCCAGTATTTGGCGATGTAGGAAAGCGCTTCGCCAAGCGGCGATTTGCCAGCGACGCGGGCACGATGATGCGTGAGCCAGTCCCGCGTGTCTGCAATCAATGGCGCTGATCGTTCCTGCCGTCGAGCCAAACGAGCGTCGGCGTCGAGACCACGCAGCTCTGCTTCTATGCGATAGAGTTCGCCAATCCGCTTCACCCCTTCCTCTGCAATCGGCGTCGAACCGGTGCGGGTGACCTCGACCAACTTCCGCCTTGCATGCGCCCAACAGTAGGCGAGTTTGACGTCGGAACCGAGACGATCCGGCGCGATCAGCCGATTATATCCCGCGTAGCCGTCAACCTGAAGGATGCCCGTGAACCCCTGCAATATCCGTTCGGCATGCTGTCCGCCGCGACCTGGAGCATAGGTGAAGGCGACACCAGGCGGAGCACCTCCGCCCCACGGTCGGTCATCGCGGGCCAGCGCCCAGAAGTATCCAGTTTTGGTTTTGCGGGAGCCAGGATCAAGGACTGGCGCACGGGTCTCGTCCATGAACAACTTGGTGGACCGCTTCAGGTCGGCGATCAGAGCGTCGAAGACCGGGCGGAGTTCGAATGCTGCTCGGCCGACCCAGTCGGCGAGCGTGGAGCGGTCGAGATCAACGCCTTGGCGGCTCATGATCTGGACCTGTCGGTAAAGCGGCAAGTGATCGGCATATTTTGCGACCAGCACATGCGCAATGGTCGCCTCCGTCGGTAACCCGGCGTGGATCAATCTTGCAGGCGCTGGAGCCTGAGAAACGCCGTCGGTGCAGGCACGGCAAGCATATTTAGAACGACGCGTGACGAGGCCGCGAAATTGCGCCGGAATGACATCCAGCCGCTCGGAGACGTCTTCACCAATGCAGTGCAGGCCTCCGCCGCAAGCACAGATCAGGCTTTCTGGTTCGATGATCTCCTCGACGCGAGGAAGATGAGCAGGAAGGGAGCCGCGATTGGTGGCACGGGGTTTAGGCTGCGGCTTCTCAGAGGGGCTATCGGCTTCATCTTCGGCATGGATGGCCGCGATGGCCGTTTCCAGGTCCTCCAATGCGAGATCGAATTGTTCAGGATCGGCCTTCTCGGATTTGCGGCCGAATGCTGCTTGCTTGAAAGCGGCGACCAGCTTCTCCAGACGCTCGATCCGGTCATCCTTGCGAACTTCACGCGCTTGCGCCGCGATCAGCATCGCCTTCAGCGCAGCAATATCGTCGGGAAGATCGGTGGCGTCCAACATGATCGAAGTCTATCAAAATCAGCGTCGCTTCGCCGTTGGAATTTGCCGCCCGAGTCATCGTGCCGCATCTATTCGATAGCGTCCGGCGATCTCGCCTCTACGGAACGGACGCGACGCCAGTCGAGCCCCGCAAACAGCGCCTCGAATTGTGCGTGGCCCAGCGTCATTAGGCCATCCTTGATGCCCGGCCAGATGAAGGTGTGTTCTTCGAGCCGCTTGTAGGCCATTACTAGACCGCTGCCATCCCAGTAGATCAGCTTCAATCGGTCGGCCTTGCGGGACCGGAATACGAAGACCGTCCCTGTAAAAGGGTCCTTGTGCAGCTCGTTCTTGACCAGCGCCGCCAGTCCATCGTGGCCTTTGCGGAAATCGACGGGCTTTGTCGCCACAATGATCCGAACGCGGTTCGATGGAAAGATCATGCCGGGACCGCGCAGGCACGCGCGACAGCGGCTATGCGGGCGGCAGATGCGCCTTCTTCCAGCCGAATGGTGACGGACCCGACGATGATCTCGGGACGGCTGGCTTTCTTGATGGGCGGTTCCACAACGGGTGGATCGACGATTACCGCTGCGAACTCTACCGCATCCTCGGGCGCAGGCAGAACCAGTTTACCCTGCCGCGCCATCGTTCGCCAGGTGGACAGGTGGTTCGGCTTCAGGCCATGCCGTTCTGCGACTTCATTTACCTGCGCTCCGGGCCGAAGACTCTCGGAAACGATCTGGGCCTTGACGTCGTCCGGCCAATGCCGATGCGGCTCACGTCCAGACTTCCTGGTCGTGAGAACCTCCAATGTACTCTCCATGGAGAAACTCCAGTTGCTCTTCCATGGAAAACCGCCATGCTGCCCGCTTTTTCCTGCTGCTTATTTTTACTTGTTTCCACCGCAATCCCGCGCGCGATTCGAATCTGTTGAGTGTATTTCTAACTCAAACGCTACCGTTCGGGCATGAAAATCGATCACTCTTAGACAAGTTGCACTCAGGCGGAATAAGATTCGGCCCTCCAAGGCGGCTGCATAATGAGCAAAATTGACGAGCATTGCTCTTCAGTTGGATTCCGGTTGTTGGCGATGCTCTGACTATAGTTGCAGCCTTAATGCGTGAACTCGGTTATTGACCTTTTCCATATATCCGGTATTATAGATATATGGAAAACGAAGACGCAATTGCAGCACTGGCTGCCCTCGCTCAGTCAACACGGCTCGACACATTCCGCCTGCTGGTGAAGCATGAACCTGACGGTATTCCGGCAGGGGAACTGGCACGCATTCTGGATGTTCCGCAGAACACAATGTCTGCGCACCTTGCGACGTTGTCGCGTGCAGGCCTCGTAAGGGGCGAACGTCAGAGCCGCTCGATCATCTATCGCGCTGATCTCGACCGATTTCGAGAACTGACCCTTTTCATGATCAAGGACTGCTGTGGCGGCAGTGCCAAGCTCTGCGCACCTCTTATAAAAAGCCTGACACCCTGTTGCGAACCAAAAACGGCCACCCAGTAACACAAGGCCGCTGAATTCGGCCTTACACAAACGGACTGATAAAATGACGGATCGGGTCTACAACGTGCTCTTCTTGTGCACGGGCAATTCCGCACGCTCAATTTTGGGCGAGGCAATTCTGAACAAAGACGGCGAAGGACGTTTTCACGCCTATTCTGCTGGTAGTCGGCCAAAAGGCGACGTTCATCCTCTCGCAATCAAGGAACTGGACGCTCTCGGCTATTCCATCGAGAACCTGAGCTCAAAAAGCTGGGACGTGTTTTCAGGTACCGACGCCCCTCAGATGGATTTCATTTTCACGGTTTGTGATAACGCTGCCGGAGAAGCCTGTCCTGTCTGGATTGGCCATCCGATGACAGCCCACTGGGGCATTGAGGATCCTGCCGCTGTCGAAGGTAATGAAGCAGAAAAACAGCGCGCCTTTGCACAGGCGGCCCGTTTTCTGAAGAACCGAATATCAGCATTCCTGAGCCTTCCCCACGCCATGATAGACCGCATGGCGCTTCAAAATCATCTGAAAGAAATCGGCACCATGGAAGGTAGCACACAGACAAATGTGGAGAATAACTGATGTCCACATTCGAACGTTATCTGACTATCTGGGTGGCTCTTTGCATTGTTGCAGGCGTAGCTCTTGGACATTTCTTTCCGACACTATTTCATGCAATCGGCTCTGCTGAAGTCGCCAAAGTCAACATTCCAGTCGCCATTCTCATCTGGCTCATGATCATTCCCATGTTGCTGAAGATCGATTTCAGCGCATTGAGACAGGTCACTGAGCACTGGCGTGGCATCGGCGTCACGCTCTTTATCAATTGGGCCGTCAAACCGTTCTCTATGGCACTTCTCGGTTGGCTATTTATCGGCTGGCTGTTTCGCCCTTATCTTCCTGCAGACCAGATCGATTCCTACATTGCTGGACTGATTATTCTGGCAGCCGCCCCTTGCACGGCAATGGTGTTCGTCTGGTCCAACCTGACCAAGGGCGAGCCGCATTTCACGCTGTCGCAGGTCGCACTGAACGATGCGATCATGGTTGTGGCATTTGCCCCTATCGTCGGACTACTGCTCGGACTGTCGGCAATTACTGTCCCGTGGAATACGCTCGTTCTGTCGGTTGTCCTCTATATCGTCATTCCGGTGATTATCGCGCAAATCCTGCGCAGAAGTATTCTCGCCAGCGGTGGAGAACGAGCTTTCGATGTAATGCTCAGAACACTACAGCCTCTGTCCCTGATTGCGCTTTTGGCGACACTTGTTCTGCTATTCGCATTTCAAGGAGAGCAGATCATCGCACAGCCTATGATCATTGCGATGCTGGCCGTCCCGATCCTCATCCAGGTCTATTTCAACTCTGGCCTCGCTTATCTGTTGAATCGCATTTCAGGCGAGCAACATTGCGTCGCCGGTCCCTCAGCTTTGATTGGTGCATCCAACTTCTTCGAGCTGGCAGTAGCAGCAGCAATCAGCCTTTTCGGCTTCTCATCTGGCGCGGCGCTCGCAACAGTGGTTGGCGTTCTTGTTGAAGTGCCCGTCATGCTCTCGGTCGTCTGGATCGTGAACCGCTCAAAGGGTTGGTACGAACGCGGTTCCAATCAAAAGCCAGTCACCGAAACAGGAAAACTCTGATGTCAGTTACGATCTATCACAATCCGAACTGTGGCACGTCACGCAACACATTGGCGTTGATCCGTGCCAGCGGCGAAGAGCCTGTCGTCATCGAATATGTGCAAAATCCGCCGTCGCGAGAACGACTGGTTGAATTGCTTCGAGCAATGCAGATGACGCCTCGCCAACTCCTTCGCGAGAAGGGCACACCATATGCCGAACTGGGATTGTCCGATCCCAAATGGACCGATGATGAACTGGTCGACTTCATGATGGCGCATCCTATCCTGATCAATCGCCCAATCGTGGAAACACCGCTTGGCATCAAACTGTGCCGTCCGTCAGAACTGGTTCTCGACATTCTGGAAAACCCGGTGTCGTCATTCACCAAAGAGGACGGAGAAGTCATCACCTATGAAAGAAAGTCCCGCTGACATGGACCTGCCGAACCTCGATCAGAATTCCTTCGCATTGCCAGACCTCGATGCTCTACGTGCCGACTTTCCAAAGCATAAGCCTCGTATCCTTTTGCTCTATGGCTCACTTCGTGATCGTTCCTATAGTCGGTTTCTGACCCTGGAAGCGCAGCGCCTTCTCGATGCGATGGGTGCTGAAACGCGTGTCTTTCATGCCAATGGTCTTCCTTTGCCAGACGATGGTTCGGCAGAGCATCCGAAGGTTCAGGAATTGCGTGAGGCAATGCTTTGGTCAGAAGGGCAAGTCTGGACCAGTCCAGAACGTCATGGAGCCATGAGCGCTGTCATGAAATCGCAGATCGACTGGATTCCTTTGCCAGGTGGAGCAATTCGTCCGACGCAGGGCCGAACTCTGGCCGTGATGCAGGTTTCAGGGGGATCGCAGAGCTTCAACGCTGTCAATCAGATGCGCATTCTGGGGCGCTGGATGCGAATGATCACCATTCCAAACCAGTCATCCGTCGCAAAGGCGTGGCAGGAATTCGACGACGCTGGACGGATGAAATCCTCATCCTTCTATGATCGCGTAGTGGACGTAATGGAAGAACTGATGAAGTTTACACTTCTGACGCGTGGCATCTCGGATCATCTCACAGACCGTTATAGCGAGCGTAAGGAAGAAGCGGCCAAACTCGAAAAGCGTGTTTCGTTGAAATCAATATGAATTCAGAAAAAGATTGAGCGTCTCGCAAGACATCCTGTTGCGCGAGCGCTCAATATGCCAGCCATTTTGAAACAAATGGGTCTGCTTCAGCGAAGTGACCCAGCTTCCGTTTCCTGCCCAGAAGTACAGCAGCCATCTGGTTCCTCCACAGTCGCCTTAATGATCTGATCGCCCGCGCAACAGTCCTCCATCAGAAATTTGATGAGATCGGCCATGGATTGATAATTGGCGACATAGATGAGCGAGCGTGACTCACGCCGTTGCGATATCAATCCCGCCCTTTCCAGTTCTTTCAAATGAAAACTGACATTTGACGGAGATACGCCCATGCGTTCCGCAATTGCTCCTGCGGCCAGTCCCTCTCGTCCAGCAACGACCAATGTCCTGATAATGCCAAGACGCGTTTCCTGTGAGAGTGCTGCAAATGATAAAAGAGCTTGACGGTCATCCATATTTCAACAATCCTTGAATTATTGAATCGAGGATACCGAACATGAACGTAATCGACAAGAGCGTATCGCCTGAAATCAGCCTCGACGATCTCCTCAATGGATTGCAAGAAGCACCAGAGGCACCTTTGGTGTTCTTCTATGAAGGACATCCAACGAAACCCGGCTATCATGTTACCGAAGTCAAGGCAGGTCAGTTCTCTGCTCTGGATTGTGGCGCTAATCCGGAAGCATGGTCAGAGATGTTTGTTCAGCTCTGGGACATAGACGAAGACGACCGAAGCCATATGCCAGCGGCGAAATTCGCAGCAATCATTCACAAAGTATCGAAGCACGTCCAGTTGGAACCCGGTGCCAGGCTCACATTTGAAGTCAGCGATGGAAAGCAGCCCATGGCACTTTATTACGCAACTGCACCGCTTCTGACCAACGGTACCTTTGAAGTGGCTTTAACGGCACGTCCTTCCAGCTGCAAACCCAGAGATCGGTGGCTGGCAGAGCAAATAAAAGGAGCCAGTTCCTGCTGTGGCCCAACTAACTCACAATGTTGCGCATGATGCGGGTTTAGTTTTTTGACGCCGTTAAACTGTAAAACTATGGCGATAAAATCATCATGAGCGTCCAACGGCTTCCTATCGCCGCCATTGTCGGTCTAGGACTGACCCAGAATATTGGCTACGGCACATTATATTATTCCTTCAGCATTCTTGCGCCCTCTATGGCGCAAGATTTCTCTGTTTCGAACGAATGGATATTCGGAGCGTTGTCGGTCGCTCTCCTGACGGGGGGCTTCCTAGCACCCTGGATGGGACGTCTCATTGATCGCCTCGGTGCAGGTCGCGTGATGACCGTTGGCTCAATAATAGCGGCCACTGCGTTGGTCGCCAGTGCCTTTTCACCCAATGCGGTCACATTCGCAGCAACCCTGACGCTTATCGAAGTGGCCGCGAACCTCGTGCAGTACGGCGCGGCCTTTGTTCTTCTGGTGCAACTTGCACCAACGGTTGCACAGCGCAGCATCACTTACCTGACTTTGATTGCAGGATTTGCCTCGACAATCTTTTGGCCGATCACCACCTCTCTTCAGCAATGGCTGACATGGCAGCAAATTTATCTGCTGTTCGCATGTCTTCATTTCGCTCTTTGTATGCCAGTTCACTTTTGGCTAGCGCGAAATCTCGCGTCGAAAGCTCGTACAAGTTCGGCGAATGGATCGCGCACGATAACTGAAGGGACGCTGCCAAGGCTTTTTCGTCGGCGAGGTCTGATGTACCTGCTAATCGGTCTTTCGTTTCAATCGTTGATCGCAGCAGCTATCCTCGTTCATATGATTCCGATGTTGAAAGGCCTTGGTCTTGCAGGATCGGCAGCCTTGATAGGGGCGATGTTTGGTCCATCCCAGGTGACCAGCCGTCTGATAAACATGATCGGCGGCAAGAACCTTGCTCCGATCAAACTCGCGATCATTTCTTCCTCACTAATGGCGCTTGCAGTCACCTGCCTGATGCTCGGCGCTCCATTCATAGCTGCGGCGTTAATATTTGCCTGTCTGTTCGGCTTTGGTAACGGCCTCTTCAGTATAGTGTCAGGGACGCTGCCTCTTTCGCTGTTCGGAAGCGAAGGATATGGCGCATTGCAAGGTAAAATAATGTCGGCACGGCTTATTGTATCAGCAATGGCTCCATTTGCGATGGCATTCGCAATGGGGCATTTGGGTGTAAAGGCGGCGCTCGCAATCGTTATTGTTTGTAGCGTATCCTCGCTCATTGCCTTCGGGTTATTGGTCCGACTGGAAAATGAGGCTGAAAAAGCCCGATTAGCCAAGGTGGCATCATAAGCCGTTTTGCAATTGATTGTCTTTGTAATGGTACATTGGCGGGGATAGGTAGCGTGACATTAAATCTGAATACTCCGGTACCCATGGTTAGCCCGAAAATCGATCACGATGTGATCATAATCGGTGGAGGTCAAACCGGGCTTGCGGCTGCGTACTATCTCCGCCGTGCTGAGGTAGAATTCACTATCCTGGATGACGGCAACGAACCAGGCGGGGCATGGGTGCATGGATGGGATTCTCTGCGCCTTTTTTCACCTGCCAGTTTCAGTTCGCTCCCTGGCTGGCTGATGCCTCCCAGTCGGGAATCAGATGGTTATCCTACGCGCGATGAAGTGATCAGCTACCTTCAGCGTTATGAGGAACGCTATAAGCTTCCTGTCGAACGCCCACACAAGGTAGAATCTGTCACCCGTGAAAATGATATTCTTCGGGTTACATTGGCGGATGGATCGAGCCGAACCTGCCATGCGGTTATCAGTGCCACTGGGACATGGTCGAAACCGTTTGTCCCCGACTACCCCGGCAAGGACCTGTTCTCAGGCGTTCAGATTCATTCTGCACATTATGAAACTGCCGATGATTTTGCTGGCCAGCGTGTGCTTGTTGTTGGCGGAGGCAATTCAGGGGCACAAATTCTCGCTGATTTAAGTACCGTCGCAGAAACAATTTGGGTGACACTGACGCCGCCAGTGTTTCTGCCTGACGAAATTGACGGCCGAGTGCTTTTTGAAAACGCCAGTGCACGCGTACGGGGAGATGTCGACGCCAATACAACAATTGGGGACATTATTATGGTCTCTCCGGTAAAAGCCGCGCGCGACCGAGGCGTATTGAACGCCGTACGCCCCTTTAAGCAATTTACAGAAGATGGTGTCGTTTGGGCTGACCAAACAGAGACCAAAATCGACGCGGTAATCTGGTGCACAGGATTTCGCCCTGCAACGGATCACCTGAAAGCCCTCGGCGTTGTTGAACCGAACGGACGGGTTCAAGTCATTGAACAACGATCCATCAAAGAGCCTCGGCTATGGCTTGCTGGTTATGGCAACTGGACGGGTGCGGCTTCTGCGACATTAATCGGTGCAGGTCGGACAGCTCGCGAATTTGTACCGCGATTGGTCGCAGATCTAATTGGTTCGTCGAAATAGTCCTTTATCGGTGTTCGTGTTTTGTTCTATACCTAGGGCATGACAAGCACGATTAAAACACTTGGACAGGCTTCACGGCATCGATTGTTCGAAATGGCCGAGTGCCGTACCTGCAAACGGAGTGCCCGGTTTCTGGCCAGCGATCTCGCATCGATCTTTGGCCACGGAAGCAACCCCTATACCCTCAAGTTTAAATGCACGACCTGCGACTCCTCCAATTGCAATTCGACATTGGAATGGCCAGATTTTGAACGTACTCACGAGCATTATGTTTGGCGGCCCATAAAAGTTAAGGGCGGCGATCTTTTATGAAAAAGCTAAAATAAATTAAAATTTATGTAGGCCAGCTTTTCGGCATTATTAAACCGAAGCCCTTGGATTTATCTCTATAAATAAAGGTTACACCTTTTCGTTCTAAGGCTGATTGGATTTTTCGCTGAGTTTCAATTTTTACGCCTGCATTTCTTTCAAAGCTTCCGATAGTCCGCACGCTTACCCCCGCTTCTGCGGCGAGCTCTTCTCGACTTAAATCGAGTGCGAGTCTTGCGGCTCGCAAAAGTGCAATCGGTATATCCATCCTTTTCTTTTAATTCAGGGAGTATGCAACTGCTACACCCCCTAATTTGCCTTAAATCGGTATTTATTTGCCATATTTAGGAATTTAATTGCCTATTTCTGGCAATTCTGACATAAGCCAGATTATTGCTCACACAGACACCGAATCAGTGAGTTAAAGATTTGATGATTAGGCGGATTGCCCCTTTTTGTCCGTCGATGACGTCATCGTTTAAACTGGTTTCACATCGAATTTGGCGCATGTAGCCCATGTGCCGGACAGGAGAACTTATGCCTGAAAACTCCCCAATCGGTCATGTTATTCTTATGAAAAATGAAGTTCCACGACGGCATCCAGGACGTGGATTGAATGCGGCATTGCAGCTAAGTGAACTTCACAATCGCATTAACAAGCAAGAACGCGATCCTCAGAGTACGGAGCGTGTCGACGAATATTTTCGTTACGCAATCTGGAGCGAAGGAGAAAAAATCATTGGTTACCTTGAGAGTATAATTTCGGTAGCTGATGAAAGAACTTCCACAACAACGTCAGGAATTCCAATATCATCCAGGAGCATGAGAAAATTGGTGGGCGCTCTTTCGGAAGAAGCCGAGGGCATTATGCACTATCAGCCTACTCTGACGCCGACTTATTTATCAGGCGGCTTTGCATTCGATCTCATCGTTTACGATAAGCAACAAAAATGCTTGCGTTATATTCATATCGCCTACGGTATTGGCGCTGAACGAATTGCGCTAATTCAGTACGAAGAAGACAAGGCGAGGCTCGCAGGCTTTTTGCCTCGCTTGGCGGCACAGTACTTTGGCGTTGAGATAGAACGAACAGAGTTCGTCATTATAGATCCGTTACTCAGCGAGACAAAATATCTGGAAGGCGTTTGGGCGCTTCACGATTTAGACCAGCTAACCGGTAGATCGGGTACTGCACAACACGTGCTGGAAATACAGAGACAGCAAAGACACATGCTGAGCTTTTGGTTTAGTAACAGCCTTTCCGGCAGTGAGATGGAAAAGCATCGACAGCTCAATTCGATCTTTCATCGCTTGGCGCACGAAGAACTGACACGAGCGAAACAATTGCACTTCCACACACTCGTTCCAGATCAAACCCAGTAAGCGGGGCTCCTGAGCCATTCTCCGACTGTTGCATGTTCCACGCTGAACGGTTCAGCGTTTGCTCGCAACATTAATCAAACACGTTGAACAAGAAACGCCATTTCACGGGCGCGTTGTAGCGCGCCCGAATGGCCCCTCATTTCTTCATTCTTCAGGATCTTATTATGGCTGTCATAATCAAAAACGGAAAATACAATCGCGAACAACTGGAAATCGAAATCGATATGCTGAAGGCCTTGGTCACGGATCTTGAACGCATATTCAACGGTGAACATCCAGATGAGCGCCAACTTTCAAATTCTCCAGCCATAACATGCTGGAAGCTCAGCGCACGCCGCGCAACTTGCTTAGAGGGTGTATTATTCGAACATCCTCGGCTCGGACAAATCGTGCCTAATGGCATCACTTCAGAACTTTGGCTTCTCGATCTCGACAGAAACTACGCTCGCACATTCAGCCGCTTTTACCGACTGGGCCAAAAAGACATCGGTAATTGAGAAAAACGTACATCGTGCTGCACGTCGCCGACTGACATCGCAGTTTGAGTTTCGCTGCGTACAAGCTGAAAGACGTCAGCGCCTGCCAGAGGAAATCTGGCATGAGAACTGTCGGCAATTGCGGACAACAAAGGGATAAGGGAATGAAACTTTGGATCTGGTCTGACGTCCACCATGAACTGCAAGAAGTCGACTATCCGTCGCGTGAGAACGCGCCAGAATGCGATATGATCATCATTGCGGGCGATCTCAATGCAGCGCCTGACCTTCACATCACGCTGGAATTCTTGATCAGGCACTATGAGAAGCCCATCATCTATGTCCCCGGCAACCACGAATTCTATCAGAACAAATGGCTCATGAATGATCGAGAACGGTCTTTGGAGAGTGACAGGCAAACGATCAAGACAATCGAAGCCCTCTCTTTGGAGTGGCCGCAGCGGTTTTACTGCCTTGATCAGGACGAGGTGATTATCGACGACATCAGATTCGTTGGGGCTAGCTTATGGGTAGATTTTCAGATGAATCTCTCCCTAAAGTCTGATCTAGCGCGGCGAATGCAAGAAGCGCGAGCAATACTGAATGACTTCCGTGCGATCCGCATGAAAAACGGGAAGTCATTCACGCCCGAAAATATGCTCGATCTACACCTGTCAGATGCCGCTTACATTCGGCAAAAACTAACAGAACATTTTACTGGTCCCACGGTTGTTCTCACACATCACATGCCACACTCTGATTGCACACCACCAGTCTATGCACACTCAATCGGCAACTATTTGTTTGCGTGCGGATCAGATGCCTTCGATGACATCCTCCACTCTGAACTAGCACCCGCTCTATGGATCTGCGGGCACACGCATCATGCTTTCGACATTCAAATTGGACGAAGCCGAATTATCTGCAATCCATTTGGTTATAAGTGGGAACAAGGATTGAACGGATTTCGATGGGATCTAATAGTAGAAATAGCATAGACCATCAAAACGGAACTGCATCAGAGCCTGCGCAATGCCCAATTGTTGGTTGTAGCCCGTCCAATAACGCAATAAAGTGTTCAACAGAGAACAAGTCACTGTTTTTGGGCGACGAAGAATAAAAATTATCTCTTTTTATCAATAAGTTATCCGCAAGTGTACAGTCCAACCGGATTCCGGATATTCCGTTCAGTCGGACACGTGCAGATAGTCGTTCGACAGTCGAGCATTCTTTTTAGGGTAACGTAAAGATGAGCATCAACGAATTGGGTAAATAATTGATATCACTGAGCTTCTTTCCGTCGGGCAGGCGGGATTCGAACCCACGACCCCTTGACCCCCAGTCAAGTGCGCTACCGGGCTGCGCTACTGCCCGAAGGAAAAAAGCTCAGTGATGAACACTTTCGTTGACTCCGTATAACGAACCCACGACCCCTTGACCCCCAGTCAAGTGCGCTACCGGGCTGCGCTACGCTCCGAGCCGGGGAAAGCCTTAGAATATAAAGGATTTTCCCGCAAGGTCTAAAAACCTCAAAAAAGAACAAAATGCACACATATGCACGGCGTGAAACAGTTCGGCACCAAAAGTCCCACGGAAATCCCCACGGGTTTTCTCGTTCTGTTCCGCGCCTCTCAGTATTATTCTGCTTTCCGTTCTTTCGGCTTGATTGAGGATTCGTCGCCAGCCGGTTTCATAGCATCCATGGCTGAACGGATATCCTCGACCATGGCGTGAGCATACTTGGTTGTCGTCTTGATATCCGAGTGCCCGAGTAGCTTTTGAACAACCTTCAGATTGCTTGCGCGCAAGGCGCGGGTAGCTGCCGTGTGCCGCGTGTCGTGGAACCGGAAGTTCTTCACACCAGCATCAGCAATCGCTCTGCGCATAGCTGATTTCAAGCCGGACTCTGAGAGTGGGTATCGTTGCCCCCGGATAAGCCCCGGTTTCTTCAGCGTCCTTTTCGCCACGAAGGTGAAAACCTTTGCCTCGTGATAGTTGCGCTCTCCCCATAGCAGTTCGAAAACTGCCGATGACATCGGGATTATGCGTTCTTTCTTTCCCTTCCCCAAAACAGTGAATGTCCTGCCGAAGAAATCAACTTTATCCCATGTGAGGCCGAGTATTTCCATTCGCCGGCATCCCGTTAGAAACGCGAAGCGAACGGCTACATCATAGCCACGCTCAAGCTCGCTCATGATCTGGGCTTCCTCGACATGCGAAGCCTCGCGGATGCGCTCGCCTTCTTCTTTCAGTAAGTGCTCTGACCAGTCAATAGGATTGGTTTTGACGCGCCAGACGTTCGCCGCGCGAAGCATGATTTCCCGCAAGGGCTGGGTCATCGTCCGGTTGACGGTCGCAGGCGATATCCTTTGCGCTACCTTTCGATTGGGAACCAGTTCATTACGCCGCTTCGCGACAAGCTCGGCTACCGTTCTATCAGTTATCTTACTCAGGCGCGTCCGTCGCCCGATAGCGCTGCTCAACCAATCCAGCGTCCAAAGCGTATTGTCCGAGTTGGTGTGGTGCTGGCCGACCTCGTGCCAGTATTTGGACGCGGCGACCTCAAATGTCGGATCGTCTGCGCTGAAAGAGGCTTCTTCTGCTAACTGAAGTTCAGCCTCTTTTTTCTTAGCTTTTTCTATCTGGCGCGCTTCTCGCTCCGACTTTTTGCCAGTGTTGCCCGAAAATCTACGACCGCGTATCTGGAACTCGTAGGTGTACGTTCCGTCCTTGCTGTCTTTTCGGATGTAGACTGACATTCTGTTTTCTTCCGTTGGTTCTTAAATGCCTCGATATCTGCCGGATCGTAGCGGCGGATTTTCCGCGCACCACGACCAATGTTAATGAACGGCAGTTCGCCATCGTCTGTCAAATAGATCAGCTGGCGGTGAGATATCGAAAGCGCCTCTGCTGCCTGCTCCGGTGTGAGAAGGCTCATTTTCGCACCTCCTGAAAGATGTGATTTGTTCTCTGAATGTTCTTGCTGTAATCCGTGCCGCCTTGGAGGCTGTCATGCGGATATTCAGCACGAACGCGACATTGGGAGATTGCAAACGGTATGGATATTTGATTACCGCGTACTGCAACGGGTGCCACCACAGTAAGCGGCTTGACATTGATACCCTGATTGAAAAGCTCGGCCCAGATCATGGCGCGCTCAGAAAAGACCTTGCGCATAAGTTGCGTTGCTCGAAATGCGGAGCGAAGAAGGTTCAGCTTCTCGTCTCGCACATCAACGCGTACCGAGTAACGGGCGGCGGCAACAACTGGGGCGGAACGTGACATCCTCACTCCCTTTCCCGCAGTGCCTCAGCAAGAATTTCTTCCGCTTTTCGGTTTCGTTCTAGCGCAGTCTCCACCATTGACGCCGGGCGTGTCGGCGCAATGTCTTGTGCAAGGTCAAACGATGATGCGCCGTTGAGATGGTACACTGCCTCTTCAATGGCCTTTCGCAAACGGCTATTCTCAGCAGCAAGTTTGTTGAGGAAGGGGATCGGGTTGGCTTTAATCTGCGCCTCGCGGACTGCGCTCAATGCTAACAGTTTTGCGAACTTTTCTTGCTGATCTTTATTCATTTCGGTTCTCTTTCCCGCAGTGCGGCGCGGCCTGCTTTCCGGTCAAGATGATCAAGCCGTTGACGCATTTCGTCTGTGAAGCGACACACAGTTGTTAACCGGGCAGGATCATTCAGAGCTTCTCCGATCTCTAAGATTGACGATGCCCAATCTGCCGCGTTCTTAGCGATGAATGCACACTGTTGCGCAAATTCTGCTTCCGTCAGCTTAGCCATGGTCTCCGCCTTTCAGGGCTTGGCGAACAACTCCGATGACGAATGGAAAGACCATCAGAGCGCACACACCGAATAGGAACTTGTTGTTGAAGGCCCATGGTCCGGTCATCGCCTGACCTATGCAGCCAGCTACAGCCATATTCCACGGCTTGCTTATCACCCAAGGAAGATCAAACATTGCTCGATCCTTTCAGGACTTGGCATGACCCCTCACTTGGATAAAAATAGGCTGGGTGGCCGATGGTCTGAGCCTCACGGAAGGCCTGTAAGGCGTCTTCCCAAGCCTTTTGCGCATTGTCAGGGAGACCGTTGAGCCTGTCTGAAAATTTCTTTGGTGCTGTCAGCTTCATTCGCTCTGCTCCCCAAGTGCGGAGGCGGCGAGCATGGCGCGCCACCAGTCGAGCCGTGTCATGCCATTATGATATGATACCTTTTCCGGGTCGAAGCTCGCTGTCGGCTCCTGTAGAGCGGCGCGGATGGTGGATAGGATGAGACCGGCGGTTTTCACCGTTTCATCTGGTTTGGCGCTTTGCAAGATCGTGCAAATGTCGAACTTGAGCGCTAGGTGTTCCTTACTCGGCATTGCCGGCCTCCTCGCCATGGATCGAGCAACTAGCATTGATGACGAACATGATGTTCCCGTCCTTGTCCTTCACGCCGCCCATGTATCCTTTCCCATGGCCGTTATCGATTACAGGGCAGGTGCATCCCAGTTCGGTTGCTTCCTTGCTGCCTGGTTTGGGTGTCATTTGCTGGCCTCCTTTGCGCGCAAGAGGGCGGCGTCATCCTTCCAGCAGTTGCGGACGGCTTCACGGTACTCTTTACGATACTGCTCACGCTCGGCTTCCGTCACCCCCCTGTCAGGCGCGTCTAGCTTGGAGAGGCGGGTAATGAGGGGCTGGGTCATGAAATCACCTTCAATTCTCGAAGTAGGCACATGACGAACGGCGTCAGGCTGGAGGCTTCGTAGATTTCCACCTCGTATTCACCGTCTTCTGAAGGCACGATTTCAGTCACACCTTCGCGGCGCATCGCATATTCGATGGCGTTCTGGATTTCCGTTTCGCTCGGCTGGCTCATGACGGCTTCCCTCCCAGCGTTGCGCGGGCTTCGATGAAATGCTGCATGAGCAGATAAGCATTATTCCATCCGAGCACGGGCTTATCGGACGGTGTTCGTTCTGCGTATCCTTCGGTGAAGCCCTTCATCGCTTCATTGAAGAACGACACGAACGGCTCCAGCGCCTTTTCAGCCGCCGCGAGCTTGGCTTCGAGGGCTTCGTACTCAGACGATCTGTCCTCTATGACGCCAACAGCTTGGTCAAGTTCGGCTTTCAAGGCGAGGTAGTCGTCTGACATACGGTCAACGACCTCGGAAAGTTGCTTTGCAGCAAGATCACGTTCACGCCTGATTTCAGATGCTAATAGCTCCTCAGCCTGCGAGCGGAGGACGACTGGCGCGCTAAATTCACCTTCCTGCCACGCCATTGCTTCCATCCAACCATTATCGCAACATCGCTGTGATGGCTGAAACCACGCCACCGTCACCAACTCCCCGCACTTGCCGTTAGCATCCGGCGATACGGGAGCAACGGGGGTGGGGCGAACCCATGCGCTCTCAGGAGTTCCGAAATCGTGCAAGCATCCTATGCAGCGTTCGCGGTCACTGGTTGCACCACAGCCGCCGCACGGCTTCAGTTCACTCGCCATGACGGTCGTCTCCTGATGGGCTGGTAGGTGCGCAATAGGCATAGGCAGAGCGGCGACTTGAGCCGGGGTTGTCTACATCAAAGCGCAGATGATCGAGTGCGAGAAGGCAATCTTCGCGGGTCATCGGCTGTGTGCGCTCATAAACACCGCAGCCCATAGCTGAAATTCCAGCGCAGATAATGAGTACGTACATCATGCCACCTCCTGAGAAGGTGCAGAAACAACCGCGAACATCTTCAAATCGTGTATTTTCCGGTAGCCATCAAATGCACAGAAGGAACCATCGTCTTCCTTATGAATGCTGCCGACGCACCAAACATGGCTCGGACGGCCAAAGGCGTTCAGTGCTTTCGGATTGTTCGTGACTAGAAACGGCCCCTGTTCATGATCAGGCGCGCTTTCTATCGGCAACCACCCACCCCCCTCGACCTTACCGGCGTCGGCATGGTCCGGGGAGGATAGGGCGCGGATGGCGTTCTCGATCTTGGTGAGTGCCTTCTGAGCTTCAAACGCTTGTGCGCTATCACCCTCGTAGCAATATATCACCACCCGGATCGTGGCGAAGTCTTCCTCCAACGCCAGCTCACGCGCTGCGGATGGCTCAAGCGCGGAGAGGATGCGAGCGGAATAATCGGCCTGTGCGCCTGCCTTCGCCGCGTCTACATCCTCACACCCGGTTGCCTTGATGAACTTCCCTGCCTTCCCGTTGCGGGTAATGCGCCAATATCCGTTCACATATGCTGTGTAGATTTCTCCGAACGGCGTCACTGCTTCGGCATCACCATTTCGATATTTCCGCCACTCCAGCTTCTTCACACCCACCCCAGGTAGGTGAGGCAATGCGGCTGTGAGGGCATCAGCAACAACGATTTCGCCGCGCTGAAAAGAAAGGCTCAACGCCTCGAAGTAGGCTTCTCGATCTTCCTTTGAATTAGATTTGAACGCCTTGCTACGCAGATCGTTGATACGAGTACCAAGCTCTGACTGCTCGCTTGCCATCCATACGCGCAAATAATCTTTGAATTTCAGTGCAGCCTTTTCCTCTACCGCTGCGTCAGGTACTGTGGTCATGGCTGGACCTCAAGCTTTTGAACAATGACTTCAAACTCTTGGCTCACACCATCATCGTTGCCCCATACGCCATCGATATACCCATGGATGATCACAGGGACGCGCATTGTTTCAGGGCATTCACCAAGGCGGGGGCGCTGTTTAAAATGCTTGGCGAGTTTCTTCCTGCCGTTTTTCACATCAAGAAGTGCAAAATCAGATGAGAGTTTCATGCTCGCGCACCTTCGCTAACAGGGCGACCGAATATGTCGCGCTTACGGGGAGGGAGTTGTTTTGTGAGGCGCTTCGGCTCTTTGATGGTTTTCGCCAGCTTGGAAGAAGGCTTGATCGCGCCGTTGTTCTTGTCGCGCTGGCGGTCGGCCTTACGGGTGCGGCGAATATCGTTTGCTGTCTTTTCCGCATGGCACTGCTGGCAAAGCACCTGCGCATTGGCCAATACCGGCTCGCCGCCGAGAACGTCAGGCAGGATGTGGTCTACTTCGGCCTCTCCCTTTTTGAGAGCGGCCTTGCATTTCTCACAGTGACCGGCAGCGCGTTCGATGGCGGCGGTGCGGATTTTTCGAGTGAACTCTTTCCGGGCCATGTCAATGCCTCGCATAGCCGAGTTCTTCGGCCAGTTGCTCGGCCATCAGGCCGTTGAGTTCGTCGTAAAGGTGGCTTCGCGGGCGATGCTGGCGCTTGGCCGTCTCGATTTCCGCTATCTTGGCGTTAATCTCGGCCTGAAGGTCGCGGCGCTCCGGTTCGGGGAAAAGCCAGTTGAAGAATTTTGCAATGAAAGAGGGGATCATGCTGCAGCCCTCGCGGTTGCGCCGGGTTCCACGCCCAGCAACCTATCGATTGCTGCGAGAACGGCTTCTTTGCTTTCCTGAAATTCACGCTTGCCCATGGCCTTGAGGCTTTGGCTCTGCGCGGTGTAGACCTTCACAACGGCTTCGTGGAAAATCACGACAGCGTAGTTGTCCATCGGCTTGATAAATGCGGCTACGCGCTCGGCTTCCGCCTTGCTGGCGCACACGACTGTGCGTTCGTCGGCATATCCGCATTTGACCAGCATCTTTTTGCGCAGATGCTCGGCAGTCGGGTATTCAGCCAGAAGGTGGTCAGGCAGTGTGTTCCAAGCGTTACCGATGGCAGCGAAATAATGATTGTGGCTCGCTTCTGATCGGTCGTGGTGCTCGACAAGCTTGTAAGTTTCACCAACGACAAATTGGCGATCTGCGCGGGATGCCCAGTAAGGGGAGGCCGGGTAGAAGGCCTCTCCATCCCATGACAGGAGAATAGGAGCGCTGGACATTATGCTGCCTCTCCCGTCTTACGAGCAGGTTTTTCGGCCAGCTTCGCTTCGATGATTTTCTTCAATTCAAGCGCGTCGGAGGGGGCTTTAGCCCAGAACGCCTGCAAAGGCTGCTTGTTTGCGTCCTGCCAGCGTCGAACATCTTCCGGATTGGAAGATCGGATGAAGTCAGCGGCACGGTCTGCAAACTCACCTACTGGGACATTTTCCAGCTGCCAGCCATCGCCCCAAGTGACGGTGATTGCGTTGTGAGCGCCGATGCGCTTTGCGCGTTCTTCCTGCTCATTATGAGCGACAATTTCAGAGGCCGTTAGATCAAGCGTCTTTGCGCGGTCCAGTTCTTCCTCAACGTAGATGCCGCTGAATTGATCTGGCCAGCCAGCACGCAAAGCCTGAGCTTCGGCGCATTTGGTTATCATGACGACCGGCATTTTTGCCCAGTTGCCCGAAGTGTCGAGCATCTGGCGTCCAGTCTTTTCGCCGCGACCAGTTTCGGGATTATCAATCCACTCATCTTTGAGCGGGGCAAATTCATCCCAGTAAGCCTCGCCAACGACCTTGAACCACTCGCCCTTGTTGTCCTGCTGCCAGAGATAAACGCGGGCGTATTCAATGCCCTTTGGGTTCGTTGCCGATTTCAGTTCATCGTTGAAGACAACTTCAGCCGGCTCCGATGCTGGCCGATAGTTTTTGCAGCGTTGAGCAATGACGCGGAGACCGTCGCGAGAGACGACAATCGACATGCGCCGTTTGGATTGATCCTTGGCATTCTTGCCGAAAACGAGCGGCATAATCTGCTTGCGGAAAGGGTCGAGGCCATAAGACCGCGCTGCCTCCATGAACAGATTGAATTCGTCGTCATTGCAGTCCTTGGCAATCGTGTGCTTAACGAGTGCGATCTGCTTCGGCGTATGTTCGAGAACGGTAACGTTTCCCATTATTTCCTCCGTACAGTCAGGCTCACAGAGCCGTTGTCGAGGCGCGCGCCCGGAATAATTTCTCCAGCTTCGAGCGCTTCGAGCAGTGATTTCTTGTTGAGCTTGGGCGCTGGAAGCTCTTGCGGCGTCCAGAACCGAGAAGGGATATCCGCCTCAGCCTCAATAACCGGGGCCGGTTTTACCTTTCGCAACGTCAGCGTAGCTGATGGCAGACGCATCATTTCCTGTTCGGCAATAAGCATTGCTTGCTCGATGGAAGCGCGTAGGAAATCGGTTTGCTTACGGATCGCGGAACGGCGTTCTGTGAATTCGTTGATCTTTGAAGTCAGTCCGGCATCAAGAACATCATTCTCATCGATCTTGTTGAGAGCCTCGGATATGGCCTCCAAAAGGTTGGTTTCGCTTTCGATAGCGAGCCCCACGCTTTCCTCGTCATCCACTCCAGCTTCGCGGAGTTGAGCGATGATGATCTTGGCCGCATCTTTCTGGCGTAGAAGGGCGTGCGAAACATTGCTCATGCTGCAATCCCTTCCTGTTCCTGTAGAAGGTCGGTGAGTTCGAAAAGCTTTTCAGCGAGATAGCGACGGGTCGGGACGTGGGGATCAGTCTTGAGACGATACTCGATTTCAGCGATCAGCCGCCTGACCTCGGTTTCTGTCAGGTGGTCCGGCATCACATGAACTCCTCAAGCATTTCAGCGAAGATGCGCAGGGCCGCGTCACCTTTGAGGGCTGTTTTGTGAGCGCCTTCAATCGTCGCGCCAAAGCGGGACTGAAACATGCGGCATTGCAGCTTGAAGAAGGCAATATCGTCATCGCCGCGAGCCTGCTTAATTTCCAGTACGTCAGAAAGGAAACGCGGCTTCTTGACGGAGTTCGTCAGCCCAGAAAGGGCATCGGCAAAGTCGGTATGTGTAAGTCGAACTGCAATGTTCATTTGGAAACTCCCAACTCGTTTGTTGGGATAACCGTACAAAACGTACGAGCACGCGTCAAGTACAAAATGTACGATCAGCGTGCAATTTGTACGAATTGCGTTGAAGTGAGTAGCGGTGGTGCTAGAATCAGTGCACCCAAGGTGGTCGAATTTACTGTTCGTCAACCGCCATCGGTTAACCATAAAGCAATGATAGGAGCGGGTGATGGCTGACACTTCGATTGAATGGACGGACGCAACGTGGAATCCAGTCGCTGGGTGCACAATCCTTACCGCTGGGTGCACCAACTGTTACGCAATGCGGATGGCGGCGCGTCTGGAGGCCATGGGTGTTGAGAAGTATGTCGGCACCACGCGGAAGTCAGGCGGACGTGCAAAATGGACTGGTAAAATCGTTCTAGACGATAAGGCTTTGTCTATCCCTGAAACGTGGTCAAAGCCTCGCCGCGTCTTTGTGAACTCGATGTCTGATCTGTTCCATACTGATGTGCCAGAAGATTTTATACAAAAAGTGTGGAGTGTAATGGCGCGTACTCGTCGTCACACATATCAGATACTCACCAAGCGCCCAGATCGCATGGCTGAGATACTGAGTAAAGACGGGTTTAAAATCCTGCCCAATGTCTGGCTGGGAACAAGCGTGGAAGATGCGCGTGTCCTGCATCGTCTTGATGAACTTCGGGAAGTTCCAGCGGCTGTGCGTTTTGTATCTTACGAGCCGCTTATAGGCTCTGTTGCCGGCGGTAATCTCAAAGGAATCCATTGGGCTATTGTCGGTGGGGAAAGCGGTCCAAACTCTCGCCCGATGCATCCGTCTTGGATTGACGAAATATTTGATCAGTGCACCGATGCTGATGCAGCATTCTTTTTTAAGCAGTGGGGCGGAAAGAACAAGAAAGCGACCGGTCGAACCTATCGAAATAAAACGTGGGATGAGCTTCCTGTTTCAAACGTTGGGCTTTAGCAGATGGTTGCCGATCCTAGTAGCAAGTCCAATAGCTTTAGGCTCTGGATTAGAGATTGCCAGAAATAAGGAAAAGATCGGGGCGCCCCGGTCGTTGTACAGACGTTTGGGTTTCAAGACTTTTGGAAAGAGCTTTGATAATCTGTTTCTGACGTACAACTCAATCGCTTCCACATCAGCCGTTCTTTGGACGCGCGGGTCAATTTCGCCTAGTAAATCCATTACCTTTGGGCGTTGATACCATTCATTCATCCAATCATCTGTTCCCAGCATGCGAATGAGGGCGCGTTTCTTTCCGGCATCAAGCTTGTCAGGGTCTCGAGTCGCCTGGCGAAAAATGCCAGACAGAGATACTAAGTACCATACATCGATCGCTTCAGTTTTTTGAATTGCCTCTAATGTTGCCCAGTCTACGGCCATTCCATAGGGATCGAGAAACATAACTGCGCGTTTTCCCAGCCAATCGCGTAACTTGAGCTCCTCCAATATCATCGAATTGGCTTCTCCACGCACTACATCAATTTTGCGGTTGGGATATTGGCTCGCAAGTTGACAGAGAGCCTGATAATGGCGTTTCTTTTGTTCGATAAATATGAGGCGATCGAAGGCGGGTTTTATATCTATCGCTATCTGTGCAGAGCCTCTACGGTGTTCGATCCGCTCATCTGTAGATGGGAAAAAGCCACCATCTATGGCTTCATGTTTCACCGTCCTCACACCAGTTCCGGCAAAAGCGTCAATATACCAGAGTTCAGGAAACTTTTCTCGCAAGGCCGTAGTGAAGGCTTTCAGGTAGCCCTCGACAAGTGATAACTTGAGATCTGTAGAATGATTTCCAAACTCGTGATCATTCATGTGCGTCCCCCCGACTCATTAATGTGATGCATCCTACATCAATGATGGCGTAACTTTGCTATCTTGTTGTGTAGGTCCGGTTGGCCCTCACACAAGATCTAGCGGCGACAAAACGCCGTTAACGCTTCGTCAAGAATGTTCTTGTTTCGTTCTCATATCTGAGTCATCCTGTCGCACATAACAAGCGTACAGGGAGTAACGAGTATGAGCATGCAAACGCAGTATGTGGTGCAAGCCTATAGCAAGGCACCGAAGGGCAAACTCAACGCCGATGCACCTTTTCTGGCAAAAGACCTAGGACACGCGCGCCGAGTTGCTGAGAAGCTGGCTTCGATCAAGCCTGCTGTCATTGCCTTTGTGAATAAGGGTGATGCAGATACCGGCGATTATGAAGAACCAAAGCTCATCTTCGCTCATGGCGACAGACTGCCGCCAGAAGTCGAAGAAATGGAAAAGATATAGCGGCGGGAGGAATGAATGATTAAATTCGTAACCATTCAGCCGGGCAAGGAAGGTGATAGGCTGGAATTATTGCGCGTTGCCACGCTGAATGGTGGTCTTCTCACCGCAATGAGAAAGGCTGAGTTCAAGGCTAACGAGTTAGCTGAGACTATGGCTTCACTTTATGGTGGTCAGTGGTCTGTCCAGATTGATCATCAAGCTGAATTTGTTCTTGTTCGTCGCCATTCACGCGAATTGCGTTCATTATGACGCTCATCACGACAAGAATGTCTTGATCGTTCAACCCTTTAATGCGGCGCAACATGGCTTCGATCTGTGTTGCCCCGCTAATTTTATCTTCAGGTGAGCCGCCTTCACCGAAAAGTATCCAACCGGGATCGACGCCAAACAATTCCCCGTATTTTTCGGCAGCTTTGCGCGAGATCGGACGATTGCCGTTCTCGTTGCTAATCAGGGTGTTCTTGTTGATTTCTTTAAGTACGCGCGCGGCGTCACTCGGGGTTTCAAACCCGGCCTTAATTCGCGCTTCTTTCAAACGGTCTTTCGGTTCCATTCGTACATTATGACTTACTATTGTCGTTCATAGTGTACGATTTGTGTTGCAAAACGGTCGTACGTTATGTACGATGCAATCATGATGAACACGCCAGACACCATTACCGACCTGATTGATAGCTGGGGCAAAATTTCAGATTTCGCCCGGGATGTTGGCTGCGGATACGAGGCAGCAAGGCAAATGCGACGGCGCGACAGTATCGCTCCCGAGCATTGGGATAAGGTCGTCTCAGCGTGCTCAAAGCGAGGGTTAAAGGGCGTCACGTATGTGTGGCTCGCCTCACACCGATCCCGCAAGGAGGTCCGAGCCTCTGCGCGACAACCGCAACCATCAACCCTATCAGGAACCCTATAATGAGCGACGATATCACATCGGAAGCGCAGACGATTGCCGTTGGCCAGCTTCGGGCATTCATTGAGCGAATTGAACGCCTCGAAGAAGAAAAAAGAACCATAGGCGAAGATATCAAGGAAGTTTACGCGGAAGCCAATGGCAGCGGCTTCGATAAGAAGATTGTCCGCGAAATTGTCCGCCTCCGCCGCAAGGAAGACCACGAGCGTCAAGAGGAAGAAGCCATGCTTCAACTCTACATGGACGCTTTGGGGATGTCGTAAGCCATGACCGCGACCGTTTTCCCAACCCATGATGGAACATTCATCGCCTCTTGCCGTAAGACCGGCAGGAGCGCGAGCGGTCGCACGCACGCACATGCATTGCAGAATTTTCATTCGTTGGTGAACTCCTCCCACACTGACGAAGAAAGCCTCACCGCCTTCAATAAGCGCGGTGAGGCTCCCTTTTCGAGCGAGGGGCGGCGATGAGGAACAAGCCTCGCTCAATCTCCAATTCAAGAACCCGTCGAGCGTCCTTTGTGTCGCGATCTTTTCCGTTCGCCCGGATATTCGACGGTAGCGGGTGCCTCCGGGCGAAGCGCAGCGTTCAAGGCAGAAATACCTGGAACCCCCTCTGCGCTGTGCATTTCGGTACCCGCACCTTTTTCTTTTCGGGCAATCGCTGCTTTTCGTGCGTTCTGCAAAACGCGCCATGCGGCATGCCCGATGTGCTCCAAACCTCAACTCCTGCTCTCGTTTCGTCTCAGCCTCTCTTTGCTGTCCTGAAACGTAGCTGGAGAGCTTTGCAATGTCCGACAAAGGTTTTGAAGGATCTGACAAAATGAGTGTCGAGTTTGTCAGCAGCGCCAGAGGGATGAGTGATTTCATCCTTCAAAGCACCTACCGGGGGCCGGGTGATACCGTTGACGCTGCAATGCACCGGGCTGAGCGCATGTATGGCGCTCCAGCTTCTTGGATGCATCGCCTCCGCTATCGATCAATCAAAGATATGCCTGTTTCCGCATATGCGGCCATCGCTCGCGCCTACAAAGCGGCGCTTGAAGCATCAGAAAAAGCCTATGCGGCTGAGAGGGAACTAGCCCATGCGCGCAATTCGAAACTTCTTGGCATCGCGGATGCTCTGGCTGGAACGCCTTTTGCAAGCAGCGTGGCAGAAATTGCGCCAGTACTGGTTAAGGCTGACGCAGCGGCAGAGGGACGAAAAGACCTTCCCGACGCGAATAGAGAAGGGTGAACGATGAACCCTTTCGCCGCCGCTGTTCTCTCAACTCTCCTGACAATCCTGCTGGTCTGTTTGATCGGCCTCTATTTCGCATGGAGGATGTAATGACGGCTACAGCACGCGGACTTTTCAGAGCGACGGGCAATAAGGCCAAGCCAGTTCACATCATGCTCGATGGCGAGATTGTTAAGGCCGATTCCCTTGTTCGTGAAAAAGACGATTTTTATCCGACGCCCCCGGAACCTACACGCGCATTTCTCCATGCGGAGATTGAGCGACTGCGCGACTTTCCTTGCATTTGGGAGCCAGCAGCAGGCGACGGCGCAATGGTCCGAGAAATGGAATCGCTCGGGCTGGTCGTTCGTGCATCGGATTTGATAGACCGAGGCTGCGATGCGGATATCCGGTCCTTCTATGAGTTCCCGGTAGCTCCGGCTCCGGCCATCGTGACGAACCCGCCATTTCAAGAATGCGGCTGGGGCAATGGCAAAGCACGATGGCTTTACCACGCGCTGGATACGCTTGATGTCGATTATATGGCGCTGCTGCTCAACTGGACGTGGCCCGGTGCTGGCGGTCTTGCATCATTCTGGGGCCGGTTCCCCGCCGCTCGGGTCTACCTCATGCGTTGGAAGATCGATTTCACCGGCCAAGGCTCTCCACCAATGCTCAACGCTTGGTTCGTCTGGGACAAGGGGCATCGCGGCGAAACCATCCTGCGCATGCTTGATCGCAAGGACGCCAGACAGGGCGAACTTTTTGGAGGTGAACTTTGACGATTACCCTTCAAGACAAACTTGCTCGCGTCGAAAAGATCAAGAATGAAAAGGTCTGGTGGCTCGCTGACTTCAGCGAAGGTAAGAGCAAGCGGCCAGATCATGAGCTTGAGAACCGCCGAGTTGACGTTGAAATCCTTGAAGCTGTTGCTCAGGACTACCGGAATGCCATCGCCCGTAAGGCAGAAGGCGAGGCGGCATGATCAAGCTCGCGCTCCCATTCCCTCCCTCTGTCTGGGATATTTATGTCGGCTGGGGCAAAACACGCCGCCTATCGCCGGAATATGCGAAGTGGCGCAGTGACTGCGGCTATTTCCTCAATGGCAAGAACGAATTCATCGAAGGCCCATTCAGCATTCAGGTTGCCTTGAAGCGTCCGCATAAGCGCATGGACCTCGACAACCGAATGAAAGCGCTTCTGGACGTTCTCCAGCATTACAAGGTCATCAAAAACGACAGCCTCTGCGAACGCCTCACAATGACGTGGGATGCGGGTTTGAAAGAGGAATGCGTCGTTATCTTGCAGCGCGCCCAGGAGGCGCAAGCGGCATGAACGGTCTTCCATATTACAAGGCATATCCGCGAGACTTCATTGAAGGCACCATTGGCATGCCTTTCGAGCTTAAGGCAGCTTATCGCCTTGTCCTCGATCTGATCTACATGCAGGGCGGAAATCTTCCCGATGACGCCCGTTACATTTCAGGCCTTCTCGGTTGCACGCTTCGCAAGTGGAACTCACTGCGCGGTGAACTCATTGCCATGGGCAAAATCGAAATTAACGGCGAGTTTGTGACGAATAAACGCGCAGTTATCGAACTCGAAACTACGAGAAAATTCACGGAAAAACAGGCCGAAAACAGGTCCAAGCCCAATAAAAACAACGGCTTAAAATCTCCACCGTGCGACCATACAGATACAGATACAGATAATACATCTTCACTTCGTTCAGATGTTAAGGCGCAAGCGCCCGAGAAGCCTTCCGTCAAAAGCGAATTGATGAAGGTAGTTGACGAAGATCACGCTCAAGCCGTGATCGAGCATCGCAAGGCGATAAAAAAGCCAATGACCGTGCGAGCAGCGCAGCTTCTCGCTGGCAAATTCGCCAAATGTCAGAACCCGAATGCCGCTGTGGACATGATGATTTCCTCCGGCTGGCAGGGGTTTGAGCCTGAATGGCTGGAAAACCGCAAATCTTCAACCCGACGCGAGCCTCCTCCCAAACGTGGTGAGACAGCCACAGACATTTGGGCCGACGAACTGCGCGAACGAGGAATTCTACGAGATGAACCAGATAGCTACGCATCAGACCTACTCGATGTTGGTGACGGAGGACGATATTTCGAAGGCAATGTACGTCCTCTCCGCGTTGCCTTCTCGGGTTCAAAGTGACCGGAAACTGTTCAAAGAGGTCTATTTCCGGGCGCTGCATGGTGTTTCGCGGCACAGCCTCGAAGTGGCCGTCCAGAACATCATCCAGGGGCATTCCGATCTACAGCACGGGTTCATGCCGTCGCCGCCAGAGCTTCGCCGGGAATGCGAGCGGGTAATGAAGCCGATCCTCGACAACATGGCCTATGTCAGGGAAGTCGAGAAGGCTCGGGCCGAAGCGATTGCTTACAGCAAATCCCACACAAAGACCGACCAAACACAGGGCCGTGAGGTGCTGGCAGTTGGCATTGATCACGGGACATGGGTTTCCAGAGCGAAGCATGAATATCCTGCTGGCTCTCTCTGGGTGGCAAAAACCGCAACAGTTTACGGACCGGCGAGGGCCGCATGATTGCCGCTTACCACAATCACACAGACCAGTCAGTCAGCCGATACCTGGCAGAGAAGGACGCCATTTACGGAAAGCCTCTTCGCTTATGGCAATCGGGCAAGGACACGCTGGAAATTGCCCAGATCATGGGGATTGCCGAAGCGGATGCTCACAAGCTCGTTTCCACCGCAATCAGCCATTCAAAGCGCCGGAAGGCAACATTCATTCCGCATGGAGAACTCGTATGAAGCCTGAAACAGTTTTGATCAATGAATACCTCGCCAAGCATGGCGCCCGCCGGTTCGAGCAGGGAACGTCTTCCGGAATCCACGGGCTTGCACCTTTCTTGGCTGAATATGGCTATGAGGTTGCCGGCGTGCCCCACGGAGGCGTCAAGGTTCGTCGTGGCAAAGGCCAGTGGAGACGTATGTCCATGCCGGGGCTTATCGCGCTGGCAGATGAAATCCGCATTGCGCAGGGGCTTCAACCCTTCAGCGCGGCGCACAAGCAAGCAGCATAGGACAGGCGATGCTCTACGTGGTCAGCAACGTACCGGCGAAAGTCCAGACACAGAAAAGCATCGACGCTTTCTATGCAAAGACTGGCCCTTGCTGTGCTGGCTGCGATTACTGGCGTTGGGTGAGCGCGACAGTTGGCGAGTGTGTCCGCTTCCCTCCTAACCAGAACCATGACGCGGCGGCAGGACTCGGCATGACTTCATGCTCATTGCCGCGCTCAACATCAAATCTGACAAAACGGGATCATTGGTGCGGCGAGTTCCGAGACGATCCCGTTCAAGCATAACCAGGTCAACGAGGAACAGACATGGCGGCGATAACTGAACAGCGAAAGATTGCAGACAAGAGATTGCGCGATGCGCTTAAAGTGGCGCGGCGTAAGCATGATGAGCCGGGCAGCCTGAAATCAACAGTACGTGTACGCGAAGCTCCGAACCCTCATTTCAACCCGGCGCATCACCCTTCCAGGTCGAATCCGATCAAGGTTGAAGCGTTGGTCAATATCCGGGAAAGCGCGGTCGGCACTCTTTATGCTCGTGGTCATATCAATGACGCGCAGTGGGCTGCTGCCGGACGTTTCCGTATGTACTGGGAGCAGTCAGGAGCAAAGGGTGCCATTGCTATCGACTACGGCCGGGTTCAGGTTGACGGCGGCAAGGCAATTGATCCGTTGCCTGATCGTGTGGTCGAGGCAACGCAACATCTCAATAGTTGCCTGCCGGTTCTCGGCAAACGCACCTTCGATATCATGATCAAAGTCGTAGGGCAGGGCATGGAAATTGCCGATATAGCAACGACGCAGCGCGAGAAAACGACATTCAGCGATTATATCAAAGATGGCCTCGAAGAATTGGCTGTGCATTGGGGCTATAAAACGCGATAGGTAGTTGCCCGCTTAAGCGAATTACACTATATTTTGTAATGTGGTGATTTGCGCTTAAGGCGCGCCCACTCTGCAAGGCGGCCTTCGGGCCGTTTTTTTATGAGTGCAAAAGTGGATATTATCGAAGCTCATAAGCGTTCCATTCATCACCGACCTGAGATTGAGGCCAGCGGGAAGTGCGGGTGCTTCTACTGTCTGGAAATATTCGAACCGGGTGCAATCACAGAATGGGTTGATGACGATGACACGGCCCTTTGTCCCCATTGCAACATTGATTCAGTGATTGGTGACGCATCCGGCCATCCGATCGAAGTAGGCTTCCTGAAACGAATGCAGGATCATTGGTTTTAATTTTATGCGAGTGCAAGTAGCAGGCGACCGAATGTCCAACCGGTTGCCGGGAGGTGCAAATCCTCCCACAGCGCCAGATACCGCGAGAGCGGCACGAATGGGCGGTTCCTCCACGCCTGATGCTTTGCTGAGGGTAGCTGTGGCTGGCAAATCCACAGAGTAGTCAGCAAGGAACCGGAGGCACCGGGTTAGCCTCAGAAGCTGTTGCCAGATAGTTTAGAGTGATCCCGGTGAAACTTATTCGAGGCAACGCCTCAACGGAATGCGAGAGGGAGACACTCATTCCCGCCCTGTCTACGGATAGGCTCGCACAGAATGCGAGGCGGTGAAAGCCGTGAAGGATGGGGAAGCCCCGTCCGTTCCTCGCATGTAGCTGACGGCCAGCGAAGATAGCCGTAGTCGGTTAATGGTGGCGTAAAGATGTTGTGAGAGCCTCGCCCGAAAGGGTCCGACTAGCGCACCAATCAAAACGGGATGGCCTCATCCTGCGGCATTGACCGGAGTTTCAAGAAGTCGTCACGATCAAAGATATTGTAGCCTTCGATCCATACCTTAAGGTCAAACGTGGCATGTCGGACAAACTCTTGAGCGGTTTCGAGTTCGGTGAACTCGTATGGCCGTGAAGTTCCGTCTTCTAAGAGTTCCAATACCTTGATCTGATACATTGCTGCCTCCTGTTCCCATCAGGATAATGCAAATATCTAAATGCAGGATCAATAGTCAGCCCTCATGCAGTACCGCCCCACTTATCCGGGTAGCGCGAGACATGAGGGATTGAGACAGCGGAGAGCCATGAAGGGACCGCGAGAGTTAAAGCGTTATGTCGCCAAGAACCGTAAATTGCTGAAAAGCAGATGCTGGGATGATCTCGTCATCTTCAAGCTGGAACGGTGCAAGAAATGGCGGAAAGCGCATCGCAGGCCTAGAGATGGGTATCTCGCAAACTAATCAGAACGGCGGCGCTGAAAGTCGCAGAAGCGCAGAGAGCAGTTGCGGGTAGCACTAGAACCCGATAGCCGGGATAGCGTCCGGCCCGTTCTGAGCAAAGTTAGAAAATCTAACATTCCTCCCCGGTCAGCAAGATCGGCTTGCCGTCGCCTTCGGGTGGCGGCTTTTTCATTTCAACAATCGGAGAACGATATGCGCTTTGGTTTTGCTGCCGCGGCGATGGCTCTGCTGTCGTCTGTTCGTGGGTTCTTTGGCGGTAGCATCGCTATGCCGCCGATTGTGCCTCTGGGTCAGCCTCGCGGCCGTTTAGCGTCTGCGCAGGAGGTCCAGGATTTGATTCGCTGCGGATTTAACAAAGCCAACTTCTGATCTCAATGTGTCGACCTTCTTCTCAACGGATTGTATCAGCGTCCCGGAATTAAAGTAGTCGGTAACACCAAGAATAGCGCTACAGCTAGAACAGCAAACAGCCATCATTTTATAGCGGCCACCTGACGGAGATATTTCCGTTAGCTTAGTCCCGATATGATTGCAATGTCCGCATTTCGCCATACTCGAATCCCCAAGGTTAGCCGATGCCTGTTCTGAAAAATGCCCGTCATGAAGCGTTTGCGCAAGAGCTCGCAAAGGGAAAGACTGCGGATGAAGCATACAGGATTGCAGGCTTTAAACCGAACCGCGGGAATGCTGCGACGTTAAAGCGGAAACAAAGCATTTCAAAACGGGTGAGTGAGCTTCTCGAATGGGAACAAACGGTAGAGCGCAAGGCCACTGAAAAGGCCATCGACAAGCTCGCGATCACCAAAGAGCGAGTTCTAGCAGAGCTGGCAAAGATCGGGTTTTCGGACATTCGGAAAGCCATCAAATGGCATGGTTCGCTCGTAACCGAGGAAGACAATCCCGATGGCGGTGACGTGCTCGTCGTCAAGAATGTGGTCACGAATAACGTGCAGCTCGTATCGAGCGACGAAATTGACGACGACACGGCGGCGGCTATCGCAGAGATCAGCCAGAATTCTACCGGCGGGATCAAGTTGAAGCTGCATGACAAGAAGGCCGCGCTTGTCGAC
>NZ_BAABTE010000008.1:0-174594 GCF_040371715.1 Brucella sp. NBRC 14130
GTATTCCCTATCAGAGCCGTGGAAGACCACCACGTTGATAGGCCGGGTGTGGAAGTGCGGCAACGCATGCAGCTTACCGGTACTAATAGCTCGATCGACTTGATCACTCCCATTTACAATATCCATCGAACGAAGTTCGATGAAGGCAATATGGCAGTAGGGCAATAAGGCAATATGTTGCCTAAAGCCCTTAACCATCGCCTGCACAGAAAGACAAAGCACAAAGGCAAAGGAAAGGCGCAGACCAAACATACTGCCCTATTCCCCTACTGCCTTACTGCCTTAAACCAGCTTCTCATTTGTGTTCTTCGCCGACCTGGTGGTTATGGCGGAGCGGCTGCACCCGATCCCATTCCGAACTCGGCCGTGAAACGCTCCAGCGCCAATGGTACTTCATCTTAAGATGCGGGAGAGTAGGTCGCTGCCAGGTCTGCTAAGCACACAAATCAATCCATCTTCTCAAACCCATGCAAAACAGACCAAATCACGCCCAAAGCGCCAAAAAAATACCAAAACCGGTCATAATATCGCACCCATAACGCGGGGTGGAGCAGCCCGGTAGCTCGTCAGGCTCATAACCTGAAGGCCGCAGGTTCAAATCCTGCCCCCGCAACCAAAAATAAAACTCGTCGCACAAGCGGCGGGTTTTGGCGTTTAGAGGGGCAGTGACGGCAGGTAGCCCGTTGCGGACAGCGGGCCTGGAACGTCATCGAAGCTTCACGCTCCCGAAATACGATGTTCCGCGTGGGGTGCCGATGCTGATTATTCTGGGTGGACTGCCAGCATCTGGAAAAAGCACGATAGCACAGGCTCTCGCCGTGCGTATCGGGGCTTGCTATCTTCGCGTGGATACCGTCGAGCAGGCAATTCGTTCTGCGGCGCCGCCATCGGCAGGGAATGAAGTCGGACCGGCAGGATATGTAACGCTTTATTGGCTGGCTGCAGAAAACCTTCAGCTGGGCCGTACCGTCATAGTCGATTCGGTGAACGCAACGGAAATCACCCGTCAGGCATTCAGAGACGTCGCGGCAAAGGCCGGCAGTAGATGGGTTCAGGTTGAAGTTGTCTGTTCGGACGTCGAAACGCATCGCCGTCGCGCCGAGACGCGAATAATGACGGTCGACGGATTGACGCCACCAGACTGGAATCAAATACAGAAACGCCACTTCGAGCCATGGAGCCCTGATCTACGCGTGGATACGTCCGTTCTGTCGGTGGAGGAAAGCGTCGAAACGATCATGAAATCGCTTTAAGCGTTGGGATGCCAACTCCCGTCGGTGGAGGCGGAAGCTTCAGCTGCCAGCTTTCACTTCAGCGACAAGGGGCGCATTGGGAGCAAGGGCGTTGCTGGATGGAGCGGCTTCCGTTGATTGCGATACGCATGCCGCTTCGCCCTGCAACTCATGAGCGTCGACCCGCATGGAGGAATTCTTTCTCCAGCCGCCGTGGAAATAAAGGATGGTCGACATCAGCAGGGTCGACAGCATCGCGGCAGGAAAGCTCAGCCAGAGCGCATCGGAACCAAGCTGTTCCCGCAGGCCGATGGCGACGCCGAGGCGTACAGGATACATCGATACGAAAAGAATGATCAGCGGCCAGATGACCTGGCCGTTTGCACGTACTGTTCCGAAGAGAACCATTGTCACGCCGAACGCGATGAAGCCCCAGGTGGCGATCTGGCCGATATGCTGGCCGATCGCGATGGCCGGGCTTTCAGCGCCGAGAAATATCTGCAGGGCCTGCCGGTCGGCGACCAGCAGCAGCCCGACAAGGGCTCCGGTCATCAGCACTGCGTAGATCGTTCCGATGCGGGTTATGGAGCTGACGCGATCCCATTTTCCGGCGCCGATGTTCTGGGCCGCCATCGCGCTGACCGCAGCACCCAACGCCATTGCCGGCATCTGCACATAGGTCCACAGCTGCTGCGTGGCGCCGAAGGCGGCTGTCGTGTCAACACCCTCGCGATTGACGAGCCGCATCATGGTCAGCATCGAGCTTGAGACAACGATCATCTGGATGCCCATCGGCAGTCCCTTGACAAAGATCAGCTTCAACAACTTCCGGTCCGGAACAAGAAGCAACAGCTCCCTCCCGCGCAGGCGCAGCGGCAGATCGCGATGGTAGATATAGTAGAGCATCGCCGCGAGACTTATGTAATTGGCGACAGCTGTCGCCAGTGCGGACCCCGCAATACCGAGCGCAGGCAGCGGACCCCAACCCAGGATGAAGAAGGGGTTGAGCACTATATCGAGGAGCACCGCCATTCCCATGAATATCAGCGGGGTCACGGCGTCGCCGCTGCCGCGCAGTGCCATCATCAGGATTGTCTGCATCAGGATCGCCGGCATGGCCAGAAAAGTGACCTGCAGGAACGCACGCGCCAGTGGTTCTATGGTTTCAGGAGTTCCCAGCAGCGCCAGAACTTTCGGGGCGAGCAGCCAGCCGATGACCGCGACCACGATGCTGAGCGGTACGAAAGTGCCGACCGTGGTGCCCGCTATGGTGCGCGCCGTTTCTATATCCCGTCGCCCGAAAGCCTGTCCGATGAGGATCGTCGATGCCATGCCGAAACCGAAGACGAAAGCGGTCAGCAGAAACATGACCAGATTGCCGTTCGTCGTTGCGGCAAGTGCGTATTCGCCCAGCAACTGCCCGATCCAGATCGTGTCGATGGAACCATTGGCCGATTGCAATATGGACGAGCCAAGGGTCGGCAGGGCAAAGAGCAGCAGAGCCTGATTGATCGGGGCGGTCGTCAGGTCGATGCTCTGTTTCATAAGTCCTCGTGATCGAAACGATATGCCGGAGCAATTGACAGGAAACTCCGCAAACCTGAAACGACTGCCATCGTTATTCTGTTCCGGTTTAAAGCATGATCCGACCTGAGTGAAACGAGGATCGATAAGATTATGCTATTAATAGAACAGCTTAGAGCGTCGATCTGATTCAGTCAGATCGAAACGCGCTCTAATGTTGGCAGTTTGCGCGCCGTGGGTAAAGTCACGGAAAAGAATGCCGCATAGGATGCAAAGAGCAGGTGTGGCTCTTTTATGCCATTCCCACCACCCAAAAGATTGCTAATATGAACTTGGGCATGGAGGGGCCCGATCCATGAAAGGTCTGGCAGACGCATCCACGCTGGGTGTCAACGAGGATAACGGCGAGAATGTCAGCGAGGGTGTCGGCGATCCGCGCCCCGGCGCAGGGCTGCACCGCTTGTCCCAGCCAAGGTCGGGCGACAATGCCCCGACAGGCACGGACCAGCTCGACTGGCTCGTCGCCATGATCAATCACGTGCCGGATTTCATCTATGCCAAGGACCTGCAAGGGCGGTTCCTGTTTGCAAACGACGCGGTGGTTCGCAACAATGGCCTGTCAGACATCAACGAACTCATCGGGCTGACGGACGTCGATATACACGGTCAAGCAGCGATTACGGCGCGCATTTCCGAGATCGAAAGGCGGGTCATGGAAAGCGGCATGCCAGATCTCGGCTATGAAGAGCGCGCCATGCGCGGCGGAGCGGATCGCTGGTTGATGATCTCGCGCGTCCCACTGCGCGACAGGAGCGGCAACATCATCGGTGTCGTGGGCGTCTCGCGCGACATTTCCATCAAGAAGAAGGCCGAACGCTTCATGCAGGTGCAGGCCCGCATTCTGGAAATGACGGTGAGCGCCGTTGCGATATCAGAATTCGTCGATCAACTGGCCCGGTTGCTGGAAAGCCTTGCCGGGGGCGTTCGATGCGTCGCCGTCGTGACCGGTCAAAACGCAGATGATGTCATTATTTCGGCCCCCTCGCTGCCTTCGCTGGCGACTGGTCTGAGACAGGCGCCACTTTCCCCGGCGCGCCTTGAAGCTGCACTGGCAGCGCTTGCTCCTGAAAGCGAAGCGATATTCTCCATGGACATTCCTTCGGCGGACGGTACGGGGCATGGCGTTCTGGGTTTCATGGTCGATGGCGAAGTTTCCGATGATCGCGGCCTGCGTGAGTTTTTGGCCACCGCTGCAGGGATGGCTGGAATTGCCATCGACAGGCGCATCGCCGACGAGCGCATCCGCTATCTCGCCGAGCACGACGCGCTGACCGGGCTGGCGAACCGGGTCTTTCTGGAACGACAACTCGAACAGATGCTCGATCAGGCGTCTAGCCATTCACGGAAGGTGGCTGTCGGCTTTCTCGACCTCGATCAGTTCAAGCCGGTCAACGATACGCTGGGCCATGCTGCTGGAGACAGGCTTTTGCAGCAGGTCGCCGGCCGGATTTTGCTTCTGCTCGACGAGGGTGAACTTGCCGGTCGCATGGGCGGCGATGAATTCATTCTCGTTCTGAAGGCAGACGAGGGTGATTATTGTTCCCGGATGGATGAGATACGGCGCAGGATAAGCGAGCCGGTCGAACTGGGTGGAACCTCTCTGGAGGTCACGTGCAGCATTGGTGTCGCCTGTTTTCCTCGACATGGCCGATCGGCAGGGGAACTGCTCGCGGCTGCGGACGCTGCCATGTATGAGGCCAAGGCGAAGGGCCGCAACAGCGTCTGTATCTATTCTGTCGAGATGCCGCGCGACTTCGCATCAAATGGAAGCGGACAGGCATAGTTCATGCGCGATGTTCAACCGATCTTCGCCTTGACGAACACGTCATAACGCGTGCTCTTGCCGAGGATCTGATGGGAGGGCTTGCGCAATCCGGCCATGGGATCGGCGCGCAACGGCCATTTGAGCACCACACGGTATTGCGCTGCCTCGAGCGCCACCTGCATCAACCTTTCGGCATCCGGATCGGTGCCGACGATTTCGCGAATCTGCCGCATTTCCTTTTTGACGAGCGCACTGTTGCCGCGCGGCGGATGCATCGGGTCAACCAGCACGACCTGCGGCTTCAATTCGGGCAGGAGCAGGCAGGAATCGCCGTGCAAAAGCGTCATGCGGGCAACAGTCTCGGCATAGCGGCCTCCTTCCGCGGCTGCACGCGCCAGCCCTTCGGCGAGAAGCCCGTGCATCTTTTCGGAGCGCTCGATCAAGGTCACTTTCGCGCCGAGGGAAGCCAGCAGAAAGGCATCGCGCCCCAGGCCAGCCGTTGCGTCAACGATTTCCGGCGTGGCATCCCGCGTCAGTCCGGCGGCCTTGGCGAGGGCCTGTCCGCGTCCTTCGCCGGAGCGGAGCCGGTGGCCGACAGCGCCGCCGACGAAATCAACGACCAGTTCCGATGTATCGATTTTCTGCGACATGGATGCTCTCAGAAAGGGCAGGGCGCGGTGAAGGTAACAGCGCGGCCATCGGGGTGCCGGAAGGAAAGTTCTTCCGCGTGCAGCAACAGGCGGTCTGCGGCGGCAAGCGCTCCGCCTTCGGCGTAAAACTCGTCGCCGAGGATCACATGGCCAAACGCTTTCATATGCACGCGCAGTTGGTGGGTGCGGCCCGTAAGGGGAAAGAGCCGCAGCCGGGTCGTGCGCTCGCTGCGATCGAGCACCTGCCAGCGTGTCTGCGCGGGCTTGCCGTGCTCGTGATCGACACGATGACGCGGCTTGTTGTCGGGATCAATCGCCAGCGGCAGGTCGATGAGCCCTTCGTCTTCTTCAACGTTCCCCCAGACGACGGCTATATAGGATTTTTGCGTCGTGCGTGCCTCGAACTGCGCGGCGATGGCGGCATGCGCCTTGCGATCGAGCGACATCAGGACGATGCCTGACGTATCCTTGTCGAGACGGTTGATCATCTGCGCTTGCGGAAATGTTTCCTGAACGCGCGTTGCGAGACTGTCAGACAGGGCAGGATGGCGTCCGGGTACGGACAGGAGACCGCTCGGCTTGTCCAGCACGAGAAAGCCCGCATCGCGATGAAGGATCGAGACATAGGGTTCCAGCGGGGGATGATAGATGGGAGCAACGGCGGATAACACACTCATGAGGCTCTTCTAGCACGGTTTGCGCCGTGCGGAGAAGCACGCGCTCGTGTCTACAGCGGCAAATGATGTGCCGTTCACCGGATGACTGGATGTTCTTGCAAGGAAATAAATGGCGGAGAGGGAGGGATTCGAACCCCCGATGGAGTTGCCCCCATGCCGCATTTCGAGTGCGGTGCTTTCAACCACTCAGCCACCTCTCCGCGTTGTGCAGCACTGTAAAACGACCCTTGAAGAATCGCACAGTAACAAGCATCAATGACGAATGCCGAGCGTGCAGCGGCTCAATAACGGGCCAGCGCCGATTAGACAAGAGCTAATTTGCATTCCCTTGCGAAAATTCTTGACTTTTCTGCCGCTTCGCACCTATAAGCACCAGACCTTAGGCGTGGGGTGATCCGCGCCTATTGTTTTGATTGCAGATTTCGGGCTTTTCCGGGGCTGCGATCAAGGGCAAAAGCCCGCTCATCAACCGACTGATAAAAAGACGGCCCATCGCTTCGACGCCAATGTCGCAGAATGAGAGCCGGACCGAACAACCGAAAGGACAACAAATGTTCGCAGTCATCAAGACCGGTGGCAAGCAGTATCGCGTTGCCGCAAACGACCTCATCAAGGTCGAAAAAGTTGCAGGCGAAGCCGGCGACATCGTAGAATTCGCAGAAGTCCTGATGGTCGGCTCGACCATTGGCGCCCCGACCGTCGCCGGTGCTCTCGTCACCGCCGAAGTCGTTGAACAGGGCCGTGCCCGCAAGGTCATCGCGTTCAAGAAGCGTCGCCGTCAGAACTCGAAGCGCACCCGCGGTCATCGTCAGGAATTGACGACCATCCGCATCTCGGAAATCCTCACCGACGGCGCGAAGCCTTCCAAGAAGGCCGCCGAGAAGAAGGCTCCGAAGGCAGACGCCGCCGAAGGCGAAGCCGCAAAGCCGAAGAAGGCAGCGCCCAAGAAGGCCGCAGCCAAGGCCGAGTCGGCTGAGTAAACAGAGAGATTAAAGGAGAACACCAATGGCACACAAAAAAGCTGGCGGTTCCTCGCGTAACGGTCGCGATTCAGAATCCAAACGCCTTGGCGTGAAGAAGTTCGGCGGCGAAGCTGTGCTCGCCGGCAACATCATCGTGCGCCAACGCGGCACGAAGTGGCATCCGGGCGCCAATGTCGGCCTCGGCAAGGACCACACGATTTTTGCAACCGTAAACGGCTCCGTGTCTTTCCGCACGAAAGCCAACGGTCGCACGTACGTGTCGGTTAACCCGATCGCGGAAGCAGCAGAGTAAGCCGGGCACTCTCACAAGCACCGGCGTCCCATCGGACCCGGTGTAAATGGCAGCCTAGCCAAAAGATCGAAGGGAAGATGGGGCCACCCATCTTCCCTTTTTGCATTTGGGCGCATCTCGAAAAGTGCGAAGCGGTTTTCAAACAAGGTGCGCCTCAAATGAAACGCTCTGGAGGAACGAAAAATGGTTGTCGAAGTTCTGGAAGAAGATTGTTACGACGCAAGCAGTAGCGAAAGAAGAGGCAGTTACGCAGATCTGTCGCCCGGCCTGGAGGATGCAAAGGCTCCCGACCTGGCCTACGAGCTGGACTGCCCCGTCCTCGTCACAGAAAGGCTGGTGTTGCGCCCGCCGCATGTCGAAGACGTGGATGCGATTTCCTATCTTGCCAATAACGCCCGCGTCTCCAGTATGCTTGCCCGTATGCCGCATCCATACACGCGTGAAAACGCCGTCGACTTTGTCGAGCGCGTGCGAAAAGGCGAGATGGGCAATTGCATCTACGCGATCACGCAAGCGGAAACCGGCATCTTCATGGGCTGTTGCGGCATCCATCCGCTCGATCGTGGCGACGGGCTTGAAATCGGCTACTGGCTGGGCGAACCCTATTGGGGGCACGGCTTTGCCACCGAGGCCGCGCACGCCCTGATCGATCTGGCTTTTCGTGCGACCGCCATCGAACGGCTGCATGTCTCGTGCCATGCCATCAATGGCGGCTCGCGCCGGGTGATCCACAAGTGCGGCTTCCAGTTCAGCAGCATGGGCATGGCCGACTCGCTCGCCGCGGGCAATGTGCCGGTCGAGCGCTATGTCCTCGATCGGCGTACCTGGATCGGGCTGAGAAGCTGGCAGTCGTAAGGGCTGTTCCAAAACCAGCCCTGTGTGGCTGCAAAATGGTCCTGCGTGAAGCCCTTCCGGCTGGCGCAGGACCGATAATCATCGGGGAATGACATGATGGATACCCACGCAATCGCACGTGACAGGATCGTGGTGCGCGCGCTCGAAAAGGGCGACCTGCATCGTTACCGGGCCATAAGGTTGAGCGCCTTGCAGCGCGCGCCGATGGCCTTCGGTTCGAGTTTTGAGGAAGAAAACGCCTATTCGGACAGCGTCTTCGCGCGCCGCCTGGAACAGGTGAACGGCAATGTGGTCTTCGGGGCCTTCGATGGCGAAAACCTGCTGGGAACGGCGGGCATGTTCCGTCATGATCGCAGGTCCGAGCGCCATCGCGGCACGCTCTGGGGCGTCTATGTAGCTCCCGAAGCGCGCGGGCTGCAACTCGGCAAGGCGCTTGTCGGCAAGGTCATAGACCATGCGGCAACGCAGGTCGTCGTTCTGGATGCCAAGGTGGTCGCCACGAACGAAGCCGCCAAACGCGTCTATTATGCGCTTGGCTTCAAGACTTACGGCGTCGAACCCAAGTCGCTTTACGTTCAGGGCCAGTATCTGGATCAGGAATTGATCTATATCGATTTCACCGATCCTGAACGAAACCCGAAATAGGCGGAAACCGGCTTCCTCGACTGTTTGCAGGAAGCCGGTTTTGCTGTAATTGCAACACACCACATGCGGGCGCGCCCGCATGTAATTCCTATTCAGGGCGCGCGCCGCCCAAAAGCCTGCCGCAGCGCGGGCATCAAGAAGGTTACGTTCAGATGAAGTTTCTCGATCAGGCAAAGATCTATATCCGCTCCGGCAATGGCGGGGCGGGGGCGGTTTCGTTCCGCCGCGAGAAATTTCTCGAATTCGGCGGTCCCGACGGCGGCGACGGCGGACGCGGCGGCGATGTGTGGGTGGAGGCCGTGGACGGTCTCAACACGCTGATCGATTACCGCTATCAGCAGCACTTCCGGGCCAAGACTGGCATGCACGGGATGGGCCGCAACATGACCGGCGGAAAGGGTGACGACGTTGTTCTCAAGGTGCCGGTCGGCACGCAGATCTTCGAGGAAGACGACGAAACGCTGATCTGCGACATTACCGAGATCGGCCAGCGCTATCGTCTCGCCAAGGGCGGAAACGGCGGCTTCGGCAACCTGCATTTCACCACCTCGACCAACCGCGCGCCGCGCCGCGCCAATCCCGGACAGGAAGGCATCGAGCGCACCATATGGCTGCGCCTGAAGCTGATTGCCGATGCCGGTCTGGTCGGTCTGCCCAATGCCGGAAAGTCCACTTTCCTCGCAAGCGTGACAGCGGCAAAGCCGAAGATTGCCGATTATCCTTTCACCACGCTGCATCCCAATCTGGGCGTCGCGCGCGTGGATGGCCGCGAGTTCGTCATTGCCGATATTCCGGGCCTGATCGAAGGGGCGAGCGAAGGCGTCGGCCTTGGCGACCGTTTCCTCGGCCATGTCGAGCGCACGCGGGTTCTGCTCCATCTGGTGTCAGCGCAGGAAGAAGATGTGGCCAAGGCCTATCGGGTCATTCGCGGCGAACTGGAAGCCTATGAGCACGGGCTTGCCGACAAGCCGGAAATCGTGGCGCTGTCGCAGGTGGATACGCTGGATGCGGAAGCGCGCAAGGCCAAGGTCAAGGCGCTGAAAAAGGCATGCGGACGCGATCCGCTGCTGCTTTCGGCGGTCAGCCATGAAGGCTTGAACGATGCGTTGCGGCAGCTTGCTGCCGTGATTGATCAGAGCCGCGCCGCAGAGGCCGGTACGGCGCAAGCCGAAGACTAAGCGTCGGATTTTATTTGGGCGCGCATCTTATCCGAAAACCGTTTCACACTTTTCGGGATGCGCTTTGGATGCGGCGAGGGAATGAAACATGCTGAAGAAACTGAAGGACTATCGCCGCATCGTTGTCAAAATCGGGTCCGCCCTTCTGGTGGATCGCGCAACCGGCCTCAAGCGCGACTGGCTGGAAAGCCTGGGGCAGGATATTGCAGCGCTTCATCACGCAGGCGTCGAGGTGCTGGTGGTTTCTTCCGGAGCGATTGCGCTTGGCCGCACCGTCCTCGGCCTGCCGAAAAAGGCGCTCAAGCTTGAGGAAAGCCAGGCCGCTGCCGCCGCCGGCCAGATCGCGCTCGCCAAGGCCTATGCGGATGTGCTCGGCGGACATTCCATCCGTTCCGGACAGATTCTGGTCACGCTTTCCGATACCGAGGAGCGCCGCCGCTACCTCAATGCGCGCGCGACCATCGAGACGCTTTTGAAGCTGAAGGCCGTGCCGGTCATCAATGAGAACGACACGGTGGCAACCACCGAAATCCGCTATGGCGATAATGATCGTCTCGCCGCGCGCGTGGCGACCATGATGGGCGCGGACCTTCTGGTTCTGCTCTCCGACATTGACGGGCTTTATACGGCCCCGCCGCACAAGAACCCCGATGCCGAATTTCTGCCGCTGGTCGAAACCATCACGCCGCAGATTGAAGCCATGGCGGGAGCGGCGGCTTCCGAACTGTCGCGCGGCGGCATGAAGACCAAGCTCGATGCGGGCAAGATCGCCAATGCGGCCGGGACCGCGATGATCATCACATCGGGCACGCGTTTCGGCCCGCTTTCAGCCATCGATCGCGGCGAGCGCGCAACGCTGTTTGAACCGGCGCGTGCGCCTGTCAATGCGTGGAAGACGTGGATTTCCGGCAATCTGGAACCGGCTGGCCGGTTGACGGTGGATGCGGGTGCGGCCAAGGCGCTCAAATCCGGCAAATCGCTTCTCCCTGCGGGTGTGAAGGAAATCGACGGTCAATTCGAGCGCGGCGATACGGTCGCGGTGCTCAATGAGGACGGGCGCGAGATCGCGCGCGGACTGATCGCTTACGATGCCGAGGATGCGCGCAAGATCGCCGGCCATAAAAGCGATGAGATCAGCGAAATTCTTGGCTATGATGCGCGCGCGGCGATGATCCATCGCAACGATCTGGTCGTGCGCGCGGCCAGCAATGCGGAAGCGGTGTAAGGGGAGAGGACATGCTGACCAAGGCAGATACGGCAAACGATATTGCTGCCGTGATGGCGGAAGTGGGGCGCAAGGCGCGCGCTGCCGCCGCCCCGCTTTCCATCGCCACCACCGAACAGAAGAACAAGGCGCTGATTGCCGCCGCCGAGGCGATGTTGGAAGCGCGGGCCGAGATTCTGGAAGCCAACAGGCTCGATCTCGCCAATGCGGAAAAGAACGGCATGGCGGCTTCTTTCGTCGATCGCCTGACGCTCGATGACAGCCGGATCGACGCCATCGCCGATGGTATCCGCGCCATCGCGGCGCTCCCTGATCCGGTGGGAGAGGTGATTGCCGAATGGGACCGTCCGAACGGCCTCCAAATCGAGCGCGTGCGCACGCCGCTCGGCGTGATTGGCGTCATTTATGAAAGCCGTCCCAATGTAACCGCCGATGCCGGTGCGCTCTGCCTTAAGGCAGGCAATGCGGTTATCCTGCGCGGCGGCTCGGATTCGGCGCATTCGTCTGCTGCCATTCACAAAGCGCTGGTCAGAGGACTGGAAGCGGCCAACCTGCCTGCCGATGCGATCCAGATCGTGCCGGTGACCGACCGCGCCGCTGTCGGCGAAATGCTGAAGGGCCTCATTGGCGCGATTGACGTGATCGTGCCGCGTGGCGGCAAAAGCCTCGTTGCGCGGGTTCAGTCGGAGGCGCGGGTGCCAGTCTTCGCGCATCTGGAAGGCATCTGCCATCTCTATATCGATAAAACCGCCGGTCTCGACATGGCGCGCAGAATTGCGCTCGACGCCAAGATGCGGCGCACCGGCATTTGCGGTGCTGCGGAAACGCTTCTGGTGGATCGTGCGGTGGCTGCGACACATCTGGCGCCGATCCTTGATGACCTTGCCGCCGCGGGCTGCGAAATTCGCGGCAGCGCCGATGTGCTGGCGCTCTATCCGGCGAAGCCTGCCACGCAGGAGGACTGGTCGACAGAATATCTCGATGCGATCATTTCCGTTGCGGTGGTCGATGGCATTTCGGGCGCAATCGAACATATCAACCGCTATTCCTCGCATCACACCGAAGCCATCGTGGCGGAAGATGCGGCAGCGGTTGCGCGTTTCTTCAACGAAATCGACTCGGCCATTCTCCTGCACAATGCCTCGACGCAATTTGCCGACGGCGGCGAGTTTGGCATGGGCGCCGAAATCGGCATCGCCACCGGCAAGATGCATGCGCGCGGACCGGTTGGCGTCGAGCAGCTGACCTCGTTCAAATATCGCGTGCGCGGCAGCGGACAGGTTCGTGGTTAGTTTCGGATGAAGTTCGGCTTCGGGCTTTCCGCATTGAAGGAAAAATATCCGGGTGTCAGTGCGCATTATCTGCGCATGCCGCATGTCGAAAAGGGCATGGCGGTGGGGCTGTTCGGCGGCTCGTTCAATCCGCCGCATGGAGGCCATGCGCTGGTGGCGGAAATCGCGATCAGGCGGCTGAAGCTCGACCAGCTCTGGTGGATGGTGACGCCCGGCAATCCGCTGAAGGACAGCCGTGAACTGGCGCCGCTCGCCGAGCGGCTGAAGCTGAGCGAGGAAGTGGCCGAAGACCCGCGCATCAAGGTGACGGCGCTGGAAGCCGCCTTCAACGTCCGCTACACGGCGGATACGCTGGCGCTCATCCGCGACGCCAATCCAGGCGTCCATTTCGTCTGGGTGATGGGCGCCGACAATCTCGCCTCGTTCCATCGCTGGCAGCGCTGGCGCGAGATTGCGCAGAATTTCCCGATTGCGGTCATCGACCGGCCGGGCTCCACGCTCGCCTATCTGTCGTCGCGCATGGCGCAGACATTTTCCGACAGCCGCATCGACGAACAATATGCGCCCATGCTGGCGCGGCGCACGCCTCCGGCCTGGACCTTCATCCATGGGCCGCGGTCGTCGCTTTCCTCCACCGCTATCCGCAAAACCCGTACCGCATCTTGATGGTTTCATGACAATTTCTGCAAGATATGGGTAGAACGGGCAAAGAAACTGAAAAAGTGAACGGGCTGGAAAAGCTCGTGCACTTGAAACAAAACAGGGACTCTGCCTATTTTAGGGAGTGTGGTGCTTACAACTGCCACACTGCGTTGTTCTGTTGAGAAAGGGATTACACTGAGAACAGCAATTGAGAAGAAGGCTCATCACGTGCCTTCCACGGTCGGGATGGACGAGTCCAATCTCGTGTCCCAGACCTTCGACGCGGCCTTGGCCAGTCTCGAAAACTCCAAGGCGGAATCCATCATCCCCATCGACATTCGCGGAAGATCAACGATCGGCGATTTCATGATCGTCGCGTCGGGCCGTTCGCATCGCCATGTGACGGCGGTTGCCGACCATCTTTTGCAGGCTCTGCGTGAAACAGGCTGCAAGGATATGCGGGTCGAAGGTCTCGAGAGTGGCGACTGGGTTCTCATCGATACCGGCGATATCATCGTCCATATCTTCCGACCGGAAGTCCGGGACTTCTACAATATCGAGAAGATCTGGCTCGACGAGGGTTTCGACGACGAACGGGCGCTGGAAACGGTGCATTAGAGCATTTTCGAGCCAAAAGTGCGCAGCGCTTTTGCGCGGAAGAATGCATGAAAGAAAAGATTAAAGCGTGACACGCTTTAATTCGATGAATTGAGAGCGTCATGCGTGTGAGTGTTTTTGCCGTGGGCCGAATGAAAGCCGGCCCCGAACGGGAACTGGTTGAGCGTTATTTCGACCGGTTTTCCAAGGCTGGACCGCCTTTGGGGCTTGAATTCGCCGGTGTGAGCGAAATTCCCGAAAGCCGTGGCCAGACGGCGGAACTGCGCAAGGCCGAGGAAGCCCAGCGCATCCACGACGCGCTCGATAATGCCAGTTCTGGCGGCGCGGCCCTGATCCTGCTCGACGAGCGCGGCAAGGCGCTCGGATCGGAAGCTTTTGCGGCGGCGGTCGGACGGATGCGCGACGACGGCAAGCGCCAGCTTATCGTCGCCATTGGCGGGCCGGACGGTCACGATCCGGCATTGCGATCACGTGCCGATCTCGTTCTGGCGCTGGGCGAACTGACATGGCCGCACCAGATTGCCCGCATACTGATTGCCGAGCAGCTTTATCGCGCCGCCACCATTCTGGCGGGCCATCCCTATCATCGGTCGTGACGGTTTTTCATATTGAAGATTTCTGATTTCTCGTGAAGGTATTTTTTACTCTTCTTGATAGAACAAGGTATGGTACAAATATCAGTGACGCCGAACTTGAAAGAAATGATTGGCCAGTTTTCTCGATTCCATCAATGATGAAATCGTATGAAAGTTCATTCATGTTTGCTTTTGCGATATTGAGCGTTATTACTTTTATTATGAAGAATGCAATAAGGCACCCTGTTGTTTTTATATAGCGCCTTATCATGAAATATAAAGATAATAGGCCTAGAATAACAAGAAATACTTGTAGTATTATAACAAAAACTATAGATGATCCGAGTAATATATTGTCGCGATATATTTCAATAATGACTTCCTCAGGGAATGCCTCTATTATATAAAATATATCAAGTGAAATGAATATTACTGAGGATATTACGGCTACAATTGGAATTAGCAGAAAACCACCAATTCCAATTGGTTCTTTTTTAAAAAAATCATTAAACACTGTTTTTCCTTAATGATCATCAGGCTGATCTCAATCGCTTTTGGTTCTGTGGCCACCCCTATCATCGGTCGTGAAATGCGTAATGCAGGCGTACGAAGCCGCGGTCAAGCGTCCTGGCGCTGAGGAGAACAGGGCTCGCCTTGAAGCCGGTCGGCGGAAACAGCGGCATGCCGCCGCCGATGAGTTCGGGGATGACGTAAATCTCGATTTCATCCAGCGCGCCGCGTTCCAGAAATGCCATTTGCAACTGTCCGCCGCCGAGCATCCACACATCGCCGTCATCGAGCGCGCGCAGTTCCGCAATCAGCGCATCGACGTCATGGCGGGTTTCAAGCGGGCCCCTGGGATTTTCGACAGGCCGTGACGTGACCACGATGCATCTTTGGTCGCCATAGGCCCAGGGCGCATCACTTTCAACCACGAAGTCATAGGTGGCGCGACCCATGACAACAGTGCGGATCGACTGGATGAAAGTACGGTAATCGTGCTCGCCCAGATCAGCGCCATCATATTTGAACAGCCAGTCGAGCTTGCCGTTCTCGTCCGCGATGAAGCCGTCGAGACTGGCGGCGATGTAGCCGACAATTTTCGCCATTGTGATTTCTCCGGTTGATTTATAAATGAACATACGTTTATATATTCACCATGGCAAGAACCAAATCCGTGCCCGATGAGGCAGTGCTCGACCGATTGATGGCCGTCATGGCGAAAGCCGGTCCCGATGGACTGACCTTCGCGCGGGCTGCAAAGGCGGCGGGGCTTTCCGCCGCCACGCTGGTCCAGCGTTACGGCAACAGCCAATCCATGCTGGAGGCGGTGCTGCTGCGCGCATGGGATAAGCTCGATGCGGCAACGCGCGCAGCCGATGAAGGCGCTGAGCCCGGCCCGCAGGGCGCAATCGACCTGCTGATGGCGCTGATGCCATCGGACGCCGCTGAATATAATGCCACCGACGGGCTTCTGCTTTTGCGCGAGGATATTCGCAATCCGGTGCTGCGGGCGCGGGGCGCGGCATGGGGCGTCTATCTGGCCGGTGCGCTCGGGCGACGTCTTTCCAGCGATGCGGAAAAAGCCGAACGTCTCGGCTGGCAGATGGCCAGCATCTGGCAGGGCGCACATATCTGGTGGGCTTTCACGCGTTGCGAGCCAGCGGAGACCGCAATCCGCCGTGCCCTCACGGAGTGGCTGGAGGCGGCGATACCGTCCTGATTTCTGTTGTACGGTCATGCCCCGCTTTGTAGGCTTGATCGCAAACAGCGGGAGGGCATTATGCGCGTCGAGCAACTGGATCATGTACAGCTGGCCATGCCGCAAGGCGGAGAAGAGCGGGCACGCGCCTTTTATGGAGACCTTCTGGGTCTGCCGGAGGTTCCGAAGCCGTCGAACCTTGCGGCCCGCGGCGGTTGCTGGTTCGAGCGCGGGGCTCTGAAAATCCATCTGGGCGTCGATCCGGCCTTCGTGGCTGCGCGCAAGGCGCATCCGGCGTTTCTGATCGATGATCTTGATGAGCTGATCGATATCCTGTCCGAAGCCGGTCATCCGGTGAGCGAGGATGAGCCGCTGGAAGGCTACAAGCGCTGCTATGTTTCCGATCCTTTCGGGAATCGCATCGAGCTGATGGAGCGCCTTCCAACCTGATGCTGGCCGTTATGGTTGATGGTTCGTTAACGGTATCGGTCTAGGTTGCGGTTTCAGCCCTGAATTTCGCCTTGTTTCGTCCCGATAGAACAGCATGTACCCTGTACGCCTTTTCAAAAGACCAAGATTGCTTGCATCTGTGCACGCCGGCCTTGTCCTTGCCGGGCTGGCCGGACTGTCTGTGTGTGCGCCGTCCGCTCTTGCGCAGGAAGCCTTGCAGCAGCAGCGCGATCAGGCGGCGAGCGAATATGAAAAGCTCAGCAACGAGCTTACCGTCACCGGCGACAGGCTGAAACAGCTCGAGGACGAGGTGGCCGGGCTGAAGAAGGACCAGACGACCATTACCGCCGCGCTGATCCAGTCGGCCAAGACCGACAAGAAGCTGCAGCAGGATATTGCCGATATCGCCGACAAGCTGACCGCGCTGCGCGAGCAGGAAGACGGCATCCGCGCCTCCCTGCGCGCAAGGCGCGGCGTTCTGGCCGAAGTGCTGGCCGCATTGCAGCGCATGGGCCTCAATCCGCCGCCCGCAATTCTGGTACGGCCCGACGACGCACTCGCCTCGGTGCGCAGCGCCGTGCTTCTGGGCGCCGTGGTGCCCGAAATGCGCGAGCAGGTGGAGGAGTTGACCGGCGATCTGAAAGACATGCAGCGCGTCACGGCTTCCATTGCGGAAGAGCAGGAAAAGCTGAAGACGACGCGCACCAACCAGGCCGAAGAACAGAAACGGCAATCACTTCTTCTTGAGGAGAAGAAGAAATTGCAGGCGCAGTCGGAACAGGAAATCGAGGCGCAGCGCAAGCGTTCGGAAGAACTGGCCGCCAGGGCAGGCAGCCTGAAAGACCTTATCGACGGGCTCGACAAGCAGATGGCGGGCGTGCGCGATGCCGCCGAAGCAGCCCGCAAGGCCGAGGCGGATCGCCTTGCCGCAGCAAGGGAAAAGGCCGGGGAAACCGCGCCCGACGACAATCATCTGCGCGCACAGGTCGATTTTGCGTCCTTGCAGGGCAAGCTCGCATTGCCTGCTGCGGGCAAGACGGTGCGCCGCTACGGCGAAAAGGACGGCGTCGGCGGTTCCATGATGGGGCAGGTGGTCGAAACCTTGCCCTCTGCCACGATTACGTCACCTTCCGATGGCGTGATACTTTACGCGGGCACATTCCGTTCCTACGGGCAGCTCTTGATACTCGACGCGGGCAATGGATATCATGTCGTAATGGCTGGCATGGGTCGAATCGACGTGTCGCAAGGCCAATTTGTACTTGCGGGAGAGCCGGTCGGCGCAATGGGAGAAAAACTTCTCGCAAGTGTTGCACCGATAGAGGTGGGCAATGGCGCGCCATTGCTTTACATTGAATTTCGAAAGGATGGAAAACCCGTCGATCCCGCACCGTGGTGGACCGAACGGCTTTCTGGAAGGACGTGAAAATGATGCGTAAACTGTCGCTGCTGTTCGCCGGGGCCCTTCTGGGGGCGTCAGCCATGGTGATGGTCCAGGGCGCGCCGGCTTCCACTGCATTTGCCGCAGGGAAAGATAGCGATGTCTACAAGGAACTGGCCCTTTTCGGCGATATTTTCGAGCGTGTGCGCGCACAATATGTGACGCCGCCCGACGACAAGAAGCTGACCGAGAGCGCGATCAACGGCATGTTGACCTCGCTCGATCCCCATTCGTCCTATCTCAACCCGGAAGCCGCGCAGGACATGCGTGCGCAGACCAAGGGTGAGTTCGGCGGTCTCGGCATCGAAGTGACGATGGACAACGATCTCGTCAAGGTCATCGCGCCGATCGACGATACGCCCGCTTCCAAGGCCGGGGTGCTGGCAGGCGATCTCATCACCAAGATCGACGGGCAGGAAGTTCGCGGGCTTTCGCTGAACGACGCCGTGGACAAGATGCGCGGTGAAGTGGGGTCGCAGATCGAACTGACGATCCAGCGCGAAGGCGCCGACAAGCCGATCACGCTGAAGATCGCCCGCGCCGTCATCAAGGTGAAGGCCGTTCGCTATCGCGTCGAGAACGATGTCGGTTATCTGCGCGTCATCTCGTTTACCGAACAGACGTCCGACGACCTGAAGAAGGCGATCAAGGATATTCAGGACAAGATTCCTGGCGACAAGCTCAAGGGCTTCGTGCTGGACCTGCGCCTCAATCCGGGTGGCCTGCTCGACCAGGCGGTCGCTGTATCCGACGCCTTCCTCGACAAGGGCGAGGTCGTCTCGACCCGTGGCCGCGATCCGCAGGACGTGACCCGTTTCGATGCGCGCAAGGGCGACCTGACCGACGGCAAGCCGGTTATCGTCCTGATCAATGGCGGTTCGGCCAGCGCTTCGGAAATCGTTGCCGGTGCCCTGCAGGATCATCGCCGGGCCACCGTGCTCGGCACGCAGTCCTTCGGCAAGGGTTCGGTGCAGACGATCATCCCGCTGGGCGAAAACGGCTCGCTGCGTCTGACGACGGCGCTTTATTACACGCCGTCGGGCAAGTCGATCCAGGGCAAGGGCATCACGCCGGACATCAAGGTGGACCAGCCTTTGCCGCCGGAACTGAAGGGTGAGGACGTCGTTCGCGGCGAATCCGAACTCAAGGGCCACATCAAGGGCAATGCCGAGGATGATAACGGCTCCGGCTCGTCGGCTTATGTCCCGGCCGATCCGAAGGACGACATCCAGCTCAATGAAGCCATCAAGCTCCTGCGTGGCGAGGTTGCCAATGCCGCCTTCCCGCCGGACCCGAAGAAGGGCGTGTTGAACTGATCGCTCCATGCTGGATCTGAACAGCCCGTTAGGACTGGACAAGAAACCGCAAAAGCGCGGGGGCTTACGCTCCCGCGCTTTTCGTTCTTCCATGAAAGCCTTGGCCGTGGTGGCCGCGCTTTGCCTTGCCGGGGGCGCGGTGTTGGCCATCTGGCAGACCAATCAGGCAGGTTTCCGCAAGACCGAAACCGCCGCCGTGGAACCAGCGCAACCCGAAGCCCCCGCCGTCAAGCCCGTCATGAAACCCGCGACCGGCAACACACCGCCGCCCGGCAGCGCGTTGCGCGGGGTAGGCGGACAGCCGGGACCGGCCATCATCAAGGTCACGCCGGACATGCCAACCGGCATGCCAAATGTCATTGCGGGTACGGCGGACGGCAGTGTGGTCGTGGTGCAGAACACGCATCAGTCCGGACAGGATCAGCGCGTCGCGCATCTGCCGGAACCGGCGCTGGTCGAGCAGAGCCCGACCGGACCGCTTCCGGTGCGCGGTGCGGACGGCCTGCGCCCGATGGATGCCTATGCGGTCGGCTGGTCTGGCGCGCGCGGTGCGCGGATTGCGCTTGTGATTGGTGGTCTCGGGCTTTCCCAGACCGGCAGCATGGAGGCAATCGACAAGCTGCCGCAGGAAGTCACGCTCGGTTTTGCGCCGCAGGGCAACAGTTTGCAGCGCTGGATGCAGGCAGCACGGCAAAACGGTCATGAACTTGTGCTGCAATTGCCGATGGAGCCGTTCGATTATCCGCGCGTCAATCCCGGTCGCAATACGCTTACGGTGGATGATGGGGCCAGCAAGAATCAGGCTTCGTTGTTGTGGGCGCTGTCGCGCATGACCAACTATGCCGGAGTGATGAACTATATGGGCGCGCGTTTCACATCCGAGACGGAAGTTTTCTCGCCGGTGCTGGGCGAGATCGGCAGGCGCGGCCTCTATTATCTGGATGACGGCACCTCGGCGCGCAGCGAGGCCGACCGGATTGCTTCCAGCGATGCCGTGCCTTTCGCGGCGGCGGATGTGCTGATCGATGCGGCGCAGGAGCGCGGCGCGATCCTCGATCGTCTTGATGAGCTGGAACGGATAGCGCGGGCCAATGGCAGCGCCATCGGCACCGGTTCGGCCTTTGCCGTCACCGTCGATGCGGTTGCCGCATGGGCCAATGAGGTCAAGAAGCGCGGCATTGAAATCGTGCCGGTTTCGGCGCTGGTCCGCGATCCCGAACGGCAGTAAAACATTTCCAGCAAAAAGTGCGAAGCGGTCTTGCGTCGGATAATGGGCAAAACAAAAAGATAGAGCATTTCCAATGGTTCAATTTAAGCTGGAACTGCTCTGAGTCTGCATATCATGGAGAATGTCATGTCGAAGCATAAAGCTTCAGCCGGTCATCCGGTCGATCCTGAAAGCCTGCCTTACCGCCCCTGCGTTGGGCTGATGGTGCTGAACAAGTCCGGTCTGGTCTGGGCTGGCCGTCGTATCGTCATTCCGGGCGACGAGATGGATGGCGCGACGCAGCTCTGGCAGATGCCGCAGGGCGGCATCGACAAGGGCGAGGACCCGGTCGAAGCCGCGGTGCGCGAGCTTTATGAGGAAACCGGCATGAAGTCGGTCTCGCTGCTCGAGGAAGCTTCGGACTGGATCAATTACGATCTGCCGCCGCATCTGGTCGGCATCGCGCTCAAGGGCAAGTATCGCGGGCAGACGCAGAAATGGTTTGCCTATCGCTTCGAGGGTGACGAGAGCGAAATCGCCATCAACCCGCCGCCGGGCGGCCATACCGCCGAGTTCGACCGCTGGGAATGGAAGCCGATGGCCGAGCTGCCGGGCCTGATCGTTCCCTTCAAGCGCAAGGTTTACGAGGACGTGGTGGCTGCTTTCCGGCATCTCGTGGACTGATTTAACGGGGGAGGTGTTCGCGCCCCCCTTGTGCCTTCCGCCAACATATAGTCAACTCGCATCAGGCGCGCCGGACGGCGCGTTCTGAGAGGGAGAAAAACGCATGGATGTTGGAAGTCTTCTCGTATTTCTTTTTGTGGGTCTCATCGCCGGCTGGCTGGCTGGCAAGGTCGTGCAAGGCGGCGGTTTCGGCCTGATCGGCAATATTATCGTCGGCGTGATCGGCGCTTTCTTTGCGGGCTGGTTGCTGCCGCGCCTTGGGTTTTCCATCGGCGGAGGGATCATCGCCGCAATCGTCAATGCCTTTATCGGCGCGGCCATCCTGCTTATCATCCTGCGCATCGTCAAACGCGCCTGATCTGCAAATATTTTTCTGAACAGGCCCGGCTTCCCGCAAGCCGGGTTTCTTCATTGCGAAGTTCAATTAGATGACACCGAATTCCAAACTGTCGCTCGGGCTGGTTCTCACCGCATCGGCTGGTTTCGTCGATGCGATTGCCTTCCTGCAGCTTGGCGGGTTCTTCGCATCCTTCATGAGCGGCAACACGACCCAGCTTGGCGTCGGGCTGGCGGGACAGCCGGGCGTGCAGGGCACCGTGCTGGTCTGGTTTCCGGCCATCCTGATCGTGTTGTTCTTTGCCGGAGCCTTTTTCGGCACGCTGACGGTGCGGGCGTGCGGGCGTCGCGGCAGTCTCTATGTGATGGCGAGCGTGGTGGTTATATTGCTTCTGGTCGGTGTGCTGCGACGCGAGGGGGCGCTGCTTGTCCAGCCGGTGCTGCTGCTTGCCGCGGCCATGGGCGCGCAGAACGCGGCGGTGCAGCCGATTGGTGCCGCACGTCTCGGCGTGACCTATGTGACTGGCACGCTTTTCAACGCTGCCGCCGATCTCGCCTGTTCGTTGCGCGGGGAAACGCCGAAATGGCGCTGGCTCCAGCACGTGGCCGTGTGGCTCTCCCTGATGCTGGGCGCTGTCGGCGGCGGTCTCGGCCACTATTTCATCGGCCTCGACGCCCTGTTCGTTCCGGCTGCGATGATTGTCGGCGTGATGATCGCCTATATGCGGCTCGATTGATTCAGCATGATCTGACCCGAAAACCGCTTCACGCTTTTCGGGATCAGCTTAACTGAACAGCGATTTCTCGCTTTCCACCAGTTCGGAAATGAGCGCCGAAACCGCCGTCACGCGCCGCAATGTGCGGGCGGATTCGTGATAGGCGAGCCAGTAGGCGCGGCGGATCACCCGGTCCGGCAGCACGGGTACAAGGTCGGGATCGGCGCGTGCGATGAAGGCGTGAAGAATGCCGATGCCCGCACCGGCGCGCACGGCCTCGACCTGTCCCAGAGCGCTCGACACTTCAAAGGCCGGTTTCCAGTCGCGGCTGATTTCCGGGGCATAGGCGAGCGACGGGTTGATGACGAGATCCTCCACATAGCCGATGAGCCGGTGCCGGGCGAGGTCTTCCGGGCTTTCCGGCGTGCCGTTTTCTTCCAGATAGCGGCGATGCGCATAGAGACCCAGCGTATAGTCGACGAGCCTGCGGGCAATCAGCCTGCCTTGCTCCGGGCGTTCGACGGTGATGGCGATATCGGCCTCGCGACGCGACAGCGAAAAGGAGCGCGGCACCGGCACAAGCTGGATGGTCAGGTCCGGGTATTTCTGCGTCAGCCGCGCCAGCCGGGGCGCCAGGAAATTGACGCCGAAACCGTCCGGCGCGCCGATGCGCACCGTGCCCGACACGGCAATATCGGCATTGCCGACCTGCGAGCGGGCAGCGAGCATTTCGGCTTCCATGCGTTCAGCCGCCAGCAGAAACTCTTCGCCCGCCTGCGTCAGCGTCGAGCCATTGGTGCGCCGCGTCAAAAGCGTGGTGGACAGCGCTGTTTCAAGCGCGGTGAGACGCCGCGCGACGGTGGTGTGGTTGAGGCCGAGCCTCCTGGCTGCGCCCAGAATCTGGCCCGAGCGGGCAACGGCGAGAAAAATGCGGATATCGTCCCAGTTCATGATGTTCCCTGCATGAGGATGCATCTTTGTTACTATAAAATTTGCACAACAGATACGCTTTTCAGCGCCTTGCAATCACGAATTTGCAGAGTCAAGATGAGGGCAACGATGGGGGCGCCTGCGCCCTCCAAAGCGATCATCAGGGAGGTTCTTCGATGCGCAATATCGGACATTTCATCGGCGGCAAGCATGTGGCAGGCAAGAGCGGCCGCACGGCGGACGTCTTCCAGCCGCTCGACGGTTCGGTGCAGGCCAAGGTGGCGCTGGCCACCAAGGACGAAGTGCGCGCCGCTGTCGAAAACGCCAAGGCCGCGCAGCCCGCCTGGGCGGCGACCAACCCGCAGCGCCGGGTCCGCATCCTGCGCAAGTTCATCGAACTGGTCGAAGCCGAATATGACAGCCTTGCCGAGCTGCTGGCGCGCGAACACGGCAAGACCATTGCCGACGCCAAGGGCGATATTCAGCGCGGCCTCGAAGTGGTGGAAGTCTGCCTCGGCGCGGCACATATGCTGAAAGGCGAGTTCACCGACAATGCCGGTACCGGCATCGACACCTATTCCATGCGCCAGCCGCTCGGCGTCGTGGCAGGCATCACGCCGTTCAACTTCCCGGCCATGATCCCGCTGTGGAAGGCCGGCCCGGCGATTGCCTGCGGCAATGCCTTCGTGCTGAAGCCGTCCGAACGCGATCCGGGCGTGCCGATGCGCCTTGCCGAACTGTTCATGGAAGCCGGTCTTCCGGCAGGCATCTTCAACGTCGTCAACGGCGACAAGGAATCGGTCGATGCGCTGCTCGACGATCCGGATGTGCAGGCCATCGGCTTTGTCGGCTCGACGCCGATCGCGCAATATATCTATGGCCGCGGCTGCTCGAACGGCAAGCGCGTGCAGTGCTTCGGCGGTGCGAAGAACCATCTTCTCATCATGCCGGATGCCGACATGGACCAGACCGTCGATGCGCTGATCGGCGCAGGCTACGGCTCGGCTGGCGAACGCTGCATGGCGATTTCGGTTGCCGTGCCGGTCGGTGAAGACACCGCCAACCGCCTGATGGAAAAGCTCATCCCGCGCGTTGAATCGCTGAAGATCGGCATCTCCACCGACAATTCCGCCGATTACGGCCCGCTGGTCACCAAGGCGGCGCTCGACCGCGTGCGCGGCTATGTCGATCTCGGTGTCGAGGAAGGCGCGAAGCTGGTCGTCGATGGCCGTAACTTCAAGATGCAGGGCTATGAAGACGGTTTCTACATGGGCGGCTGCCTGTTCGACAACGTGACCAAGGACATGCGCATCTACAAGGAAGAAATCTTCGGTCCGGTTCTCTCGGTCGTGCGTGCCAAGAATTACGAGGAAGCGCTGGCTCTGCCGAACGATCATGAATATGGCAATGGCGTTGCGATCTTCACCCGTGACGGCGATGCGGCCCGCGATTTTGCTAGCCGCGTGCAGGTCGGCATGGTCGGCATCAACGTGCCGATCCCGGTTCCGATCGCCTATTACACCTTCGGTGGTTGGAAGGCTTCCGGCTTCGGCGATCTCAACCAGCACGGCCCGGATGCATTCCGCTTCTACACCAAGACCAAGACCGTCACCTCGCGCTGGCCGTCTGGCGTCAAGGATGGTGCGGAATTCGTCATCCCGACGATGAAGTAAGCATTGCGCTAAACACCTCGTCCTTCGATAAACTCAGATGAGGCTGCGCTTCGTGCGTCCTCAGGATGAGGTGGTTGGCAATCTTTACTGCCCCCAAGCGAAACCCCGCCCTTGTGGCGGGGTTTTTGTTTATATCCGGGTATCAATAAGGGCGCAGAGTTGGTGATCATCGACAATGAAGCAGGCGGCATGGCGTCTGTCACCTCATCCTGAGGAGGCGCAAAGCGCCGTCTCGAAGGACGAGGTGAGGGGCCCCCATCGCCAATGTGACAATGAGGCAGGCTTTCAGGGATGCAGGGGCGGAAAGCCATGCCGTTCCGTGAGGGCGGCTAATATCTTGTGCGGGTCGGCAATCAGCGAACGCCCGTCATGCACGCCGGTCTCGAATGCGGAGCGGTCGCCATCCCTCACGATCAGCAAAGGCAGGCTCTGGTTGTCCTCGCCAGCCAGCGCGATTACGGCCTTACGCGGGCGCTGCCATTCCACGCGCTCGATGTCCAGATCGCTTCCCAATGCTGGAAACGAAGCCAGCACGCCCTCGATGAGCGCGCAGTGCCAGCAATAAAATTTCTGGCCGGGATAGGCCGGATCTTCAAAACCCGGTTTCAAGAGAAAAAGCTTGTCCTGATTCATGCTGTCATCCAAGGGTTGCTGCAAAAGGGCGATGCGTGGCGCAAATTCCCCGGCTCCAAAGCGCACATTCCGTAAACCGCTTCTCACTTTTCGGAATGCGATTTGGAACAGCTTTCCAAGCCAGGCGTTCACAACCGATGTATAGCTTGGTTCGGCTGCGGGCGGTCAGTTTTTTCGATCCCGGCTTAAAACAAATGCTTGGAGCGCCGATCCCTTTCAATAAGATCGGAGCGCTCGAAGCCGATCATCAGGAGTTCCGTCCATGAGCCAAAAGATCAATCGCCGTATCGTGCTGGCGTCCCGCCCCGAAGGTCGCCCGACCGCGGAAAACTTCCGGCTGGAGCAGGCGGCGCTCCCCAGTCCCGGTGATGGCGAGGTTCTGCTGCGCCTGCGCTATCTGTCGCTCGATCCCTATATGCGCGGGCGCATGAGCGCCGCGAAATCCTATGCCGCGCCAGTGGCCATCGGCGATGTGATGGAGGGCGGCACGGTCGGCGAAGTCGTTGAAAGCAGGAGCGCGGGCTTTGCACCGGGCGATTTCGTGCTGTCCCATTCGGGCTGGCAGGATTATGCGGTGGCCGATGCTTCCACCCTGCGCAAGCTCGACCCGAAACAGGCGCCCGTGACGACGGCGCTCGGCGTTCTCGGCATGCCGGGCTTTACCGCCTATTCCGGCCTTCTGACCATCGGCCAGCCGAAATCCGGCGAAACCGTCGTGGTTGCGGCGGCGACCGGCCCGGTCGGGTCTGCCGTCGGGCAGATTGCCCGGATGAAGGGCGCGCGCGCCGTCGGCATCGCGGGCGGGGCGGACAAGTGCAGGGCGTTGATCGATGAATTCGGCTTCGATGCAGCCATCGACCATCACAGCCAGAATTTCGCGCAGGAACTGGCGCAGGCCTGCCCGAAGGGCATCGACGTCTATTTCGAGAATGTCGGCGGCAAGGTCTTCGATGCGGTGTTTCCGCTGCTGAACCAGTTTGCACGCGTGCCGGTCTGCGGGTTGATCGCACAGTATAATCAGAGCGGGCCTTTCGACGGGCCGGACCGGCTGCCATTGGTGATGCGGGACATCCTGTCGAAAAGCCTGACCATTCGCGGCTTCATCCAGCGTGATTTCGCCGATCAGCGGCCAGCCTTCTATCACGACATGGTGAAGTGGATTGCCGACGGCCAGCTGCGCTACCGCGAAGACATTGTCAAAGGGCTGGAAAACGCGCCGAAAGCCTTCATTTCCCTGCTCGAAGGCGGCAATTTCGGAAAGCTTATCGTAAAGCTCTCTTGAGCTCGCAATATTCTGCTTGCAGAACGGCCTTTTGAGCGTGATGCTGTGCCCGTCAAGTCAAACTGAAGCGCGTTTCGATCTCCTGAATCGGATCGGCGCTCCGGTCATTTGTTTTAACGCGCATCTGTTCTGAAAGCCGTTTCACACGTTTCAGGATGCGCTCCAAGGGCAGGCAGAGCATGGGCGAGCGCCAGCAGGCGGGCATAGGGGAAGGCGGCGGGCCGGGACGTGAGCGCCAGGAAGAGGCCCGGCGCATTCTCGACCGGCTCGAGCGCGAGCAGAGCGGTGCAGAAGGCATGGTGCGGCGTGGATTTACCCGCACGGCACAGCATCTTTCAGCCGCCGACGCTCCCGAGAACGATGTCGTCGAACTGTGGGCTACACGTGTCGGACGCGGGCTCGGCTTCCTCATCACGCTGGCCATCATCGTCTGGCTCATTTTCTATCTCATGCAAAGCTAGGTACCCAATGACGCTTTCTGCGCCTTCGGATGCGACAACCGTTATTGTCATCTCAAGCCATGTCGTGCGCGGTTCGGTCGGCAATCGGGCCGCCGTTTTCGCATTGGAAACACTGGGTTTTCCCGTCTGGGCCGTGCCGACTGTGGTGCTGCCATGGCATCCGGGACACGGGGTTCCAGGCGCTCCGGCGGGCCGCATCGTGCCGCCGGCGGAAGAGTTTTCGCGTCTGATGCAGGATCTTCAGCGCGCGCCTTGGCTTGGCGAAGTGGGCGCCATCCTGACCGGCTATCTCGGCCATCCCGAACAGGCGGCAGCCGTCGCCGAACTGGTGAAGACCGTGAAGGCGAAAAACCCCGACGCGGTCTATCTGTGCGACCCGGTCATCGGCGACGAGAAGGGGCTTTACCTGCCCGAGGCGACGGCGACCGGCATTCGCGACAAGCTTCTGCCGCTCGCCGATATCGCAACTCCCAACCGGTTTGAGCTTTCCTGGCTGACCGGCGTGCCGCTCGAAGACAATACAGCCCTGATGGAAGCCGCGCTGGAGGCTGGTCCGGCAACCATGCTGGTCACATCGGCCTTTCCGCTGATGAGCGGCAGCATCGGCAATATTCTGCTGACGCCGACCATGGCGCTGATGGCCGAACATCGCCGCGTGGAAGGCCCGACCAACGGGCTTGGCGATCTGACCTCCGCCGTGTTTCTGGCGCGGCGTCTTTCCGGCATGACTGAGGAGAAGATGCTGCAAAGCACCACGGCGGCGGTGTTCGAGATCATGGCGCGCTCGGCAAAGCGCGGTGCGGACGAACTGATGCTGGAGGCCGATGCGTCGAGCCTCGCCACGCCGATGGCCATGGTGCAGACGCGGCGGCTGATGCATCCGACCAAGGGGTTCCGCGCTTGACGCAAGCCGTGCTTGCCGGTGTGGACGGTTGCCCCGGCGGCTGGATCGCGGTGGCCGGTGAGGGCGGGAGTTTGCGGGCCGAAGTGTTCGGCAGTTTTGCCGCTTTGGCGGCTTCGCTTCCCGACAGGGCGATCATTGCCGTGGACATGCCGATCGGCCTGCCGGAAAAGGGTGTGCGTTCGGCGGAGCGGGCAGCGCGCGACCATCTTGGCGAAAGACAGTCGAGCCTTTTCTCCATTCCCGCGCGCCGCCGTCTATGCCGGGGATTACCGCGAAAGCTGTTCCCTGTCGCTCGAACGGACCGATCCGCCGCGCAAGGTTTCAAGGCAGGCATTCGGGCTTTTCCCGAAGATCTGCGAACTGGACACCCTGTTGCGAAGCGATGCCGCATTGGCGGCGCGCATCATTGAATCGCATCCTGAACTGGCGCTTGCCGCGCTGAACGGCATGAATTCCATGTCCCTGCCGAAGAAGATCAAGGGGCGCGTAAACCCGGAAGGGCTGGCCGAGCGCCGGGCCTTGTTGCAGCGCTGCGGACTGCCGGAGGAATTTTTAAAAAGTCCCGTTCCGCGCGGCGCGAAGGAGGATGACTTTCTCGACGCCTGCGCCATGTATCTCGTGGCCCGTCGCCATGCACGTGGCGAGGCGCGTCCGTATCCTGATCATGTGGAGCGCGACGATTTCGGTCTCCGCATGGCGATTTGGGCTTGAGAAACATGCGTGAATGCGAACGGAAACATGCGTCCAATTCGACGCAGCCCGTTCAATGCATTTCGATTGATCTCGGTTTTCGATAGGGATATTGGAAAAATATGGTTGATCTTCCAGACTCACTTCTCGCCGGTTATCGAACCTTCATGCGCGAGCATTTTGCCCACGAAACTGCACGATATCGCCATCTGGCCGACAAGGGACAATCACCGGAAACGCTGGTTATCGCTTGTTGTGATTCCCGTGCGGCCCCTGAAACCATCTTCAACGCGGCGCCCGGCGAAATCTTCGTCCTGCGCAATGTTGCCAATCTCATCCCGCCCTACGAACCCGATGGCGAATATCATGCGGCTTCCGCAGCGCTGGAATTCGCGGTGCAGAGCCTCAAGGTGAAGAACATTGTCGTCATGGGCCATGGCCGCTGCGGCGGCATCAAGGCGGCGCTCGACACCGAAAGCGCGCCGCTTTCGCCGGGTGACTTCATCGGCAAGTGGATGAGCCTGATCGCTCCGGCCGCCGAAGCCGTCAGCGGCAACCAGCTCATGACGCAGAGCGAGCGTCAGACCGCGCTGGAACGGATATCGATCCGCTACTCCATCAATAATCTGCGCACATTCCCCTGCGTCGATATCCTGGAGAAGAAGGGCAAGCTCACCCTGCATGGCGCATGGTTCGATATTTCGACCGGCGAACTGTGGGTGATGGATCATCAGACGGGTGATTTCAAACGTCCTGACCCTGCCTGATCCGGCTCCCCGAAATGCCTTCCGAAACGGTTCCTCTCTCATCGAGAGGGCCGTTTTGTTTTTTCTGAAATACCGAAAATCGGTGTTTCTCGTTGCCAAAACGCGAAAAACCGCACCGGAACATGCAAAAATAGCCCCAAATTTTGGGGCTATTTTGTGTCGCGTGTAGCTTTTCTGTGGCAATTTCAAAGCGAAATTGCGGATTTGGGCTTCAGAACGGGGCGTTTTTAAACTGAGCCGTCATCCCGCTCCGAATTTTTTTGAGCATGATTTTATCCGAAAACCGGGTTCCGACTTTTCGGAATCATGCTCTAGTTGCCGTCGATGGCCTTGCCCATGACGGCGATGGCGCGCTGGTAGACCTGTGCGGCATTCCAGCCCTGGATCGCGCCATAGTTCGGTTCGCCCGGCTGATAGCCTGCGCCGCGCTGCCAGCCGTGGCCGACGAGGAAGTTCGCCGTCGAATGGAGCGCGTCCGCCTTGTTGCGCAGGTCGAAATGGGAGCCGCCCGAACCGCTGACACCGTATTTCAGGACGTTTGCCGGCATGAACTGGGTCTGGCCGACTTCGCCATGCATCGCGCCTACGGCCTGCGGGCTGAGGTCGCCCTGATCGATGAGCTTGAGAGCGGCATAGAGCTGGCCGGTGAAGTAATCTGAACGGCGGCAGTCATAGGCCAGCGTTGCGACGGCCGACAGGGTGTGCTGCTTGCCGAGATAGGAACCGAAGCCGGTTTCCATGCCCCAGATCGCGATCAGCGGGCCGGCCGGAACGCCATAGCGCTTCTCGATTGCGGCGAAGAGAGCGGCGTTCTGCTGCTTCTGCGCGCGACCGCGCTTGATGATGGTGTCGGCGCCGCGCTTCTTCATGAAGTCTTCAAAGGAGAGCTTGAAGCTCTTCTGATTGCGGTCGGCATTGATGGTGGCCTGCGCATATTTGGTGCCGGCCAGCGCATTGAGGCCCGCCTTGCCAACGCCGCGCGACGGCGCTTCCTTCAGGGTCTGCTGGAGCCAGGCATTATAGCCTGCGGCGTTGTTGCCGCACTGGGCCGCCTCGGCAATGCCTGTTCCCGTCATCATGCCCATTGCAAGAACTGCTGCTGCCGTCCAAGTCCGGCCCTTGGCAACCAACGCCATTCGTTTCTCCTTTGGAATTGATTCGACTTCAACGCGAACTTGCCATTCCTTACACCAAATGTCATGTCGGAATGGCAGCTGAAGAGTGGTCGAGCGGCGCGGTTTCAAGCATTTTTGCACCGGATCGGCAAGTGTTTCTTTGGTCGCAGAAGAAATGCAGCCCGCCGGCATGCCCCACGATCTGCCTCTTCAGGCTACCTCTTGGGGGCTGCATGCCGGAGCGGATGCGCCGGAGTTTATTTCCGGTGCGGGTTTCAGCCCGTTTCGGGCCTTTTGCTTGACATTGCGGGCTGATCGCCTTAAAGCCTGCTCCAATCTATCCGCGATCTTCAGAACGCGAGCCACCGACCGGGACCCATCATGGTATAAAGCGATCCCGGAGGTCCACATCCGACAGCGCGATGCGCCCTCGGGTGCTGTACCGCTTTGGTTGCTTCTTGAACTGGCAGACACACGGGACGATTTATCCCTGACGAAGCATAAGCCTCTTCTCGGATTAAAAGGAAATTCGATGTTTGAATCACTTCAGGAGCGTCTTGGCTCCATCCTGAACGGCCTTACCGGACGCGGCGCTCTTTCAGAAGCCGACGTGACGGCGGCGCTGCGCGAAGTGCGCCGCGCACTGATCGAGGCCGACGTTTCGCTGGAAGTGGTTCGCTCCTTCACCGACCGCGTTCGCGAGAAGGCTGTCGGCGCCGAAATCCTGAAAAGCATCAAGCCCGGCCAGATGGTCGTCAAGATCGTCCATGACGAACTTGTCGAAATGCTCGGCACCGAAGGCGTCTCCATCGACCTGAACGCGCCGGCCCCGGTCGTGATCATGATGGTCGGCCTGCAGGGTTCGGGCAAGACGACGACGACGGGCAAGATCGCCAAGCGTCTGACCGAGCGCCAGCGCAAGAAAGTGCTGATGGCCTCGCTCGATACGCGCCGTCCGGCTGCGCAGGAACAGCTTCGCCAGCTTGGCATCCAGACCGGCGTCGACACGCTGCCGATCATTGCCGGACAGTCGCCGGTGGAAATCGCCAAGCGCGCCGTTCAGGCTGCAAAGCTTGGCGCGCATGATGTCGTCATTCTCGATACGGCAGGCCGCACGCATATCGACGAGCCGCTGATGGTGGAAATGGCGGATATCCGCCAGGCCGCCAATCCGCATGAAATCCTGCTCGTCGCCGACAGCCTGACCGGCCAGGACGCCGTCAACCTGGCGCGCAATTTCGATGAGCGCGTCGGCATTACCGGCATCGTGCTCACCCGCATGGACGGCGATGGCCGTGGCGGTGCGGCACTTTCGATGCGCGCCATCACCGGCAAGCCGATCAAGCTGATCGCCACCGGCGAAAAGATGGATGCGCTCGAGGAGTTCTATCCGAAGCGCATTGCCGACCGCATTCTCGGCATGGGCGACATTGTTTCGCTGGTCGAAAAAGCCGCCGAAAACATCGACGCGGAAAAAGCCGCGGCGATGGCCAAGAAGATGCAGTCGGGCAAGTTCGATCTCAACGATCTTGCCGAACAGCTCAAGCAGATGAAGAAGCTCGGCGGCATGGGCGGCATCATGGGCATGATGCCCGGCATGAGCGGGATGAAGGACAAGGTGGCCGCTGCCGGTCTCGACGACAAGGTGTTCGACCGCCAGCTCGCCATCATTGGCTCGATGACCAAGGCCGAGCGCGCCAATCCCGACATTCTCAAGCACAGCCGCAAGCAGCGCATCGCCAAGGGTTCCGGCACCAGCGCCGCCGACATCAACAAGCTTCTCAAGATGCATCGCCAGATGGCCGACATGATGAAAGTCATGGGCAAGGGCAAGGGCGGAATGATGAAGCAGATGATGGGCGGCCTTGCCAACAAGATGGGGCTGGGCGGTCTGGGTGGAGGAATGGGCATGCCCGATCTCTCCAAGATGGACCCCAAGCAGCTCGAGGCGCTTGCCAAGCAGGCGGAAGCAGCGGGCCTGACGAAAGGCGGCGGTCTGCCGGGCCTTCCCGGCGGCGGTCTTCCGGGCGGTCTGCCCGGTCTGGGCGGACCCAAGCTTCCCGGTCTCGGTGGCGGTCTTCCGGGCCTGCCGAAGAAGAAGTGAGCATCATGAGCGACGAACAGAACACTGCACCGGCTGAACTTCTGGCACTGCGCGCCTCCATCGACAATATCGATGCGGCGCTGATCCATATGCTGGCCGAACGTTTTCGCTGCACAAAGGCCGTTGGCGTACTCAAGGCCGAACGCGGCCTCGCACCGGCTGATCCCGCCCGCGAAAAGCGCCAGGTGGAGCGTCTGCGCGCGCTGGCAGTCGATGCCCATCTCGATCCCGATTTCGCCGAAAAATTCCTGAACTTCATCGTGAAGGAAGTCATTCGGCATCATGAGCATGCCGCCGCCAATCACGGCGGAAAACAATAGCTATATCGATAGCTTAACCCGTTTTGCCACGGCCATTCCCCGGGCGAAGCAATTGTCTAAAGGAAAGAAAAAATGTCTCTGAAGATTCGTCTGGCCCGCGCTGGCTCCAAGAAGCGTCCTTACTACCACATCGTCGTTGCCGACGTCCGCAGCCCGCGTGACGGCCGCTTCATCGAAACCGTTGGCGCATGGAACCCGATGCTGGCCAAGGACGCTGAACGCGTGAAGCTCGACGCTGACCGCATCCAGCATTGGATTGCACAGGGCGCACAGCCGACCGACCGCGTTCTGCGCTTCCTCGACCAGGCTGGCCTTGCCAAGCGTCCGGCCCGCAGCAACCCGACCAAGGGCGAGCCGGGCAAAAAGGCCCAGGAACGTCTGGCCATGGCCAAGCAGGCTGAAGAAGAAGCCGCTGCAAAGGCTGCTGAAGCTGCTGCGGCCGCTGCAGAAGCCGCTGCTGCCCCGGCTGAAGAAGCTGCAAGCGAATAATCTTTCGCGCAGTTTGCGTTATAAAAAGGCGGCGGAGCAATCCGCCGCTTTTTTGTTGACCGCTTTCCTGGGGGGGCGAATGGGGATTTCATTGAAACTCGCCGCCGTGCTGCCCGCGCTTATTGTCGCCGTACTTGCCAGTCCGGCGCGCGCGATCGACGCGCAGCTACTGGCTGCGGCGGCGGCCTCTTATCGAGACGGAGCGGCAGCGCAACAATTGGAAGACCGGATTGCCGACCTCATCGAAGCGGGTGACAAGGCTGGGCTGGAGGCACTGGCCTCGCAAATCGAGAGGGAGGACGGCCCCTTTCTCGATGCATTGATAGCACTTGCGGAACAGGATCAAGCGCCGGCAGGTGAGGCGAAGCCTGCTCCCGGCAGCGAACTGGCACGCTTGGCGAGCGCCCTGGGCCCCTGTCATCAGGCGAACATCGCTCTCAGGATCATTGTGCTTCTCATTTCGAACGGCGAAGCTGAACCGGTTGTCAGGAATGGTATTGTCATGATCGACGGGAGTGAGATCGATAGTACCTATGCAACCCTGATCCACATATGCGAGAACGTCAACGCGCTGCCCGCCCATAAGGCGAGGATTGGGTCCAGATGCTATTTCACGGGTGCTTGTGGCGATGATCCCGATATGGATTGAGATATCGGGACTGACCTGATGGCATTCCATGATAAGGTCGGATCATGGAACATTCTGGTGAAATTCTTATTCTGACCGGCACCCCGGGCGCCGGTAAAACCACGACCGCCGAGAGGCTTGCGAACCAGCCGGGTTCGCCGAAGGTTCACCTTCATTCGGACGATTTCTGGCACTTCATCAAGAATGGTGCGATCCAGCCCTATCTGCCGGAAGCCCATGCGCAAAATGCCATTGTGATGGATGCGCTGACCAAGGCGGCCAAGGCCTATGCCGACGGCGGCTATTTCGTCATCGTCGACGGCATAATCGGGCCATGGTTCCTCGAGCCATTCCGAAACCTTGCCACGCCGCTTCACTATGTGGTTCTGCGTCCATCTCTCGATGAGGCGATCCGGCGCTGCCGCGAGCGTGGCGGCAATACGCTTACCGATCCGGGTCCGATTGCGGAACTGCACGGGCAATTGTCCGCGCTGGGGCCGCTAGAGCCGCACGTGCTGGCTGCCGAAGGGTGGTCGCGCAGTCAGACGCTTGCCGCTGTTCGCGCTGCGGTCGAAAGCGGCGCTTTCCGCCTGCATCCCTGAACCAGGCGGTCGCGGTTTTACCTTGTTGTCCAAACCGACTGGAAAACGAGTGAATTTCGACTATCTTGCTGATTTGACGGCTCGCATTTGCGTGAACGCACTCATGCGGGTGTTGAATTTGTTTCCCCGGCGCTTGGCAAAGCGCCCTTTTCAGGAGAAATCCATGTCGGGTACGACGGTTGCCACTTCCTTCTCGCTTGCAGCCCTGGGCCGCCGTATTTTCATCGCTCTTGGTCTGGCTGTTCTGGTTCCACTGCTCTCTGCCTGCGGTTTCAACACTATCCCGACCAATGAGGAACGGGCGAAGGCCGCCTGGGGCGAGGTGCAGAACCAGTATCAGCGCCGCGCCGATCTCGTGCCCAATCTGGTCGAGACCGTGAAGGGCTATGCCGCTCACGAACAGGAGACGCTGCAGGCCGTGATCGAGGCGCGCGCCAAGGCGACGCAGGTGCAGATCACACCCGAAACGCTCAACAATCCCGAACTCTTCAAGCAGTTTCAGGATAATCAGGCCAACCTGACGAGCGCGCTGTCGCGCCTGATGGTGGTGGTCGAGCGTTATCCGGACCTGAAAGCCAACCAGAACTTCCTTGCATTGCAGTCGCAGCTCGAAGGCACTGAAAACCGCATCGCCGTCGCCCGCCGCGACTATATCGAGGCGGTTCGCGTCTACAACACGTCGCTGCGCACCATGCCGACGATGATCTGGACGTGGATCTGGTATCGCGATGCGCAGCCCATGCAGAGCTTCAGCGCCGATGCAGGCAGCCAGACCGCGCCCAAAGTCAACTTCAACTGACGGCGCGTCTCATGATGCGTCTGGAGGCGGGTGCAGCACCCATGCGTGATCGTCGTGGCTTTTATTGGCCGCGACACCTCCTCGCGCTTGTCTTTGTGCTGTTTTCCGCAGCGCTGGCCCTGCACCCGACAGCGTTTGCGCAGGACGCGCCAAAGCCCGCCCAGGTCCTGACTGGCCGCGTGGTGGATGCGGCGGGGATCATCGATCCGGCAGAGCGCCAGAGCCTCACGCAGAAGCTTGCCGATTTCGAAGCCAAATCCTCGGATCAGGTGGTCGTGGTGACGGTCCCGAGCCTCAACGGCGAGGAAATCGAAACCTATTCCAACCGTCTGTTCCGCGCCTGGGCGCTTGGCCAGAAACAGGAAAACAACGGTATATTGCTGGTGGTGGCGCCCAATGACCGCAAGGTGCGTATCGAGGTCGGCTACGGCCTCGAAGGTGTCATGACCGATGCGCTTTCGAGCGTTATCATCAATGGCACCATCATTCCCGAATTTCGCACCGGCGATTATTCGAAGGGCATCGTGCAGGGCGTTGACGGCATTCTTTCGGTGCTTTCCGGGGATGCCGCCGAGCTTGAAGCGCGCGCCAGACGCAATGTGCAGTCGAGTTCCGATGATGTCGACTGGGTGTTCGTCGTCTTCATTGCCTTCTGGTGCCTGATCTTCTTCGGCGGTTTCGGCATGGCGATCCTGACGCCGGTTTTCGGGCGCAAGATCGGGCCGGGCCGGTATCAGTGGCTCGGCATGGTGGTGGATTATAACAATCGCGGCGGCGGCGGGTCTGGCGGCAGGGGTGGCGGAAGCTGGGGCGGCGGTGGCTGGTCATCCGGTGGGGGCGGCGGCGGTTTCTCCGGCGGCGGTGGTTCATCGGGTGGCGGCGGCGCCTCGGGCAGCTGGTAGGGAGACGCAGGGATGAAGCATCACACGCTGATTGGCGCCGAGGACCATGCCCGCATTGCCGAGGCGATCCGCAAGGCGGAAGCCGAGACCAGCGGCGAAATCTATGCGGTTCTGGCCCGTTCCAGCGACGATTATTTCTTTGCGGCGGGCTTTGTCGCCACCTGCGGCATTCTGCTGGCGTCGGTCGTCGTGGCGTTTCTGGCGCACTGGTACTGGTTCGATGTCCGCCTGCCTATGTTCGGGCTTGCGGTGCTGGCGGCCTTCCTCACCGCGATGCTGGTGCTGTGGGTCTTTCCGGCCATCCGCATGCTGCTGGTGCCGCGCCGCATCCGTTACAAGCGCGCGCATCTCAATGCGCTGCAACAGTTCCTGGCGCGCAATGTGCACATCACCGAGCATCGCACCGGCATCCTGCTCTTCGTCTCCATGGCCGAACATTATGCCGAGGTGATCGCCGATGCGGGCATCAATGCGCGGGTCGAACAGGACGAGTGGAATGCGATCGTGGCGACGCTCGTCCATCATGCGTCGCGGGCGCAGGTGGCCGAGGGTTTCGTGCTGGCGATCGGTCAGGCGGGCCTTTTGCTGGAGACGCATTTCCCTGCAGGGGCGGACAATGTCAACGAACTCGACGATCACCTGATCGAGTTATGAGAGCCGTTCGGTTCCGTCAGAATCATCTGCAACTTTAGTCTGAAACAGGGCAAAACCGGCCTGCGGCTTTACCCTTCCGGCGCCATTTCTGCGGGCCGTGGAGAAATCCACTGGCATAATCCGAAATTTCGCGGGAAGTTTTCGAAGTTTTGTTCCAAATTAAATGGATTAAATGCGGTTTTTCTGACTTTCCGGGAAATTTTTCGTTATTTTCAACGAATTGCCATCGAATCCGGTGCCTAATCTGCTAGTTTGGCGCGCATTGCCATCATGACAGGAGTATCCGACGTGACTGCAAAGCAGGATCGGTCGAGCAAGGTTAAGGGTTCAAAGGCAGGCAAGGAGGAGAAGAAGGGAGGAAAGTCGAAGGCGCTTACAGCCTTCTCGCAGCTTCTCTTCGAATGGGCGCCGCCAGAAGATCTGGCCGCTTACGATGCCGCCGCTCTCGACAGTTCAGCCCGTCACGGCTACGCCGCTCTGGAATCCTATCGCAAGGGCAAGAGCATCATCAGCGTCGATAACGGTATCGAACGCCATGATCGCCCGGTGAGCGTCATCACCATCGTCAACGACAATATGCCGTTCCTGCTCGACTCCATCATGGGTGAGCTGAACGATCATGCCAACCAGATTTTCATGGTTGTGCATCCGGTTCTGGACATTGCGCGCGAGAAGGACGAGCTCGTCATTCTGGGCGAGGCATCGCAGCTTGCGCCTGCCAAGGGCGTCGAGCGCGTCAGCCTGGTGCAGATCCATCTCCCGGCTCTCGACAAGCAGACCAAGGCCGACCTGACCGCCGCCATCAAGCGCGTGCTGGGGCAGGTTCGCGCCGCCGTCAGCGACTGGAAGCCGATGCTGAAGCGCCTCGATGGCGCGATCGCCGATTACAAGCGCGTGCACGACATGACGGGCGATCCGGCCATGCCGGAAGCGATCGCCTTTCTGGAATGGCTGCGCGACGACCGTTTCATCTTCCTCGGACTTCGCGAGCTGACCTTCAAGGGCAAGGGCGACAAGCGCGAACTCGTGCCGGTCAAGGAAACGCTCGGCATCCTCAACGATCACGAGGTCCGCGTCCTGCGCAAGGATGACGACGACACGGTGACGCCGCGCGAAGTGACCGAATTCCTCGATAGCAACGAGCCGCTGATCGTCACCAAGGCGAACTCGCTTTCGCTGGTGCATCGCCGCTCCTATCTCGATTATGTCGGCGTGAAGATATTCGGCGAGAAGGGCGAGGCCATCGGCGAACTGCGCCTGGTCGGCCTCTTTACCTCGGTCGCCTATACGAGTTCGGTCGCGGGCATTCCGTTCATCCGCTCCAAGGCCGATGCGGTCATCAAGCATCTCGGCTTCAACCGCGAGGACCATTCGGGCAAGGCGCTCATCAACGTGCTGGAGGAATATCCGCGCGACGAGCTTTTCCAGATCGATGTGGAAAGCCTGACGGCCAATGCAGAACTGATCCTGGCGCTGGGCGAGCGTCCCCGGGTGCGCGCCGTTCCGCGTCTCGACCGGTTTGGCCGTTTTGCCACCGTGCTGGTCTATATCCCGCGTGACCGTTACGACTCGGTCGTGCGCGAGAAGATCGGGCATTATCTGGTCGACGTCTATGGCGGCGACAGTTTTGAATTCCATCCGGTCTTCCTGCAGAACGGCCTGACGCGCGTCCAGTTCGTCATCCGCCGTCACGAGCGTTCCACGCCGCATGTGGACCGGGAAGCGCTGGAAGCGCAAGTGCGCGCCATCGTCCGCAACTGGGACGATGCGGTGCGTGAAAGCTCCGACAGCGCCGACGCGAAGACCGTCGCGCTTGCCGCAAGCTTTCCGCCGTCCTACCGCGAAATCTTCACGGCGCCGGAAGCGCTGGTCGATGCGGAACGCATTGCCAGCCTCAGCGCCGAGGCGCCGCTTTTCGTGGATTTCTATCGCTATCGGACCGACGGTCCCGATGCGGTTTCGCTGAAGATCTATCATCACGGTGCGCCGGTCGTGCTGTCGCAGCGCGTGCCGCTTCTGGAAAACATGGGTTTCCGTGTCGTCAGCGAGCAGACCATCGACCTGCCGCATGCTGGCAAGGACGGCGCAACCGTCTACCTGCACGACATGCAGCTCGTGAACGCCTATGGGGCACCGGTCGATCTTTCCGACGATGGCGAGATGCTGGAAGACGTGTTCCGCAATGTCTGGGACGGTCAGGCCGATAATGACGGCTATAATGCGCTGGTGCAGACCGCGCGCCTGACGGCACGCCAGATCATGATCCTGCGTTCCTATGGCCGCTATCTGCAGCAGGCGGGCATCGCCTATTCGCAGGGCTTCATCGCGGCAGCGCTGAACCGTTATCCGGAAATCGCCAGCGACCTCTATTCGCTGTTCGACCTGCGTTTCAACCCGTCGGCCAAGCGCCGGGATGCGGCTGAAAAGAAGCTCGTCGATGGCATCGAAACGGCGCTGCTGGGCGTGCCGAGCATCGATGACGACCAGATCTTGCGCCGTTTCCGCAATCTGATCGAAGCGACACTGCGCACCAATGCCTATCAGCCGGATGCCGAGGGCAAGCCGCGCGTCACCTTCGCCTTCAAGCTCAATCCGCGTCTAGTCGACGGCCTGCCGGACCCGCGCCCGTACCGCGAAATCTTCGTCTACGGGCCTGAAGTGGAAGGCGTGCACCTGCGTTTCGGCGCGGTCGCCCGCGGCGGCCTGCGCTGGTCGGACCGCGCACAGGATTATCGCACCGAAGTACTGGGGCTGGTAAAGGCACAGCAGGTCAAGAACGCGGTTATCGTGCCGGTCGGCGCCAAGGGCGGCTTCTATCCGAAGCGTCTGCCGGTCGGCGGCGATCGCAATGCGGTGTTCGAAGCCGGCCGCGATGCCTACAAAGTCTTCATCTCCACGCTCCTGTCCGTTACCGACAATATCGAGGACAGCCATGTCGTGCCGCCGGCGGAAGTCGTGCGCCATGACAATGACGATCCTTATTTCGTCGTTGCCGCGGACAAGGGCACGGCCACTTTCTCCGATACGGCCAATGCCATCAGCCAGGCGCATGATTTCTGGTTGGACGATGCCTTCGCATCGGGCGGTTCCGCCGGTTACGACCACAAGGGCATGGGCATTACCGCGCGCGGCGCGTGGGAAGCCGTGAAGCGCCATTTCCGCGAACTCGACATGGATATCCAGAACGAGCCTTTCACGGTTGCGGGCGTGGGCGACATGTCGGGCGACGTCTTCGGCAATGGCATGCTGCTTTCCGAACAGATTCGCCTCGTGGCGGCGTTCGACCATCGCGATATCTTCATCGACCCGAACCCGGTTCCGGCGGACGGCTTTGCCGAGCGCAAGCGCCTGTTCGAGCTGCCGCGTTCGAGCTGGCAGGACTATGACCGCTCCAAGCTTTCGGCTGGCGGCGGCATCTACAGCCGCAGCCAGAAGACGATCACGCTCTCGCCGGAAGCGGCCAATGCCATCGGCCTCGGCAAGACCTCCGGAACGCCGCAGGAAATCATGACGGCGATCCTGAAGTCCAAGGTCGATCTGCTGTGGTTCGGCGGCATCGGCACCTATATCCGCTCGTCCGCTGAAACGGATGCGCAGGTGGGTGACCGCGCCAATGATGCGATCCGCATCACCGGCTCGGAAGTCGGCGCCCGGGTGATCGGCGAAGGCGCAAACCTTGGCGTGACCCAGCGCGGGCGCATCGAATATGCCTTGTCGGGCGGTCGTGGTAACACGGACGCCATCGACAATTCGGCGGGCGTCAACTGCTCGGACGTCGAGGTCAACATCAAGATCGCGCTGGCTGCGGCCATGCGTTCGGGCAAGCTCAAGCGCCCGGCGCGCGACAAGCTTCTGGTCAGCATGACCGATGATGTTTCGGCACTGGTGCTGCGCAACAACTATCTGCAGCCGCTGGCGCTTTCGCTAAGCGAACGTCAAGGACTGGCGGAGCTGCCCTATCAGGCGCGCTTCATGGCGGAACTGGAAGCCCGCAAGCTGCTCGACCGCAAGGTGGAGAACCTGCCGTCGGACGCATTGCTCGCCGAGCGTCAGAAGGCTGGCCAGCCGCTCACCCGCCCGGAACTGGCGGTTCTGCTGGCCTATGCAAAGCTTTCTCTCTGTGACGATCTGGTGGCGAGCCAGCTTCCGGACGAGCCGTACTTCCAGTCGCTGCTGATGGGCTATTTCCCCAAGCGCATGGTGAAGACCTATGCCGAGGAAATCTCCGGCCATCGCCTGCGCCGTGAAATCGTCGCCACCTTGCTGGCGAACGATGTCATCAATCGCGGGGGCATTACCTTCATCAGCCGCCTGGCCGATACCACCGGCAAGTCGCCTGCCGATATCGTCCGCGCCTATGTGGCGGTGCGTGACGGCTTCGACATCGACACGATCTATGACGCCATCGATGCGCTGGACAATCGCGTTCCGGGCGATGTGCAGAACCAGTTCTACCATCTCGTCGGCGAAATGCTGCAGGCGACGACCGCATGGGTGCTGCGCAACGACACGACACGCGCCAACCTGACGGAACTGGTGGATACGATCACCAGGGCGCGCGCCGAACTGGAACCGCGTTTCGACGGCCTGATGCCGGAATATCTCAAAACCACGCTTCAGGCCGACAAGGCCGCTTTCGTGGAAATGGGTGCGCCGGAAAAGCTGGCACAGCGTCTTGCCAATCTGCAGCTTGCAGGCATCATGCCGGACATTGCGCTGATCGCGCATCTGGCGGGCGCCGACCGGGTGGTTACCGCCAAGACCTATTTCGGTGTTTCGGAAGCCTTCCGCATCGGCCGCATTGAGGAAGCCGCGCGCTCCATCCCCGTCACGGACTATTATGACGGGCTGGCGCTGTCACGGGCAAGCGATACGATCACGCAGGCTGCACGCGGCATCACCATTGCGGCGCTCAAGCGTTTCGCCAAGGACAAGGACCCGGCGGCAGCCTGGTTTGCAGCCGATGGCGCCCGCATCGAGCAGGTGCAGAACCGCATGGTCGCGCTGACGGAAGGTGGCGACCTGACCGTTTCGCGACTGGCGGTTGCAGCGGGCCTGATGTCCGATCTCGCCCAGTAGGCAGGTCGGGAAATTCTATTGCAGAAGGGCGGCTGTGGCCGCCCTTTTTATTTCTTTCCTGTGCACATTTCGGGGTATAAGCTCCCGCTAATATGATTTGGGCCTGAAATTCATCCGACACATTGAAGGAACGATGCAGCCGAACGGCTCGGCTGGCCTGCGTGCATCTGCATGAAAACCGGAACCGGTTTTCGCAAAGCATCGTGTGCAGATGTACCGGGCTGGAGTGGTCTTTATACGCCAAAAGGCGCATGGTGCTCTATCGTCGGAAGCCGCTTCGGGCGTGGGGGGAAGGAAAGAGTAATTGAGCGATCAGCTTATGGCTGCCCGCAGCCATGCCTCGCGGCGTGGCATATGGGGCTGGATATTCTTCGACTGGGCGGCACAGCCGTTCTTCACCGTCATCGTAACCTTCATCTTTGGTCCCTATTTCATCTCACGCATGGCCGACACGCCGGAAGCGGGGCAGATCGCCTGGGGGTACGGCTTTGCCGCCGCGGGCCTCGTGATCGCACTGCTGTCGCCCGTTCTGGGATCGATTGCCGACAAGACCGGCGCGCGCAAACCGTGGATCGGCTTCTTTGCCGTCCTGAAGATCGCGGGCCTGATGACGCTGTGGTTTGCGGTGCCGGGCGCAAACCTGTTCTGGGTGCTTCTGGCTTTCAGCATCGCGATGATCTCGGCGGAGTTTTCCATCGTCTTCAACGATTCCATGATGCCGCGGCTCGTCCCCGCCAGGGAGATTGGCAAAGTGTCCAATCTGGCCTGGGGGCTCGGCTATCTGGGCGGCGTGCTGGTGCTGATCTTCGTCGTGGTCTTTCTGGCGTCGTCACCCGAGACGGGCAGGACCCTGATCGGGCTTCCGCCGCTCTTCGGACTTGACCCTGCCAGCGGCGAAGATGCCCGCATCACCGGCCCCATCGCGGCGCTGTGGTATCTCGTTTTCATCATGCCGATGTTCCTGTTCACGCCGGATCAGGCGCGCGGCCAGCCGCTGCGCCAGGCGGTCGGCAGCGGTCTGGCGGAACTGAAGTCGACGCTGAGGGAAGTGCGGAAGCGTCCGGGAATAGTCCGCTTCCTTGCCGCCCGCCTTGTCTATCAGGACGGGCTCAATGCCATTGTCGCGCTGGGCGCGGGCCATGCCGCCTCACTGTTTCACTGGAGCATCAACGAAATCGGCCTCTTCGGCATGATCACCAATGTGTCGGCGATCCTGAGCTGCCTCGTCGCGGCTCGCCTCGATGCAAGGCTCGGCTCAAAAGCCATCGTGCTCGGATCGCTGGTGCTTCTGCTCATCGCCTCGTTCGGTATCGTTTCCACCGGAACGGATTATTTCCTGCTCGGCCTTTTGCCGGTTGGCTATTCCGAGGGAAATGGGCTGTTCTCCACGGCTGCGGAACAGGCATTTCTCGTCTACGGGCTGATGATCGGCGCCGCTCTGGGGCCGGTGCAGGCGTCCGCCCGTTCGTGGTTTGCGCGCAGCATCAGGCCGGAGGAATCGGGCCGCTATTTCGGCATCTATGCGCTGGCGGGCCGGGCGACGGGATTTCTCGGGCCGTTTCTGGTCGCGACGATCACGGCTCTCAGTGGCTGCGCGGCGATTGGCATGTCGGTGCTGCTGCTGTTTTTTGTCGTGGGGCTCTATCTGGCTGCCATTACGCCTTATCCGGCCGACAGGCCGCTTGTACCCGGCCCGCATTGACGGGCCGGAGGCGGTTCCGGTCTTTTCGAGACGGCTCTATTCGATCCAGCCCATCGAACGCTGCACGGCCTTTTCCCACGACCGGAACAGGCGCGTGCTTTCCTCGACCGGCATTCGCGGGTGCCAGCGCTGGCCCACCTGCCAGTTTTCCACGATGTCCCGCGTCGATTTCCAATAGCCGACGGCAAGTCCCGCCGCATAGGCGGCGCCCAGCGCCGTGGTCTCGATGATTTTCGGGCGCACCACCGGCACGTCCAGAATGTCGGACTGGAACTGCATGAGCAGCTCGTTGACGGTCATGCCGCCATCGGCGCGCAACTCCGTGATCTCGACGCCGGAATCCTTCACCATCGCATCCAGCACTTCGCGCACCTGATAGGCGCTCGCCTCCAGCGCCGCGCGTGCGATGTGCCCCTTATTGGCGAAGCGTGTGAGGCCAGCGATGATGCCGCGCGCGGAATCCTGCCAGTGCGGCGCATAGAGGCCGGAGAAGGCCGGGACGAAATAGACGTCGCCATTGTCTTCTACGGTGCGTGCCAGCGTTTCGATGTCGCTGCTGTGCCTGATGATGCCGAGATTGTCGCGCAGCCATTGCACCAGAGCACCGGTGATCGCGATTGATCCTTCCAGCGCATAGACCGGCTTCGCGCCGTCCAGCTTGTAGGCAACCGTGGTCAGAAGGCCAAAATTGGAGGGCACCAGTTTCTCGCCGGTGTTCATCAGCATGAAGCACCCGGTGCCATAGGTGTTCTTGGCCTCGCCCGGTTCCAGACAGGCCTGGCCGAAGAGCGCTGCCTGCTGGTCACCCAGAATCCCCGCCAGCTTGACGCCGGAAAGCGAGGGTAGGGCGATCTCGCCATAGACCTCGCTCGAGGAGCGGATTTCCGGCAGACAGGAAGCAGGAATCTCGAATAGGCGGAGAATATCCGCGTCCCATTTCAGCGTTGAAAGATCCATCAGCTGGGTGCGGGAGGCGTTGGTCACATCGGTGATGTGAATGCCGCCATCGGTGCCGCCGGTGAGGTTCCAGACTAGCCATGTGTCGATGGTGCCGAAAAGCGCGTCGCCAGCTTCGGCCTTTTCACGGGCACCGGGAACGTGATCAAGTATCCAGCGCAGCTTGAGGCCGGAGAAATAGGTCGAGATCGGCAGGCCCGTCTTTTCGCGCAAGCGGTCCGCGCCGCCGACTTTCGTGTAACGGGCGACCAGCTCGTCCGTGCGCGTATCCATCCAGACGACCGCATTAAAGAGCGGCGCGCCGGTCTTCCGGTCCCAGAGCAGGGTGGTTTCGCGCTGGTTGGTAATGCCGACGGAAGCTATGTCGGCTGCCTTCAGGTTTGCCTTTTTCAGCGCGGCGGCAATGACGTGCTGCGTGTTGCGCCAGATTTCTACCGGATTGTGTTCGACCCAGCCCGCCTTCGGATAAATCTGCTCGTGTTCGCGCTGGTCGCTGGCGACGATATCGCCCTGCCGGTCGAAAATGATGAAACGCGAACTCGTGGTTCCCTGGTCGATGGAACCGATAAACTGCGTCATGGGGCGGGCTCCTCCGTTGATCCGGTCTATTCTGAAAACGAATTTAAACGAAACAATATGAAACTCAACGAAAACGAGACCCCGGAACGGTTGGTTTCGGGGCCTCGATAATTAATTTTTATAAGGGGTTAGAGCATTTCCAGCAAAAGTGCCAAGCGGTTTTGCGCGGCATGATGCGTAAAAGCTCTAATGCCGGAAATGGCGCATGCCGGTCATGACCATGGCGATGCCATGTTCGTCGGCAGCGGCGATCACCTCGTCGTCGCGCATGGAGCCGCCAGGCTGGATGACGGCAGTTGCGCCGGCCTGAACGGCTGACAGAAGACCGTCTGCAAACGGGAAGAACGCATCGGAAGCGACCACGCAGCCCTTGGTGAGCGGCTCTGCAAGACCGGCGGCTTCTGCTGCATCTTCCGCCTTGCGGGCTGCGATACGGGCTGAATCCACGCGGCTCATCTGGCCTGCGCCGATGCCGACCGTAGCGCCGTCCTTCACATAAACGATGGCGTTCGACTTCACGTGCTTGCCGACGCGGAAGGCGAATTTCAGATCGTTGAGTTCGGCTTCGGTCGGCGCACGCTTGGTGACGACCTTGAGATCGAGATCGTCCACCACGCCATTGTCGCGCGACTGGACCAGCAGGCCACCGGCAACGGTCTTGGCGGCAATGCCCTTGGCGCGTGGGTCCGGCAGGCCGCCGGTCACGAGCAGGCGGAGGTTCTTCTTGGCCGCCACGATGGCCTGTGCGCCTTCGGTGGCATCCGGGGCGATGATGACTTCGGTGAAGATTTTCACGATCTCTTCGGCGGCTTCCTCATCAAGCGTCTTGTTGAGCGCGACGATGCCGCCAAAAGCCGAAACCGGGTCGCAGGCGAGCGCCTTGAGATAGGCTTCCCTGATGGTGGAAGCTTCCGCCACGCCGCACGGATTGGCGTGCTTGATGATGGCGACGGCTGCGGTGCGGGCCGGATCGAATTCAGCCACCAGCTCGAAAGCCGCATCGGTGTCATTGATGTTGTTGTAGGAAAGCTGCTTGCCCTGAAGCTGGGTCGCAGTGGCGACGCCGGGGCGCTTTTCGCCGGTGAGATAGAAGCCGGCCGTCTGGTGTGGGTTTTCACCGTAACGCATGACGGAATGCAGCTTGCCTGCGACCGAACGATAGACCGGGGTTTCTTCCTCGATCGCTTCGGCAAACCAGTTGGAAATGGCCGCATCATAGGCAGCGGTGCGCGAAAAGGCCTTGGCTGCAAGCTTCTTGCGGAAGGCGAGCGGCAGGGAGCCTGCGTGCTTTTCCAGTTCGGCTACCACGTCGGCATAGTCGGCGGGGTCGACGACCGTTGCGACATAGGCATGGTTCTTGGCGGAAGCGCGGATCATCGCCGGGCCGCCAATGTCGATATTCTCGACGGTGGTGTCGTAGTCGCCGCCCTTGAAGCGGACTTCCTCGAACGGATAGAGATTGATGACGGCGAGATCAATGCCGCCAATGCCGTGTGCTTCCATGGCCGCGACGTGTTCCGGATCATTGCGCACGGCGAGCAGGCCGCCATGGACTGCCGGATGCAGCGTCTTGACGCGCCCGTCCATGATTTCCGGGAAGCCGGTCACTTCGGACACGTCCTTCACGGGAATGCCCTCGGCGGCAATCGACTTGGCGGTGCCGCCGGTCGAAAGGATTTCGACGCCCTGCGCGTGAAGCGCCTTGGCGAAATCGATCAGGCCGGTCTTGTCGGAAACGGAAAGGAGGGCGCGGCGCACCCGATGAAGATCGGGAGCGGGAATATGCTTGGAGCTGACAGCCATAGGGAGTTGGTCTCTTCGTTGCTGAAACGGATGCGTTCAGGAAAGTGGACGGCTCGCCCTAACACAGGCGCGCCGAGAATCCTACCGCAAAAGGCCGGAAATGAACGGTGAAGAGGTATTTCTTGCTCTGCATCGCTACCACGCCGTCTCGAAGGGGAGGAGCGGGAGAGCGAATTACACGTAACTGCCGAGCGCGACGCGGCTGAACTGCCAGTTCACTTCCGGCAATTCGGAAGCCGGGAAGGAGAGCACGATCTGCTTCGATGTCACAGGACCGCGGAAGCCTGCAAAGAAGATCGAATCTTCCAGCTGCGGCGCAACCTCGAAGCAGGAAAAGACCCAGGTGTCGTCGCGGTCAGCCGAAAGGACGATCAATCCGTTCTCATCGAAGGAAATATCGACCGAGGGATGCAGGTGGAAACGGACGGCAATATTGTCGCGTCCGTTTGATTTCAGCGGACGGCCATCGCCGCGATAGAAGCGGTCGGCACCCTGGATGACGCTGCCATTATGCGACAGCACGAGACGGCGTTCGTGATAAATGCCGAACAGGCGCGCATAGCCGTCATGGCTGGCGACAAAACCCTGCCTTCCCATCTCCTCGATCCGGTCACGCTGTACGCGCGTCGGGCCTGCAATAATCGGCGTGCCGATCATGTTGGAGAGGCCTGCATTCAGGCTGAAACGGCACGAGGACGTGTCATTGATGGTGGCGGTGGAATGCGCTGCCGTCGAACGGCCCAATGGACGAAATTCCGGCGGGCCGAAACGGTCGACGCCGGAATTGACGATATAGCGCTGGCGTCCGGAGGACATTTCAAAGGCGAGACAGCCGGCATGGGCGTCCCGCGATGCGGTGACGGGCGGCGGCAGTCCGGTATCGGCGATGATGGTGGTCGAACCCATGGAAAGCCGTTCATAGCCCGAATAGGGCGCGTGGGTCAGCGGCGATCCGGCAGTTTCATCGTGCCGCAGAACCGAAATGATGCGTTCCGGCATGGTGGGGCCGACGCCGTTGAAAAGCGCAAGGCTGCCATCCTGATGACGGAAGAAACGCAGGGCAGGCAGCATGCGCTCGACGGCTTCGATCAGCGCCTTGGGCGGGGATTCCGTGCCATTGGCATAGGTCTGGCGCAGCGGCAGAAGATCGGCCAGCAGCTCCAGAACCGTAACGGGATTGCGTGAAATATGCCCGCCATCGGGCAGGATCTGGCGCTTCAGCTCATATTCCAGATTGCGCCGCGCGGCACGGGCCGTCGGCGGCGAAACCGGCAGCGCCAGAGCGGCGAAAGCCAATGCGATGCGGGCGCGCAAGCGTTCCTCGCCATCATCCATGGCGGCAGCGACGGTGCGCAGATAACGCACCTGCATGGCGAGCGAGCGCATGAACTTGCGATAGGCGGGAAGTTCCGCGCCCGACAGAATGAGATTGGAATGCTGCAGCCAGGCAATGATGCGCTGGGCGGTGACTTCTGGCGACCAGGCAAGGCCGCCGATGCGCTTGCCGAACATGCGCATCCAGTCATCGACGAGCGCGCGCGCATTGGCGGTTGCCAGTTCGCTGTTGGCGCTTTTCAGATGGCGCAGCCAGCCGAAACTCTGAAGTGCCGCTTCCCACTCCGGCGTCGGCGGCTCGACGGCGAAAGGCGACAACCCGCCGGTCTCGACCAGTCGACCGGCGAGCGCAAAGCGGCCGTGGTAAAACTCCTGCGCCAGCTGCGGGTCGGCGACGCGCAGGTCGGGCGGGGCGATCAGGATACGGTCCGGGGTAAAGCCGGTGAAGCGCCAGCGATAAAGCGGCCCCATGCGCAGACGGCGGCTGAACTTGCGCCACGCCTGTGCAACGGCCAGTCCCCAAAGATGTGGGGTTTCGCTGAGGGCGACTGCCACCCGGTCTTTCTCCGTATTGTTTGTCATTCTGCTGCGGCCAGATCGAAAGCCGGTTTCCCTTGATACAATTGTACAGAAATGGTGAATCGAGCGTTAACCATAACGGGCATCCCGGCCCGTTATGGCAAATTATCCGACTTGTCTGCTTATATCCGGTCTCAGGCCCGACGCTTGAAGCGGGCGGCGAAGAAACCGTCCATTCCGGCCATCTGCGGATTGCCGTCAAAACGCTCCGGCGGCAGGTCTGCCGGCGTGGACCGCAAAAAGCCTTCCGCCGTTACCAGCCCCTCCAGACCGGAACAATCCTGCTCCGTGATGGGGAAAGGCTCCAGCAGCGGATTTTCCGCCGCCTTGCGCGCCATTTCCTCGCCTTCGAGCGGGTGCAGGGAACAGTTGGAAAAGACGATTACACCGCCGGGTTTGACCAGGGTGGCCGCATGCGCCAGAAGCTTGCCCTGAAGTTCGGCAAGCTTGGCAATATCCTGCGGCGTCTTGGTCCATGGCACGTCGGGATGACGGCGCACCGTACCGGTGGACGAGCAGGGCGCATCCAGAAGCACGGCATCGAACAGTTCGTCCGGCTGGAAATCCATAAGATTGGTCGCGACGGTCTTCGCCTCGAAACCGAGCCGTTCCAGATTGCCGCGCAGGCGCTTCAGCCGGTTTTCGGAAAGGTCGAGCGCGGTCACATCCGCACCCTGGAGCACAAGCTGCGCCGTCTTGCCGCCGGGGGCCGCGCAAAGGTCGGCAACCCGTTTGCCCTTGATGTCACCCATCAGGCGCGCAGGCAAACTCGCCGCCACATCCTGCACCCACCAGTCGCCTTCGGCAAAGCCGGGCAGATCGGTGAGATTGCCTTCGACCGTCTGCAGGCGCACCGAGCCGTTGGGAAGCGCCACGCCACCCAGCTTTTCGGCCCACGCTTCCGCGTCGCCCTTGACCGTGAAATCGATCGGCGGCTCATAGGCGTGCATGGCGAGAATGGCTGCTGCCTTTTCCGCGCCATAGGCCTCGGTAATGCTCCTTGCAAACCATTCCGGCACGTTCGTTTCAGGCTCAAGCGTGTGGGCGAGCGCGCGTTCCTTGTTGCGCGACAGCCTGCGCAGCAGCGCATTGACGAGACCGGCATATTTGCGGTTGCGCGGGTCGCTGTTCGCCGCTTCCACGGCCAGATCAACCGCCGAATGGTCGGGGAGGTCGAGATAGAAAATCTGGGCGATGGCGACATGCAGAAGATGTTTCAGCGCCACCGCATTTTCCGGCAATGGCCGGTCGAGCCGCTTGTTGATGGCGCGTTCGATGCTGCCGCGATTGCGCAGCGCAGAACCAAGAATGGCGCGAACCAGTGCGCGGTCGCGCGGCTCCAGCGCCAGATATTGCGGATGACCGTGGGTATTGTCGGTCAGGCCGTCGAGCGAAGTGTTCTTTTCGATCACCGCGCCGAGAAGGCGGGCCGCACACAAACGCGCCGCCAGACCGGGGCGCAGGTCTGCGGCGCTGTTGTTGGTTAGCGGCTTTTTGTTTCCGCGCTTCGGCGCAGGCTTTTTATCGTTCACGCTGTTCTGCTACTTTTTGTTTAAGCATGATCTTGTCCGAAAACCGGTTCCCACTTTTCGGGATCATGCTTTATGACCACGGCCCCCGATAACCGGAACCGCCATTGCTGTTACCGCCTGCATTACCCCATGGACCACTGCTTTGGGAAGGGGTCGCGGCACGAGGAGCCATTCCGGCGGAGCGGATGCCCATTTCGGCGGCCATCTGCTCAAGCGCTGCAATGCGATTATCAGTATCCGGGTGGGTCGAGAAAAGATTGTCGGCACCGCGTCCGCTCAACGGATTGATGATGAACATATGCGCGGTTGCCGGGTTGTGTTCGGCTTCCTCGTTCGGGATGACCTTGGCGCTGCGGGCGATTTTGCCCAGTGCCGAGGATAGCCACAGCGGATTGCCGCAGATTTCCGCGCCGCGCTTGTCGGCGGCATATTCGCGGGTGCGGCTGACGGCCATCTGCACGATCATTGCGGCAAAGGGCGCGACGATCATGGCGAGGATGGTGCCGACCACACCCATGATGCCGTTGCCGTTTTCACGGTTGCCGCCAAGGAAGAAGGCAAAATTGCCGAGCATGGATATGGCACCGGCAAGCGTTGCGACGATGGTCATGGTCAGCGTGTCGCGGTTCTGGACGTGGGCCAGCTCATGCGCCATCACGCCCGCCACTTCTTCGGGTGAAAGCCGGTTGAGAAGGCCGGTCGTCGCGGCAACGGCGGCATTTTCGGGATTGCGGCCCGTGGCGAAAGCGTTCGGCTGGTCCTCATGGATGATATAGACCTTCGGCATGGGAAGGCCCGCATTGGCGGCAAGGCCGCTCACCATACGGTAATAGTCCGGCGCGCTGCGCTCATCCACTTGCTGCGCATTGTACATGCGCAGCACCATTTTGTCGGAGTTCCAGTAACCGAACAGGTTCATGGCGACGGCGATCACAAGCGCGATCATCATGCCGCCCCCGCCGCCCAACAAATAGCCGATGCTCATGAACATGACCGTCATGAGTGCGATCAGCATGGCAGTTTTCGTCATATTCATCCGTGGCGGTCTCCAAAATCTGAAGCTGCGTGGCCCGCAAGGGTTTTGCAGCGGGTGCCTTTCTGCCTATATGATGGGTATGAACAGGCTTCGCTTCAATAATGGGAGCTGACGCAGCCAACAGGAATGTGACCGATGAGCGAGAAAACCGAAGCAACCGAAAGCCCGGAAAACGTGGACAAGCGCCCGTTTGACGATCTGCCGCCCGCTGCCCAGCGCGCACTGAAGGAAGCCGAGGCGCGCCGTGCCGCCGAAAAGGAAGCCCAGGCACCTCGCGAAATCGGCGGTCGCGGGGGTAAAGACCCCGCCCGTTATGGTGACTGGGAGATCAAGGGGCGGACGATCGACTTCTGAAAATTTGGGATATTGCCGCTCCTGCGGCCTGCAAATCGCGTTCTTCTGCGCTTTTGCCTGCATTCTCAGGCGGTGTTGTTAAATAGCATCGGCGCAACCGAGGCTCAGTACTGAAAAAGCCCCGCCAAAGCGGGGTTTGGCTCTAAATGATATGCCATTAGGATAAAAAATTTCGATTTTTGAATAGAAACTTTCTGAATTTCTGGAATTCAGGATTCCTGTGTGCTATATATAAAGCACGCTCGGGAGCCTGACATTCATAGGCGCTGAGGCTACGGCCTCACCCGGCGTCTTTTTTTATGGCCTTCTTAGGATCAAATGTACCGTTGGGGTGGTGGATCAACCCGTATCCCACAAACTTCCCGTCGCGATTTCTTATCTTTTTCTTCAATTGTGCGGCATACTCGCCGTCTCCCACCGCATAAGCACGATGGATTGCTCCTGCCACATAATCTGCAACTTGAATGCCAATGGACATGCATGAGTCTTGCAAGAAAAGCCCCTCTATCAAGCGGTCGTATTTAGAGATCGTTTTGCCATTTGATCCTACAAGAGTTTGGTGATGAGCGCGAAACAGGCGGTCGTTGTCGTGGCTCCTGTGGTCAGCTACAACGATTCCAAGATCTTTCTTTTCCTGAAGGAAGTACTGAAACCTTTCAGTAATCGGCTTGTAAGCGAAGTGATAAAGGTCCTGTTGTCCGTTTACGCTGTTGTATTGGAATGCTGCGTCAACATCAGTTATCGAAGCAATGATTGTAATTGGTGCTTTGCAAAGCAGCTGGTTGAACTGTCTGCTTAAGGCTTTCCTTTCCCCGGCATCCTTGCCAAGTAGTGGATTTCCTTTGTCGGAGTTATGTGGTGAAAAATATCGCCATTTTAACTCGCCGTGAATTTTGTTTTGAACACGAAAGCCGTGTACATTCTTGTGAAGAATTGGCCAGTCGGCGCAGTTTATAATCACCGCGCCTAATGTGAAGTATGGCTTGTTTAGGTTGGGTTTGGATGGCGCCGTACCGCTCTCGTCCACAAAGCAGAAATACATAAATTAGTCCTAGCAATGACTCGACAATTGATCATCACTTAAAGCTCTGGAGAAAAGCAAGCCTCCGCCACACCCATAATTGTGATTCCTGAGGAAGACCGCCAATGTGTCTTGGCGCAGGTAAAGAGGGGGCAATCAGCGCTCACTCCGTATCACCAAGATCGCTTGCATAACGTTGACCGCTTCGGGCATGTTGTTTGCGCGTGATTTCAATCCAAGCCATCGTGATCTCCAGCGTGGCTTCGTAAACCACATTGAATCACAACTAACAGAAATCACTCAACCCTTTTTCGGTCAGACTCTAGCCCCGGTTTCCCGGGGCTTTCTGTTACTTCTTGTTCTGCCGATTTTCGATCAGGTCGTCCACGACGCCCGGATCGGCCAGCGTCGAGGTATCGCCCAGTGCACCAAACTCGTCTTCGGCGATCTTGCGCAGGATGCGGCGCATGATCTTGCCCGAGCGGGTTTTTGGCAGGCCCGGCGAGAACTGGATCTTGTCCGGCGTGGCGATGGGACCGATTTCCTTGCGCACGTGCAGGGTCAGCTCCTTGCGCAGGGCGTCTTCATCCTGAACTGCTTCGCCGGTCATCAGCGTGACGTAGCAATAGATGCCCTGTCCCTTGATCGGATGCGGATAGCCAACGACAGCGGCTTCCGAAACCGAGTGATGCGAGACGAGCGCCGATTCGATTTCAGCCGTGCCGAGGCGGTGGCCGGAAATGTTGAGCACGTCGTCGACGCGGCCCGTAATCCAGTAGTAACCGTCCTCGTCGCGACGGCAGCCGTCACCGGTGAAGTACTTGCCCTTATAGGTCGAGAAGTAGGCTTCGACGAAGCGCTTGTGGTCGCCGTAAAGCGTGCGCATCTGGCCCGGCCAGGAGTCGATGATGCACAGATTGCCGTCTGCGGCGCCCTCGACAACAGCGCCCTCATTGTCCACCAGTTCCGGCTTGATGCCGAAGAACGGGCGCGTCGCAGAACCCGGCTTCAGGTCCGTTGCGCCGGGCAGCGGCGTGATGAGGATGCCGCCGGTTTCCGTCTGCCACCATGTATCGACAATCGGGGAGCGCTGGTCGCCAACCACGTTGTAATACCATTCCCAGGCTTCCGGATTGATCGGCTCGCCGACCGAACCGAGCAGGCGCAGTGATGAGCGCGACGAGCGGGTGACGAATTCATCACCTGCGCCCATCAGGGCGCGGATGGCGGTCGGCGCCGTGTAGAAAATGTTGACATGGTGCTTGTCGACGACTTCCCAGAAACGTCCCTGATCGGGGAAGTTGGGCACGCCCTCGAACATCAGTGTCGTCGCGCCATTGGCCAGCGGGCCATAGACGATATAGGAGTGGCCCGTCACCCAGCCCACATCCGCCGTGCACCAGTAGATGTCGCCGTCATGATAGTCGAAGACATATTGATGCGTCATCGATGCATAGACGAGATAGCCGCCGGTGGTGTGCAGCACGCCCTTCGGCTTGCCGGTGGAACCGGAGGTATAGAGGATGAAGAGCGGGTCTTCCGCATTCATCGGTTCCGGTTCACAGGTCGGCTCGACGCTCGCGACTTCTTGGTGGTACCAGAGATCGCGGCCCGGGCCCCAGCTCACCTTACCGCCGGTGCGGCGCACGGTGAGAACCTTGTTGACCATCACATACTGCTTGGCGGCAATGTCGATGGCGGTATCGGTGTTTTCCTTCAGCGGAACCGGCTTGCCGCCGCGCACGCCCTCATCGGCGGTGATGACGAAGGTGGATTCGCAGTCGACGATACGGCCGGCCAGCGCTTCCGGCGAGAAGCCGGCGAAGACGACCGAGTGCACCGCGCCGATGCGTGCGCAGGCCAGCATCGCATAGGCGGCTTCCGGGATCATCGGCAGGTAGATCGTGACGCGGTCGCCCTTCTTCACGCCGTGCTTCTTCAGCACATTCGCCAGACGGCAGACGTTTTCATAGAGTTCGCGATAGGTGATCTTCTTGTCGATATAGGGATTGTCGCCTTCCCAGATGATGGCGACCTCGTCGCCACGGCTCTTCAGGTGGCGGTCGATGCAGTTGTAGGAAACATTGGTGACGCCGTCCTCATACCATTTGATGGACACGTCACCGTTGAAATCGGTGTTCTTGACCTTGGTGAAGGGCTTGAACCAGTCGATGCGCCGTCCGTGCTTTGCCCAGAAGCCGTCCGGGTCGCTCACGCTTTCCTGATACCAGTCGAGATAGGTTGCGTTGTCGATGAGCGTGTTTCTCTTTGCCTCGGCAAGAACCGGGTAAAGCTTTTCCGACATGATGTCCTCCTTCAGCATTGTGCGAACCGGACAGACATGTCCCGCACGCATAATGCACCCAAAACTGCCCGGCACCTCCCGCCGGATGAGACGGCCTGCCGTGAATGGCGAGACCATCGGGTGCCCTGTCTACCTTCCATTGCGGGCAAGGTAAATTAGACAATCGGCGCGTCCATGATCCACAATGACGCATCGTTAGAAATGGCAACTGGCAGCACTCGCCGCCGACTGTTGCTAATATATTGTTTTTACAGTTTAAAAACCATTTGGAGTGATTATCTTCTAATCAGGAGCCATGCAATATGGCTCTTCACAAAAAGGGGAAATCGCCATGACGACGTCCGCTTTGAACGCGAAATCAGCCTTTGAACTGCAACTTGCCCGCTACGGCCTGACGACGGCGAAAGTCTTCTATCACCTGCCCGATCATCCGCATCTGCTGCAGCTTTTCGTCTGGCAGGATTATGACCTCGCGCCGGATTTTCCGGTGCTCAATCATTTCATCGAATTCTGGAATCGCGAGATCGACGGGCCGTTGCATTCGGTCAGCTACACGCATTTCCGGCTGCTTGGCCCTTCGGACTGGAGGAATGTGCAGGGCGAGATCGTCCTGCATTAGGAGCATTTCCAGAAAAAGTGTGATGCGGTTTTGCGCAGGATAATGCGACAAAACAAACAGTAGGGTCACAATTCAGGCGGGGTTGGCATAGCTCCGCCCACCGAAGATGGCCGAGCCGACACGCACTGACGTCGCGCCAAAGCCGATGGCGGTTTCATAATCGCCCGACATGCCCATGGAGAGTTTTTCAACGCCAGCCTCACGGGCAAGCTTTTCCAGAAGCGCGAAATGCGGGCCGGGATTTTCATCCGCAGGCGGGATGCACATCAGCCCTTCGATTGCGAGGCCATGTTCCTTGCGGCAGCGTTCGACGAAGGCGACCGCTTCCTTCGGGGTAATCCCGGCCTTTTGTTCTTCCAGCCCGGTATTCACCTGAACGTACAGCTTCGGCGTCTTGTTCTGCTTTTTGATCTCGGCGGCCAGGGCGGCGGCGATCTTCTCGCGGTCGACGGTTTCGATGACGTCGAAGAGAGCGACGGCATCGGCGGCCTTGTTGGATTGCAGAGGGCCGATGAGATGCAGTTCGATGCCGGAATAATCCCCGCGTAGCTGCGGCCATTTGCCTTGCGCTTCCTGCACGCGGTTTTCGCCGAAGACGCGCTGGCCCGCGTCGAGGGCCGGGCGGATCTCGTCGGCGTCGAAGGTTTTCGATACGGCCACGAGTGTCACAGAGCCCTTTTCGCGCCGTGCTTCCTTTTCGGCACTGGCGATTGCGGCCTTGACCGCGTTCAGGTTCGCTACGATATCCGACATGAAACTCTCGCTTTCAGGCTTTTCATCCGCAAAAGGTTGACGCTTTCGCCAATACGTGGTGAAGGTCGCCATTAAATATCGACTCTCCTTATTGCATCACCTTCGTGCGAGTAAATACGGTCATGGCAGCCGAACGTTATAATCCGCGCGTGGCGGAAGCTCATTGGCAGAAAGTCTGGGAAGAAGACCGGACTTTCGAAACCGACAATAGCGACAGCCGCGAGAAATATTATGTGCTCGAGATGTTCCCCTATCCGTCGGGGCGCATCCATATGGGCCATGTGCGCAACTATGCGATGGGTGATGTTGTCGCCCGTTACAAGCGCGCCAAGGGTTTCAACGTGCTCCATCCGATGGGATGGGATGCATTCGGCATGCCTGCGGAAAATGCTGCGATGCAGAACAAGGTTCATCCCAAGGAATGGACCTACCAGAACATCGCCACCATGCGCAGCCAGCTGAAATCGATGGGGCTTTCGCTCGACTGGGCGCGTGAATTCGCGACCTGCGACGTGGAATATTATCATCGCCAGCAGATGCTGTTCATCGACCTTTTTGAAAAGGGCCTGGTGACGCGCAAGACTTCCAAGGTCAACTGGGACCCGGTCGACAACACCGTGCTTGCCAACGAGCAGGTGGTGGACGGTCGCGGCTGGCGTTCGGGCGCGCTGGTCGAACAGCGCGAACTGACGCAATGGTTCTTCAAGATCACCGATTTCAGCGAGGAATTGCTGGCCGGTCTCGATACGCTCGACCAGTGGCCGGAAAAGGTTCGCCTGATGCAGCGCAACTGGATCGGCAAGTCGGAAGGCCTGCAGGTCCGTTTCGCGCTGGACGACAAGACCGCGCCGGAAGGTTTCTCGGAAATCGAAGTCTATACGACCCGCCCGGATACGCTGTTTGGTGCGGCATTCGTGGCGATTTCCGCCGATCACCCTCTGGCTAAGAAGCTGGCCGAAAACAATGCCCCGCTCACCGGCTTCATCGATGAATGCCATCACCAGGGCACATCGCTGGCGGCGCTAGAAACGGCCGAGAAGAAGGGCTTTGATACTGGCGTGAAGGTCAGGCATCCGTTCGACGAGAACTGGGAACTGCCGGTCTATGTCGCCAATTTCGTCCTGATGGAATATGGCACGGGCGCCGTTTTCGGCTGTCCGGCGCACGATCAGCGCGATCTGGATTTCGCCAACAAGTACGAATTGAAGGTCACGCCTGTCGTTCTGCCGAAGGGCGAGGATGCGGCAAGCTTCAGCATTGGCGAGACGGCCTATACCGACGATGGCGTGATGATCAATTCGCGCTTCCTCGACGGGCTTTCGCCGGAAGCCGCATTCAATGAAGTGGCGAACCGCCTCGAAAACACCACGCTCGGCAATCGTCCGCAGGCAAGCCGCAAGGTGCAGTTCCGCCTGCGCGACTGGGGCATTTCCCGCCAGCGCTATTGGGGCTGCCCGATCCCGATGATCCATTGCGAGGCTTGCGGCGTCAATCCGGTGCCGCGCGCCGATCTGCCGGTCAAGTTGCCGGATGATGTCGAGTTCGACCGTCCGGGCAATCCGCTCGACCGTCATGCGACCTGGCGTCATGTGAAGTGCCCGAAATGCGGCGGCGATGCCCGCCGCGAGACTGATACGATGGACACGTTCGTCGATTCGTCCTGGTACTATGCCCGCTTCACCGCGCCATGGGAAAACGAGCCCACGGATCGCGCGGTTGCCGACCGCTGGCTGCCCGTCGACCAGTATATCGGCGGCATCGAACACGCGATCCTGCATCTGCTCTATTCGCGGTTCTTCACCCGCGCGATGAAGGTCGCCGGTCATGTCGGCATCGACGAGCCGTTCAAGGGCCTGTTCACGCAGGGCATGGTCGTGCATGAAACCTACAAGGCCAATGGCCAGTGGGTGGCGCCAGCCGATATCCGGATCGAGGAAACCGACGGCAAGCGCGTGGCGAGCCTGCTCTCCACGGGCGAGCCGGTGGAAATTGGCTCCATCGAGAAGATGTCGAAGTCGAAGAAGAATGTCGTTGATCCGGATGACATCATCGCTTCCTACGGCGCCGATACGGCGCGCTGGTTCATGCTGTCTGATTCGCCGCCCGAGCGTGACGTAATCTGGACAGAGGCCGGTGCCGAAGGCGCTCACCGCTTCGTGCAGCGCGTCTGGCGTCTGATCTCCGAAGCTGCCGAACAGTTGAAGGACGTTGCGCCCAAGACCGGTACCGAGGGCGAAGCCCTTGTCGTTTCCAAGGCTGCGCACAAGGCGGTTAAGGCTGTCGGCGACGATATCGAGAAGCTCGCCTTTAACCGTGGCGTTGCCCGTCTTTACGAACTGGTCAACACGGTTGCAGGGCCGTTGCAGCAGGTTGCTTCGGGCAATGCGGATGACGCGTTGAAGGGCGCTGTCCGCGACGCCACGGAAAAGCTCATCCTGATGCTGGCGCCGATGATGCCGCATCTGGCTGAACAGTGCCTTGCAGCGCTGGGTGGCAAGGTTGCCGGTCGTGAAACGCTGGTCGCCCGCAGCGCCTGGCCGGTGTTCGATCCGGCATTGGTGGTGGAAAACGAGATCGTTCTGCCGGTGCAGATCAACGGCAAGAAGCGTGGGGATTTGACAATCGCACGCGACGCTGATCAAGCTAGCATCCAGCAGGCGGTGCTCGAACTTGACTTCGTCAAGGCTGCGCTCAACGGGGGCTCGCCGAAGAAGGTTATCGTGGTGCCGCAAAGGATCGTCAATGTCGTTGCCTGACCGCTTTTTCTCCGCAATCAAAGCTTTCCGCGTTGCGATTTTCGCACTCGGGGCCGCGGTTCTCATGGCTGGATGCACCGTGCAGCCGCTTTATTCCTCCGGCGCTGGCGCCGGTGGAACCATAGGCGGCAGCGTGACGCCGGACATGCGCACCAAGCTTGCTTCGGTGGCGATCGATCCGGCTGGCGACGTCTTCAGCCAGCAGGTCCGCAATCGCCTCATCTTCCTGCTCGGCGGCGGTGCCGGTGAGCCGGCCAGTCCGGTCTATCGGCTTCGCCTTGGCCTGAGCAGCTACACGCTGGCCGCGGTAAGCGTGGACATTGGCGACCAGACCGACCGTACCGGCCGTCCATCGTCCGGTATCGTCAAGGCGACGTCGAACTTCGTGCTGCGCGACAAGGACGGCAAGCCGCTTGCCGCAGGCACCCGCACGGTCGGCGCTTCCTTCGACCGTCCGCGCCAGGAATTTGCGAACCTGCGCGCCGAACGCGACGCGCGCAAGCGTGCCGCGGAAGAACTGGCCGAACAGGTCTTCCTCGCTCTTGCGCAGAAGTTGTCGAAGCTTTGATTGTTGCGATGGCGTGACATGACACAAGGCGGTACTCTCGGTGCCGCCTTTTGTTTTTTCGGGGGCATTGCTGTCCAGTATGAATTATTTCGCGGAGAATGCTCCAGGGAAGAATTATGCGGCTCGTTTCATTCTCCGCCAAAGGCTATCGCTCGCTGCGTTCCGTCCGTGTCGATCTCGGGCAGGTAGCGGTTTTTGTGGGTGAGAACGGGGCCGGAAAATCCAATCTCTATCGCGCCCTGCAACTGGTGAAGGCGGCCGCCGAGGGCAATTTCTCAACGGAAATCGTGCGTGAGGGCGGGATGCAATCGGCCATGTGGGGCGGAAACCGCCGCAAGCACGAACCGGCGCGCATCATTCTGGAAGCCCATTTCGAAGATGAAAGACTGGCATCGCGTCTTGCCTATAGCGTCGAGGCGGGACTGCCGCCGCCGGTTTCGGGCGCCTTTCCCTTCGAGCCGCAGATCAAGGAAGAAAGTCTCAGCCTTGATACGGGGCGCCGTCCTGTCGACCTGATGGACCGGCGCGGACCGGTTGTCTTCGCGCGGGACGGGGAAGGGCGGCGCATGGAACATCCCGCACGCTTGCTGACTTCTGAAAGCGGGCTGGCGGTGCTGGGGCAATCCGGCCATTATCCCGAGATCGGCGATTTGGCCGCGCAGATGCGAAGCTGGCGCTTTTATCATGGCTTTCGAAGTGACCGCGATGCACCGGCGCGTCAGCCCTCCATCGCCGCTACCGCTGCCATGCTGGACGAGGAAGGCGGAAATCTTGCCTCGGTCTTCGCGACGCTGGCCCATATCCGGCAGGATACGGTCGATCTGGACCGGCTGGTGGCCGATGCGCTGGATGGTGCGGCGCTGGATATTCCCTTTCCGGGTGAGACGGCGACGTTCGGCCTGAATTTTCCGGCCTTTCCGCATCGCGTGTTCCGGGCCGGAGAATTGTCCGACGGGCAGATCCGCATGCTGGCGCTTGCCGGTGCGCTGCTTTCCTATCGCCTGCCGCCGCTGATCGCGCTCAACGAGCCGGAGGCGAGCCTGCATCCCGATATGCTTCCCTCGCTTGCCCGCATGATTGCCCAGGCATCGGAGCGCAGCCAGATATGGGTGGTGACGCATTCCGCCACACTTGCAAGCGCCATTGCAGAACAATGCGGCGCGCGGCCGATCCGGGTGAGCAAGCAAGACGGAGAAACCGTGCTGGAATAAAAAAGCGGGCCGATGGCCCGCCTTTCATGCGTCTGGCAAGGTCGCCGATCAGGCGATCTTCTGGCCGGTTTTCGCCCAATCGGCGAGGAAGGTTTCGAGGCCCTTGTCGGTCAGCGGATGCTTGACCAGTGCCTTGAGCGTTGCCGGCGGTGCGGTCACGACATCGGCGCCGATGAGGGCTGCTTCCTTGACGTGATTGACGGTACGAACCGAAGCGGCAAGAATTTCGGTGCGGAAATCGTAATTGTCATAAATCGTGCGGATTTCGGCAATCAGTTCCATGCCGTTGATGCCGGTATCGTCGAGGCGGCCAATGAACGGCGAAATGAAGGTCGCGCCGGCCTTTGCCGCCAGAAGCGCCTGATTGGCCGAGAAGCAAAGCGTCATGTTGACCTTGTGACCTTCGGAAGACAGGGCCTTGCAGGCTTTCAGCCCGTCCAGGGTTACAGGCAGCTTGATGCAGATATTGTCGGCGATCTTGGAGATGACGGCTGCTTCCTTCATCATCTGCTCATATTCCGTCGCGGCAACCTCGGCGGAAACCGGGCCCTTGACGATGTTGCAGATTTCCTTGGTCACTTCGATAATGTCCCGACCCGACTTCAGGATGAGGGACGGGTTGGTGGTCACGCCATCGACCAGCCCAAGGTCATTGAGCTCGCGGATTTCCTTGACGTCCGCAGTGTCCACGAAAAACTTCATAACAGCGTTCCTCCATAATGAGCGCGGGTGGATTTGAGGAATTTAAAACCATTTAATTCCCGGAAGGTGGCTTTTCTTTAGCGCAAAGCCGCGCCAAGGTCACGCGATCATGTCGAAAGATTCGCACGATATTGCAAACCCGATTTCTGGTCTGTTTCCGGAGCTCGCGCCACGGGTGGTTCCCGTGCTCGTGCCCATGCCCGCGGAGCGGCCTTACTCATATATGGTTCCGGCGGGTATGAACGTCCAGCCCGGATCGATCGTGCGCGTGCCGCTTGGACCGCGTGAGGTGGCGGGGATCGTCTGCGAGGGTGAAACCGATGCGGTCGATGCCAGAAAATTGCGGGAAATTTCCGAGGTCTTCGATTGTCCGCCGGTGGGCGCCGACATGCTGCGCTTCATGCGCTGGGCAGCGGACTATACGCTGTCGCCGCCCGGCATGGTGGCGCGCATGGTCCTGCGCGTGCCTGCCGCATTCGATCCCGAGCCATCGGTGCCGGGCCTTCGTTATTCCGGCGGTGAGCCGGAGCGCATGACCGACGCCCGGTCGCGGGTGATGGAGCTCGCCCGCGACGGGCTTGCCTGGACCAGATCCGGCCTTGCCCATGCGGCGGGTGTCTCGATGACGGTCGTGGATGGGCTGAAGGCGCAAGGCGTTTTCGAGGAAGTCATGCTGCCGCCGCCAGCCGTGGTGGCAAGGCCGGATATCGACTACGCGCGCGCCACGCTTTCGGAAGACCAGCAGGCGGCGGCTGAAATGCTGTCGGAAGCGGTTGAAGCAGGCGGTTTCTCTGTTTCGCTTCTCGACGGCGTGACCGGTTCGGGCAAAACGGAAGTTTATTTCGAAGCGGTCGCCAAGGCGATCGAGCAGGGCAGGCAGGTGCTGATTCTCCTGCCCGAAATCGCGCTGACCCAGCAGTTTCTCGACCGTTTCCATGACCGGTTCGGGGCAAAGCCCGCCGAATGGCATTCCGACCTTGCGCCGCGCACCCGCGAACGCGTCTGGCGGCAGATTGCCGAGGGTACGGTGCGGGTGGTGGCGGGGGCACGGTCGGCGCTTTTCCTGCCCTTCAAGGAACTGGGGCTGATCGTCGTCGATGAAGAACATGATCCAGCCTACAAGCAGGAAGACCGGGTTTTCTACAATGCCCGCGACATGGCGGTGGTGCGCGGCCATATCAGCGGCTTTCCGGTGGTGCTGGCATCGGCCACGCCCTCCATCGAAAGCCAGGTCAATGCGGAGCAGGGGCGCTACAGGCGAATCAAGCTCTGCGGGCGCTATGCGGAAGCGGCGCTGCCCGACCTGAAGACCATCGACATGCGGCGTTCTCCGCCGCCGCCGGGCCGGTTTCTGTCGCCCGCACTGACCGAAGCTGTCGGCAAGACGGTGGAGCGCGGCGAACAGGCGCTTTTGTTCCTCAACCGGCGCGGCTATGCGCCCCTGACGCTGTGCCGGGTCTGCGGCCACCGCTTCCAGTGCCCGCAATGTTCGAGCTGGCTGGTGGAGCACCGCTTTCGCGGGCAGCTCATGTGTCACCAGTGCGGTTATCACGAGCCGGTTCCGCAGGCCTGTCCCGAATGCGGTACGCTGGATCATCTGGTCGCCTGCGGTCCCGGCGTGGAACGCATTGCCGAGGAAGTGGCGGCGACCTTCGACAAGGCGCGAATCATCGTTCTTTCGTCTGATATGGCGGGGGGCGTGAAGCGGCTGCGGCTAGAACTCGATGCTATCGCAAAAGGCGAGGCGGATATCGTGATCGGCACCCAGCTTGTCGCCAAGGGGCACAATTTTCCCAACATGACGCTGGTAGGGGTGGTGGACGCCGATCTGGGGCTCGCCAATGGCGATCCGCGCGCCGCCGAGCGCACCTTCCAGCTGCTCAATCAGGTGACGGGCCGCGCCGGGCGAACCGGGCGCAAGAGCCTCGGCCTTCTCCAGACCTATCAGCCTGACCACCCGGTGATGCGGGCCATAGTCAGCGGCGACGCGGAGGCGTTCTACGCCCGCGAAATCGAGGAACGCGAGCGCAGCGCGCTGCCGCCCTACGGACGGCTTGCGGCGCTGATCATTTCCGCCGACAATCGGCCCGACGCCGAAAACCATGCGCGGGCGCTGCGCCGCGCCGCACCTTCCTCCCCGGAGGTTTCAGTGCTTGGGCCGGCCGAAGCGCCGCTTGCGCTGGTGCGCGGAAGGCATCGTTTCCGCATTCTGGTGCACGGGACAAAACGCGCCGATATTCAAGGATTTATCCGTGCCTTGCTCGCCAACGGGCCGAAGGAAAAAGGCTCGATCAGGGTGCAGGTGGATATCGATCCGCAAAGCTTCCTGTAGAGCGCATCGCGAAAAGTGGGAACCGGTTCTCGAGTAGGATGCGCGATAAACAAGCAGATAGAGCATTTCCAACGATTCATGAAAAACAGGATATGCTCTGGGGCAGCATCCGAACAGCCTGCACAGGATGGAACGTGACGCCAAATTCCGTTATATGGCCTGAAACGACGAGGGTGCCGAAAGGGGAAATGCGATGGAATTCTATCTTCCTGCCACGACCGGAGAATGGCTCGCCTGGGGCTCTGCGGCCCTGACGGCGCTGGCCGGTCTTGTCATGCTTTTTGCGCCCGGCATAACCATGAAACTGCTGCGGCTTCAGCCGATCAATGGCCGTCCCGAAGGTTACGGTTCCATCCGCGCGACGCTCGCCGGTCCTTATCTTGGCGTGGGGCTCGGATGCCTCATCTTCGCGCAGCCTTTTCTCTGGGTCGTTCTGGGCGCCGTGTGGGGATTCGCTCTGTTCGGACGCTTCATTTCGATGATGTCGGATGCGGGCGGGCGCAGGGGCGGACCGACCGGCGGGCGCTTCTATGACAGCCTGGCGGCACTGGTCGAATTCGTGCTGGCCGCCGGTCCGCTGCTCTACGCATTCGGCTTCATTTCCTGAGCGGAACCGGACGGGTTTTGCACGTCAGGCGTGCAGGCTGTGTGAGTGAAGAGTGCATCGCCCAAGCAGATGCGACTTTTTTGACCGCGAAAGGCGGCAAATCTTACACAAAAGTGCCGGATTCGCGTGTTGCGAGTCCTGTTCGTCTATGCTAGACGGCAATCACATTTCGGTGTTGATGTGCTCGCGCGTCAGTGGTTTTCCGGAAACATTCAATAAAATCATCGGCTTGGCGTCCTGAGCAAGATTGGACCCCAAAAGGATGGTTTCAACGTAGAGAGCAGGTTGTTCGTGGCTGAAACGTCTTCGCTCATTTCAGGTGTCGCACAGCGTTACGCCGGATCTCTTTTCGAGCTCGCGCTCGACGCGAAATCCGTTGCAGCTGTGGAAAAAGATCTTGACCGTTTCGAGGCGCTTCTGAGCGGAAGCGAAGACCTCAAGCGACTGATCTCCAGTCCGGTATTTTCCTCGGAAGATCAGCTTCACGCCATCGGCGCTCTCGCCGACAAGGCGGGCATCAAGGGTCTGGTCGGAAATTTCCTGCGCGTCGTCGCGCGGAACCGCCGTCTTTTCGCCCTGCCGGGCATCATCGCCGCTTTCCGCAAGATTGCTGCCGAGCATCGTGGCGAAATCTCCGCCGATGTCGTCTCCGCGCACGAATTGAGCGCGGCGCAGCAGAACGAATTGAAGGCAACGCTGAAGGGCGTGGCCGGCAAGGACGTGACGATCAATGTCACCGTCGATCCGTCGATCCTCGGCGGTCTTATCGTCAAGATGGGTTCGCGTCAGATCGACACGTCCCTTCGCACTAAACTTTCTTCTCTCAAGCTTGCACTGAAAGAGGTCGGCTGATGGACATCCGCGCCGCGGAAATTTCCGCTATCCTGAAAGAGCAAATCAAGAACTTCGGCAAGGAGGCTGAGGTCTCCGAGGTCGGTCAGGTTCTGTCCGTTGGCGACGGTATCGCCCGCGTCTATGGTCTGGACAATGTTCAGGCCGGTGAAATGGTCGAATTCCCCGGTGGCATTCGCGGCATGGCGCTGAACCTTGAAAGCGACAATGTCGGCGTCGTTATCTTCGGTGCCGACCGCGACATCAAGGAAGGCGACGTCGTCAAGCGTACCGGCGCAATCGTTGACGTTCCGGTTGGTCCGGAACTGCTCGGTCGCGTTGTCGATGCTCTCGGCAACCCGATCGACGGCAAGGGTCCGATCAAGGCCAAGGAACGCCGCCGCGTCGACGTCAAGGCGCCTGGCATCATCCCGCGCAAGTCGGTTCACGAGCCGATGTCGACGGGTCTCAAGGCCATCGACGCCCTGATCCCGGTTGGCCGCGGCCAGCGCGAGCTGGTCATCGGTGACCGTCAGACCGGCAAGACCGCCATCATCCTCGACACCTTCCTGAACCAGAAGCCGATCCACGACAACGGCCCGGACAAGGACAAGCTGTACTGCGTCTACGTCGCCGTCGGCCAGAAGCGTTCGACCGTTGCCCAGTTCGTCAAGGTTCTCGAAGAGCGCGGCGCTCTGGAATATTCGATCGTTATCGCGGCTACCGCTTCCGATCCGGCTCCGATGCAGTATCTCGCACCGTTCGCGGGCTGCGCGATGGGCGAATATTTCCGTGACAACGGCCAGCACGCCCTCATTGGCTATGACGATCTGTCCAAGCAGGCCGTTGCTTATCGTCAGATGTCGCTTCTGCTGCGTCGTCCTCCGGGCCGCGAAGCTTATCCGGGCGACGTTTTCTACCTGCACTCCCGTCTTCTCGAACGCGCTGCAAAGCTCAACGACGAAAACGGCGCTGGCTCGCTGACGGCTCTGCCGGTCATCGAAACGCAGGGCAACGACGTTTCTGCCTTCATTCCGACCAACGTGATCTCGATCACCGACGGCCAGATCTTCCTCGAAACCAACCTGTTCTATCAGGGTATCCGTCCGGCTGTTAACGTCGGTCTGTCGGTTTCGCGTGTTGGTTCCTCGGCCCAGATCAAGGCCATGAAGCAGGTTGCCGGTTCGATCAAGGGCGAGCTCGCCCAGTATCGTGAAATGGCTGCCTTCGCACAGTTCGGTTCCGACCTTGACGCTGCAACGCAGCGCCTTCTGAACCGCGGTGCGCGCCTGACCGAACTCCTGAAGCAGCCGCAGTTCTCGCCGCTGAAGACGGAAGAGCAGGTTGCCGTGATTTTCGCCGGTGTTAACGGCTATCTCGACAAGCTTGCCGTCAGCCAGGTTGGCAAGTTCGAAGAAGGTCTTCTCGCTTCGCTGCGCACCGAGCACAAGGATGTGCTCGATGGCATCCGCAACGAGAAAGCCATTACCGATGACCTCAAGGCCAAGCTCAAGGCAGCGATCGACGCTTTCGCCAAGTCCTTTGCCTGAAACTTGTGACGGGATGAACGGATGCCTTCACTAAAGGATCTGAGAAACCGTATCGCCTCGGTCAAGGCGACGCAGAAAATCACCAAGGCGATGCAAATGGTCGCCGCGGCGAAGCTGCGCCGTGCCCAGGAAGCTGCGGAAGCCGCAAGGCCTTACTCGCAGCGCATGGGCGCCGTTCTCGCGAATATCGCGCAGAACGTCACCGGCGAAGATGCGCCGGCCCTGATGGCCGGTACGGGCAAGGACGACGTGCATCTGCTCGTCGTCTGTACCGCAGAACGTGGCCTTTGCGGCGGTTTCAACAGCCAGATCGCGCGTCTTGCGCGCGATCATGCCCGCAAGCTCCTCGCTGAAGGCAAGACGGTCAAGATCATCACGGTCGGCAAGAAGGGCGCGGATATTCTGCGTCGCGAATTTGCCAGCCTGCTGGTTGATCATGTCGATCTGCGCGAAGTCAAGCAGCTCGCTTTTGTGCATGCCGACCAGATCGGCCACAAGATCATCAAGCTGTTCGAGGAAGGCGCTTTCGACGTCTGCACGCTGTTCTATTCCGAATTCAAGTCGGTGATCTCCCAGGTTCCAACCGCACAGCAGCTGATCCCGGCTTCGGCTGGCGACAGTGCGGGCGGCGAGACCGCAGGCGATGCGATCTACGAATACGAACCTGATCCCGCGGCGATCCTGTCGACGCTGATCCCGCGCAATATCTCGGTCCAGATTTTCCGTGCTCTGCTGGAAAATGTCGCGGGCGAGATGGGCGCGAAGATGAGCGCGATGGACAATGCGACGCGCAATGCGGGCGACATGATCAACAAGCTGTCGATCACGTACAACCGCCAGCGTCAGGCGCAGATCACCAAGGAACTGATCGAAATCATTTCGGGCGCGGAAGCGCTCTAGAGTTTGGTTTACCGCATGATTTCCCGGAAAGTCTGCAACTTTTCGGGATCATGCTAACGGAAGGTAAGGATCGATGGCAAAAGCAGCGACCCCGAAAACTACCGCCGCGGCCGAAGCAAAGCCAGCGGCGAAGGCGCCTGCCAAGAAAGCGGCGCCCAAGACCACCGCAGCAGCCAAGTCTGCCGCTCCCAAGACTGCAGCCACTGGCACAGTCGGCCACATTACGCAGGTCATCGGCGCTGTCGTCGACGTCAAGTTCCCGGAAGGCCAGCTGCCGCTGATCCTGAACGCGCTTGAAGTCGACAACCAGGGCAACCGCCTGGTTCTCGAAGTCGCCCAGCACCTCGGCGAAGACACCGTGCGCACCATCGCCATGGATGCGACCGAAGGTCTGGTTCGTGGTCAGGAAGCACGCGACACCGGCGAGCCGATCATGGTTCCGGTCGGCGTCGAAACGCTTGGCCGCATCATGAACGTCATCGGTGAGCCGGTCGACGAAGCCGGTCCGATCAAGACCACGGCAACCCGCGCCATCCACCAGAGCGCTCCGGAATATATCGAGCAGTCGACCGAAGCCGAAATTCTGGTCACGGGCATCAAGGTCGTTGACCTTCTCGCTCCTTACGCCAAGGGCGGCAAGATCGGCCTCTTCGGCGGTGCAGGCGTTGGCAAGACCGTTCTCATCATGGAACTCATCAACAACGTCGCCAAGGCGCACGGCGGTTACTCCGTGTTCGCAGGCGTCGGTGAGCGTACCCGTGAAGGTAACGACCTTTACCATGAAATGATCGAGTCGGGCGTTAACAAGCTCGGCGGCGGCGAAGGCTCCAAGGCAGCCCTCGTGTACGGTCAGATGAACGAACCCCCGGGTGCCCGCGCTCGTGTTGCCCTTTCCGGTCTGACGGTTGCTGAAAACTTCCGCGACCAGGGTCAGGACGTTCTGTTCTTCGTGGACAACATCTTCCGCTTCACGCAGGCAGGTTCGGAAGTGTCGGCTCTTCTCGGCCGTATTCCTTCCGCTGTGGGCTATCAGCCGACGCTGGCAACCGACATGGGCGCCATGCAGGAACGCATCACCACCACGACCAAGGGTTCGATCACCTCGGTTCAGGCGATTTACGTTCCTGCCGACGACTTGACCGACCCGGCGCCAGCCACCTCGTTCGCCCACCTGGACGCAACGACCGTTCTGTCGCGCTCGATCGCTGAAAAGGGTATCTACCCGGCTGTTGACCCGCTCGACTCCACGTCGCGCATGCTCGATCCGAAGGTCGTTGGTGACGAACACTACGCCGTCGCCCGTCAGGTTCAGTCGATCCTGCAGCGCTACAAGGCCCTTCAGGACATCATCGCGATCCTGGGCATGGACGAACTGTCTGAAGAAGACAAGCTCACCGTCGCCCGCGCCCGCAAGATCGAACGCTTCCTGTCGCAGCCGTTCTTCGTGGCCGAAGTCTTCACCGGTTCGCCGGGCAAACTGGTCGACCTCGCCGACACCATCAAGGGCTTCAAGGGCCTCTGCGCTGGCGATTACGATCATCTTCCGGAAGCTGCCTTCTACATGGTCGGCAGCATCGAGGAAGCTCTCGAGAAGGCCAAGAAGCTGGCAGCAGAAGCTGCTTGATGAATTGAATTTCCCGGTGGGCCGCAAGGCCCGCCGTGAAAGCCAATCATTTTGTTTAAGCATGACCTTTCCGAAAACCGGTTTAATTTTCGGAACCGTGCTTTTGAATTCAAGTGAGAACCATGGCTCAAGCTTTCCAATTCGAACTCGTGTCGCCTGAACGGCTCCTGCTTTCCGCGCAGGTGACGGAAGTCGTCATTCCGGGTAGCGAAGGCTATCTGACGGCTCTCGCCGGTCATTCGCCGCTGATGACGACGATCATGCCGGGTGTCGTTTCGGTGAAGCTTGCCGACGGCAAGTCCGACTCCTACGTGGTCTTCGGCGGTTTCGCTGATATCACCCCGCAGAGCTGCACCGTTCTGGCTGAATCGGCCACCCATGTGGACGATATCAATCCGGCAGACATCCAGCGCCGCATCGAGGAAGCCCGCAAGCATCTGGAAGATGCCTCCACCAACGAGCATCGCACCAAGGCGGAAATCTTCCTGCATCAGCTGATGACGCTGCAGGGAACGATCATGCCGGCCTGATCGGCTGCAATCCTGTCGTTTTCGTGAAAGCGGGCTTGTGCCCGCTTTTTCTTTTTCAGATCACCGGTCCGGCAGTGAATTTGTTCGCAGAACTGTCATATTGGCGTTAAATCCCATCACGCTTGCGTGAGTTCAGGAAGTTCGCTTGAAAATGGTTCGGCAGCGATCTATCCAAGTTCGCAATCATTAGTTTACTAATATATAAGGCGATTGGCATGGATACGGCGGACCTCAGAGCTGAAATGATTGATGCCATGGCGAAGGTTAATCGCAGGCTTCGCACTGTCTTCGACGCCCGGGTGAAGGAGCGGGGCCTGACATTGGCCCGTGCGCGCACCCTGCTTGCGCTGATGGAACAGGAAGGCCTTTACCAGAAGGAACTGGCGGAAGCGCTGGAAATCGAGAATGCGACCATGGTTCGCCTGCTCGATGGCCTGGAGCGGCAATCCTTCATCGAACGGCAGACGGTCCAGGGCGACCGCCGCGCCAAGCGCGTCGTCATGACGGCAGAAGGCAAGATTCTGGCCGAGCAGGTCGTGAAGCTTGCCGGAGACGTGCGCGAAGACCTTCTCGAGGGGGTAAGCGACGAGGAGCTGAACGTCGCGCTCAACGTGCTTCGCAAGATGTCGGATTCGATGAACAAATCCCATTGATGTTGCCAGTCTCAACAACGACCAGAAGCCGAAGCGACAGCTTCGGCTTTTTCTTTGGCTGATTACGGTTTCGTGAGCTGGCGTCTCGAAATTGAACCTGCCGCGCCATCTTTCCGTCGCAGCCGAACGGTCCACTGGCGGCGGTCAATCTCGGAAAGTGTGATGGGAGCGTTTGAGATGCGTCATTCATCTCAGGCTGTCGTGGGCTTGTGCGCGGTGCTTGCGGTCGCGGCGGTGCAGGTAAAAGATATGGCGCGCGGGACACGGCACGCCTATGCCCAGGCCTTGAATGACGTGAATACCGATGACGGGCTGATCTTTGATACGGCTTCGGCTGCTGCCGTGGATGTGCGGAGCAATGAGCGGTCTCGTCGGTCTTCGCGGGCGCGCTGAACCCCCGGTGCCGGAAATCAGGGGGCGAGCGTCCGCAGATAGGCCATGAGTTCGCTGGCCGTATCGCTCGCCCGTTCCGGCTGGCGGGAAACGATCGCTTCAATCAATGTTGCGTGGGCATTGGCCGAACCGGCTATGCCGCTCGATGGGCGGAGCCGGAACCAGAAGCGGCGGCTATGGCTCTGCAAAGGGGCGGCGATACGGGCTGCGTAGGGGTTGCTCGCAGCCGCACCCAGAACGATGTCGAATGCCTTGTCGGCATCCAGAAACAGCGCCACGTCCTCATCGGGAATTGCCTGCCGCATGGCTGCTGCCGCCGCTTCGAGCCGTTCATAGTCACGCGGGCTGCCGAAGCGTGCCGCATCGCGCGCCAGAACGCGCTCGACGCCTTCGCGCGCATCCAGCACCTTGATGAAATCCTTCGGATCGATTGCCGCGATGGCAATGCCTGAACGCGGGCGCACTTCCACAAGGCCCTCCCAGGCGAGCCGTTGAATGGCCTCGCGCATGGGCGTGCGGCCCATGCCGGTCAGCTCGATCAGCGTGCGCTCGTTGACGACCGTCCCCGGTTCCAATTCCAGCGTGACGATAGACCGTTCCAGAATGCGATAGGCCTGCTCGGCGAGGCTTTCGCTACCCCAGCTGTCCATGGTGGCCAGCGGCATGTTTGCCGGGCTCCGCGTCAGCCTGTCTCGAACGTTCGTTTCTTCCATGCCGTTCATGCCTTGTGGTTACGACGATTGACATAGTTCAATCCTATAGATATATCTCTGATATATCAATAAGAGGCGATTTGCATTGTCGATCCCTAACTTGGCCTTTGTGGCTTTTTCAAGCGGTGGCAAACTTTCAGCACAGCGTCATTCCAAAAAATCGATGGACAGAATTCGCGTGCTGGCGTTGAACATGGCGATTGCCGATTGGCCGAAGCGACGGTCTCTGCCGGTTTTTCGGCAAGGCACAAGGCAAAATTGAATCCGGTGGGGAGCCGTATACGATGAAATCTGATCCGCAGGGTCAGCAGGATGTTCTGATTATCGGCGGTGGTATCGTCGGCGTCGCCACTGCGGCCTTGCTTGCCGAGGCGGGGCGACAGGTTCTGGTTATCGACAGAACCGGCATTTGCGAGGAAACCAGCTCGGGCAATGCCGCGGCGCTTGCTTTCTCCGACATTCTTCCGCTCGCCTCCAAGGGGGTCATGCGCAAGGTGCCGGGTTGGTTGATGGACCCGCTCGGGCCGTTTACGATCCGTCCCTCCTATTTTCCAAAAATGGTGCCCTGGCTTTATCGGTTCTGGCGCGCCAGCAGCGCGGATGCTTTGGCAAGAACCGCGATTGCGCAGGCCGACATCATGCGGCTTGCCGGCAGCGAGATGATGGGCCTGATCGACAGGGCGGGCCTGCGCGATCGCTTGCGCGAAAACGGCAATCTGGAACTTTACGAGAGCGAAGCCGAGCTTGCGGCCTCGCAGCCCGGCTGGGATGTTCGCGAAAATGCCGGAATTGCCTATGAACACGTGCGGGGTGATCGGCTTGCCGAATTGCAGCCGGGCCTGAACCCGCGTTTCGTAGCCGGAACTTTCGTTCCGGGCTGGAAGAATGTCAGCGATCCGAAGCTGTTCGGCAAGGCGATCTGGGCCTATGCGGAAAGCAGGGGCGCACGCTTCCTTCAGGCAAAGGTCGCGAATGCAAGGCCAGTCAATGGCGGGGCGAGCGTCCGTCTCGTCGACGGGACCGAAATCCGGGCGGCGCACCTTGTCCTGATGGCCGGCGCCTGGTCACGTGATCTCGCCAAAGGCTTTGGCGATGCAGTGCCGCTCGACACGGAACGCGGTTACAATACGACCCTGCCCGTCGGCAGTTTCGATGTGAAGCGCCAGCTGACTTTTCCCGGCCACGGTTTCGTCATCACGCCGATGGAAACGGGCCTGCGTGTCGGCGGAGCCGTGGAATTCGGCGGGCTCGACCTGCCGCCCAATTTCGCGCGGTCCGAAGCCATGCTAAAGAAGGCTTCCATGTTTCTGCCGGGCCTGCGCACGGAAGGCGGGCGGCAATGGATGGGCTATCGGCCATCCATGCCGGACTCCGTTCCGGTCATCGGCCGGGCCTCGGCGGGCGGCAACATCTATTACGGCTTCGGCCATGGCCATCTTGGCCTTACGCAGTCGGCTGCGACCGGGCGGCTTATCCGCGATCTCATCACTGGTGCCGCGCCGGCAATCGACATCGAACCTTTCAAGCCACAACGTTTTCGGAACTGACCATCATGGCAAGACATTCCTTCTTCTGCGTCGACGGACATACCTGCGGCAATCCGGTGCGTCTGGTGGCCGGCGGCGGGCCGAACCTCGAAGGTTCGACCATGATGGAAAAGCGCGCGCATTTTCTGGCGGAATATGACTGGATTCGCACGGGGCTTATGTTCGAGCCGCGCGGCCACGACATGATGTCCGGCTCCATTCTCTACCCGCCCACGCGGCCTGATTGCGATGTGGCGGTGCTTTTCATCGAAACGTCCGGCTGCCTGCCGATGTGTGGCCACGGCACCATCGGCACCGTCACGATGGCGATAGAGCAGGGGCTGGTAACGCCGAAGACGCCGGGCAAGCTCAATCTCGATACGCCTGCCGGTCTGGTGGCCATCGAGTATGAGCAGAACGGCCAGTATGTCGAGCGCGTTCGCCTCACCAATGTCCCGGCCTTCCTTTATGCCGAAGGGCTTGAAGTCGAATGTCCAGACCTTGGAAGCCTCAAGGTCGACGTGGCCTATGGCGGCAATTTCTACGCCATTGTCGAGCCGCAAGAAAATTACACGGACATGGAAGATTATTCCGCGTTGCAGCTGATCGCCTGGAGTCCCGTCCTGCGCCAGCGGTTGAACGAGAAGTACAAGTTCCAGCATCCGCTGCTGCCTGACATCAATCGTCTGAGCCATATTCTATGGACCGGCAAGGCGAAGCATCCGGAAGCGCATGCCCGCAATGCGGTCTTTTATGGCGACAAGGCAATCGACCGTTCGCCCTGCGGTACCGGTACGTCTGCGCGCATGGCGCAGCTGGCTGCCAAGGGCAAGCTGAAGCCGGGCGACGAGTTCGTGCATGAATCCATCATCGGATCGCTTTTCCATGGCCGCGTGGAGCGCGCCGCGGAAGTCGCCGGGCGTCCTGCGATCGTGCCGTCAATCGCAGGTTGGGCGCGCATGACCGGCTACAACACGATCTTCATCGACGATCGCGATCCCTTTGCACACGGGTTCACAGTCGCGTAGGGTCTATTGGGGAAACAGGTTTTGGCGCTAGGTATGGGTGAAAATTCTCCGGTTCGGAAACCAAATCCGCCTCAGCTGCGCTTGCAGGCTGGCATCCCAAAGACCATAAAGTGGGTACGGTCGGTAATTTTCTTAACGGCCTCCCTATTTTTTGGCTTTCCGGTCGTGCAAAAAATGTGGAATAAGGCGCCCTGGGTAGGAGAAAAAAACATATACAGGACGTTTGTTAGGGGACATAACTAGTTTGTGGAAGTATGATGCCCTTAGTCTTTTGTCGGAGACAAAAGGGGCTTGCATTCCTCTATACAGCCGTTAGGTGTAAATAGCCGGGAATAAAATGAAGGCGCACGAAATAAAGATGCGTCAAAAAAACCCCGGACGGTAAAATGGGTGGCTTCTCGATGGAATATTTCTTCCAGCAGGTGATCAACGGGCTCGCGCTCGGCTCGATCTATGGCCTGATCGCCATCGGCTATACGATGGTCTATGGCATTATCGGCATGATCAACTTTGCTCATGGCGATGTCTTCATGCTCGGCGCCTTCATGGCGCTGATTGTTTTTCTCATCATCACAACATTCATCGGTGCCTTGCCGATTGCGCTGATGCTTCTTCTGATGATGATCGTCGCCATGCTGCTGACAGGCTTGTGGAGCTGGACGATCGAACGTGTGGCCTATCGGCCGTTGCGCGGTTCGTTCCGCCTCGCGCCGTTGATCACGGCTATCGGCATGTCGATTGCCTTGTCGAATTTCGTTCAGGTTACGCAAGGCCCGCGTAACAAGCCGGTGCCTCAGCTTCTGAACGGCTCCTTCAATCTCTTCGGTACGAATGTGACGATTTCGCTGAAGCAGATCGTTGTCATCGTGGTAACCGCGGTGCTGCTGACGATCTTCTGGTATATCGTCAACCGCACCTCGCTCGGCCGTGCGCAGCGCGCCTGCGAGCAGGACCGGAAGATGGCCGCGCTTCTCGGCATCAATGTCGATCGCGTCATTTCGCTCACCTTCGTGATGGGGGCGATGCTCGCGGCGGTGGCCGGTACGCTCTACCTCTCCTTCTATGGCGTGATTTCCTTTGCCGACGGCTTCATCCCCGGCGTCAAGGCGTTCACGGCGGCGGTTCTGGGCGGTATCGGATCGCTTCCTGGCGCTGTGGTCGGTGGCCTGCTCATCGGTCTCATCGAAGCGTTGTGGTCGGCTTATTTCTCGATCGATTACAAGGACGTTGCCGCGTTCTCGATCCTCGCCATCGTGCTGATCTTCATGCCGTCCGGCATTCTTGGCCGTCCTGAAGTCGAAAAGGTATAATCATGGCTGCACAGTCGAGTTCACGCCCGGATTCCCTTTTTGGCCGGGCCATTCGTGAAGGGTTCTTCGCCGGTCTTCTGGCGCTGGGCCTCTTCTGCCTCATCATCGGTTTCAAGACCGATCAGAACATCAACAATGAACTGGTGCTGCAACAGCGCTGGGGTGCGCTGGCCGTCATCGTCGTGCTGGCCGCCATTGGCCGTTTCCTGTTCGTTGCCTTTACTCAGCCCTGGCTGGAGGCGCGCAAGCTTGCCAAGAGCAAGCAGCCTGCCGTTGCGGTCGAAAGCCCGTCTTTCGTGCGCCGCAACTTCTCGCGCCTCGGCGTCGCCTTCCTTTTTGTCTATCCGATCCTGATCGTCGCCTTCCTCGGCTGGCAGGGATCGCTCAAATGGGTCGACAATTTCGGCGTCCAGATCCTCATCTATGTGATGCTGGCCTGGGGCCTCAACATCGTGGTGGGCCTCGCCGGTCTTCTCGATCTCGGTTACGTGGCCTTCTATGCAGTGGGCGCTTATTCCTACGCTCTGCTGTCATCCTATTTCGGCCTGTCCTTCTGGATGCTGCTGCCGATAGCGGGCATTCTGGCAGCGACATGGGGCGTTATCCTTGGCTTCCCGGTTCTGCGCCTGCGCGGTGACTATCTCGCCATCGTGACGCTGGCATTTGGTGAAATCATCCGTCTGGTGCTCATCAACTGGACGGATGTTACTCGCGGCACCTTCGGCGTTTCCGGCATTGCCAAGGCAACCTTCTTCGGCCTGCCTTTCAATGCCAGCAAGGACGGTTTTGCAGCCTATTTCGGCCTTACCTTCTCGGCCGCGCACTACAAGTTCTTCCTCTATTACGTCATCCTTCTGCTGGCGCTCCTGACGGCTTGGGTCACCATCCGCCTGCGCCGCATGCCGGTTGGCCGTGCGTGGGAAGCGCTGCGCGAAGACGAAATCGCCTGCCGTTCGCTCGGCATCAACACCACCACGACCAAGCTCACGGCCTTTGCCACGGGCGCGATGTTCGGTGGTTTCGCCGGTTCCTTCTTTGCGGCACGCCAGGGCTTCGTCAGCCCGGAATCCTTCGTGTTCCTTGAATCCGCCGTCATTCTGGCCATTGTCGTTCTCGGCGGCATGGGCTCGCTGGTTGGCATCGCCATTGCGGCGATCGTCATGATCGGCGGCACGGAAATCCTGCGTGAAATGGGCTTCCTGAAAGCTGTCTTCGGACCGGATTTCACGCCGGAACTCTACCGCATGCTCATCTTCGGTCTTGCCATGGTCGTAGTCATGGTCTGGAAGCCGCGCGGTTTCGTCGGAAGTCGAGAACCGAGTGCATTCCTGCATGAGAAGAAGATGGTGTCGGGTGCCTTTACCAAGGAAGGGCACGGCTGATGGCGGAGATAAGCACTATGTCTGGCACTATGTCCGGCAACACTCAGAAAGACACCATCCTTCAGGTCGAGCATCTCTCGATGCGCTTCGGCGGCCTCGTCGCCATCAACGATCTGAGCTTCAATGTGAAGCGCGGGGATATTACGGCGATCATCGGCCCCAACGGTGCAGGCAAGACCACGGTCTTCAACTGCATCACCGGCTTCTACAAGCCGACGGGCGGGATGCTGACGATGAACCGGAAGACGGGCGACAAGTTCCTGCTGGAACGCCTGCCCGACTTCCAGATCACCAAGCAAGCCAAGGTCGCGCGCACGTTCCAGAACATCCGCCTGTTCTCGGGTCTCACCGTTCTGGAAAACCTGCTCGTTGCGCAGCACAACACGCTGATGCGCTCTTCCGGCTATACGATCCTCGGCCTTCTGGGGCTGCCCGGCTACAAGTCGGCGGCGAAGGAAGCGGTTGAAAAGGCGCGTTACTGGCTGGAAAAGATCAACCTGATCGACCGTGCCGACGATCCGGCGGGCGATCTTCCCTATGGCGATCAGCGCCGTCTGGAAATTGCCCGCGCCATGTGCACCGAGCCGGAAATCCTCTGCCTCGACGAACCTGCCGCTGGTCTCAATCCGCGCGAATCGGCGGAGCTCAATAAGCTTCTCCTCGATATCCGCAAGGAAACCGGCACGTCGATCCTGCTGATCGAGCACGACATGTCGGTCGTCATGGAAATCTCCGATCATGTGATCGTGCTGGAATACGGCACCAAGATTTCCGATGGCGCGCCGGAAGAGGTCAAGAACGATCCGCGTGTTATCGCCGCCTATCTCGGCGTCGATGACGAGGAAATCGCCGAACTCATCGAAGAGGCGGACAAGCCCGGTGTTGTGGATCCGGCGCATCTGGTCGCCGCCCAGCTTGCCGAGGAAGCCATCGAGGAGGAAATTGCCGAAGAGAAGGGCGAAACGCCTTCCGCAGGCGTTGACGCAACCAATAGTCCGACCGGCGACAAGACTGCTCCCGCGAAGGCTGCCCAGGGTGAGGCTGCCAAGGGTGGTGCGAAACGCGCCAAAGCCCCGGCAAAAGCCTCAACAAAAACTCCGGGCAAGCCCAGGAAGGGAGGCGAATGATGCAGGCTGAAACCATGCAGAAAAAGCAACCGCTTCTGGCCGTCGAGAAGGTTGAAACCTATTACGGCAATATTTGCGCCTTGAAGGGCATCGACCTGTCTGTCGACGAGGGCGAGATCGTGGCGCTGATCGGCGCAAACGGCGCCGGAAAATCGACGCTGATGATGACGATCTTCGGCTCGCCGAAGGCGCGTACCGGCCGCATCCTGTTCAATGGCAAGGATATCACGTCCATGCCGCCGCACGAGATCGCCAAGCTGCGCATCGCGCAGTCGCCGGAAGGCCGTCGCATCTTCCCGCGCATGACTGTTCTGGAAAACCTCCAGATGGGCGCAAGCCTCGACAATCAGCAATATTTCGATGAAGACGTAAAGCTGATGTTCGACCTGTTCCCACGCCTGAAGGAGCGTATCAACCAGCGTGGCGGCACGCTTTCAGGTGGTGAACAGCAGATGCTGGCGATCGCCCGCGCACTGATGGCGCGTCCGAAGCTCCTGCTTCTGGACGAACCGTCGCTCGGTCTGGCGCCGCTGATCGTGAAGCAGATTTTCGAGGCGATCAAGGAACTGAACCGCACGCAGGGGCTGACGGTATTCCTCGTCGAGCAGAACGCATTCGGTGCGCTGAAGCTCGCAGACCGCGGTTATGTGATGGTCAACGGCTCGATCACCATGAGCGGCGCAGGCCGCGAACTTCTGGCCGATCCGGAAGTCCGTGCCGCCTATCTCGAAGGCGGAAGGCACTAGGAGGAAATCATGCAAGGTATTCTCTACGAAGAACCGTCATTCTGGTTGTTTTTCCTCATCACCTGTCTGCTTGGCGGCTGGGCTGCCTGGATGACGGGGCGTGCCTGTGCTTCGACCTGGCGCACCTATCCGCAGCTGCTGATCTATCTGATCCCGCTCGGGGCTGCGGTGCGTTTCATCCACTTCGCACTGTTCGAGGGGACGCTTCTTTCGTTCCACTACTATCTGGTGGACACGATCGTCCTGATGATTATCGGCACGGTCGGCTTTCGCTATACCCGCACCAAGCAAATGGTGCGGCAGTATGGCTGGCTTTATGAGAAAGCTTCGCCGCTGAGCTGGAAAGCAAAATAATTTCAAAGCTTCGCCGCCATGCGGCGAAGCTTTTTTACAAGATCACGTTGACAGTAATAAGATTCAGCGTAGATATTGCTGAGTAATCAGCAAGAAAATAAGGCGATGCAAAACATCGTTCGGGGTAAATACAATGATGGGAGTTCCAACAATGAAGAAATCACTTTTGGCAGGTGTTGCTCTTGCAGCGGTAATGTCTTTCGGGGGCTCGGCTTGGGCTGATGTAATTCTGGGTATCGGTGCACCCTTGACCGGCCCGAACGCCGTTTATGGCGCACAGATCCAGAAGGGGGCGGAAGCCGCCATCAAGGAAGTCAACGATGCGGGCGGCATCAATGGCGAGAAAATAACGATCTCGCTCGGCGATGACGTTTCGGATCCGAAGCAAGGCATTTCGGTTGCCAACAAGTTCGCAGCCGACGGCGTGAAATATGTCATCGGACACTTCAACTCGGGTGTTTCGATCCCGGCTTCGGAAGTCTATGCCGAAAACGGCATTCTCGAAATCTCGCCTGCCGCGACCAATCCGGTCTATACCGAGCGCCAGCTGTGGAACACGTTCCGCACTTGCGGCCGTGATGACCAGCAGGGCATCGTGGCTGGCCAGTACATCTTCGACCATTTCAAGGACGCGAAGATCGCCGTCATTCACGACAAGACCCCATACGGTCAGGGCCTTGCCGACGAAACCAAGAAGAAGCTCAACGAACTTGGCACCAAGGAAGCCCTCTATGAAGGCGTCAACGTTGGTGAGAAGGACTTCTCCGCTCTGATCGCCAAGCTCAAGCAGGCAGGCGTGACGGTGGTTTACTGGGGCGGCCTGCATCCAGAAGCCGGTCTCATCATCCGCCAGATGGCCGATCAGGGCGTGAAGGCCCAGTTCATCTCGGGTGACGGTATCGTTTCCAACGAACTGGCTTCGATTGCCGGTCCGGCTGTCGAAGGCACGCTCAACACCTTCGGTCCCGATCCGCGCAACAACCCGAACAATGCCGATCTGGTGAAGAAGTTCCGCGACGCCGGTTTCGAGCCTGAAGCCTACACGCTCTATTCCTATGCGGCGGTTCAGTCGCTGGCGCAGGCCGCAAAGGCTGCCGGCAGCAACGACCCGCAGGAAATCGCCAAGGCGCTGAAGGAAAAGGGTCCGTTCAAGACGGTGCTCGGCGACCTGTCCTATGACGAAAAGGGCGATCCGAAGCTCCCAGGTTACGTCATGTACAAGTGGGAAAAGGGCGCTGACGGAAAATATACTTACGTTCAGCAGTAAGTTTAGCTTATATTCTTTCCCGATCAGTGGAAATGCCCGGCTTTATGTCGGGCATTTTCGTTTGCGGCGCTCTGTTCCGCATAAAGTCATGCGTGAAACGCAGAATATAGACGAAATCAATACTTTACTTTCAGCCTGAAAGGGAATCTATCTACAATTGCATCCAGATGTAGGGCGATTCTCTATGCCTGGTCTTGCAATCTGGTGGGAGGACCAGTTTAGACGCGGGCATTTCGAAGCCCAGATAGCGTTCCAAAGGCTGATGCCGGTCTCCCATTCGAATATCGGGTTGTGCGCGGTGCTTCGCTGTGGCTGCGCAGGCCTGCAAACACGGCGGTCGCCCGATCGGATCGGGTCGCCGCTCTGAATGACTATTTTGATGCGCGTTCCGGGAACGGGTCAAACTTCCGGGATGCGTTTAGTGGGAGCAACTGAAATGAAGAAATCCTTATTCTGCGGCGTCTGCCTCTCGGCACTGGTTGCAATGGGCGGCGTATCGTTTGCCGACATCCAGCTTGGCGTCGGCGCACCGCTGACCGGCAGCCAGGCGGCTTTCGGCGAGCAGATCAAGCGCGGTGTCGAAGCGGCAGTCGCAGAAGCCAATGCCAAGGGCGGCATGAATGGCGAGCAGATCACGATCGTCTACGGCGACGACGCTGCCGATCCGAAGCAGGGCATTTCGGTTGCCAACAAGTTCGTCGGCGACGGCGTCCAGTTCGTCATCGGTCACTTCAATTCCGGCGTCAGCATTCCGACTTCGGACATCTATGCCGAAAATGGCGTGCTGATGATTGCGCCCGGCACCACCAACCCGACCTTCACCGAGCGCGAATTGTGGAACACGTTCCGCACCTGCCGTCGCGACGACAAGCAGGGAATTGTTGCTGGCAAGTACATGGCCGACAATTACAAGGACGGCAAAGTCGCGATCCTTCACGACAAGACGCCTTATGGTCAGGGCCTTGCCGACGAGACCAAGAAGTCGCTTAACGAAAGCGGCATGAAGGAAACGCTCTATGAAGGCGTGAACCAGGGCGACAAGGATTTCTCGGCGCTCATCTCCAAGATGAAGGCTGCCGGAATCACTGCAGTTTACTGGGGTGGCATGCACCCGGAAGCCGGCCTGCTCATTCGCCAGATGGCTGACCAGGGCCTCAAGGCCCAGTTCATTTCCGGCGACGGCATCGTGTCCAACGAACTCGCCTCGATTGCCGGTGATGCGGTGGCTGGCGTGATGAACACCTTCGGTCCCGATCCGCGCGACGACAAGTCGAATGCCGATCTGATCAAGACTTTCCGCGACAAGGGCTTCGAGCCGGAAGCCTATACCTTCTACGCCTATGCGGGCGTGCAGTCGCTGGTCAATGCCGCCAATGCAGCCGGAAGCAACGATCCGCAGGAAGTTGCGACCGCGATGAAGGAAAAGGGACCGTTCAAGACCGTGCTCGGCGACATCACCTTCGATGCAAAGGGCGATCCGAGCCTTTCGCCCTATGTGATGTTTGAATGGCGCAAGGGCGAAGACGGCAAGTATAATTACTTCCAGAAGTAATGGAGCATTTCCAGCAAAAGCGGTTTTGCGTTCAATAGTGCGAGAGCACAGATGCTTAGAGCGGTTCTGATGATTGCTTCATAATGGGAGCCGCTCTTGTGCTTGATATATTAGCATAATATGCTGCAAAATTCATCAATCTGCCCGGCTTTTGGTCGGGCATTTTGTTTTTATCTCCCGGTTGCACAGTTTGTTTGCGCTCGTGTCTATTGCAGGTTAAGCAATGGCGCCTTTGTCATTGCAGTTAGGGAGATCTGCCTTGTCTTTCGCCCAAAAGCCTATCCGGAAAATTCTGGTCGCCAACCGATCTGAAATTGCAATCCGCGTATTCCGCGCCGCCAATGAGCTGGGACTCAAAACGGTGGCCATATGGGCCGAGGAAGACAAACTTTCCCTGCATCGCTTCAAGGCCGATGAAAGCTATCAGGTCGGTCGCGGGCCGCATCTGGATCGCGATCTCGGTCCGATTGAAAGCTATCTTTCCATTGATGAAATCATTCGCGTTGCCCGGCTTTCGGGTGCCGATGCGATCCATCCGGGCTACGGCCTGTTGTCCGAAAGCCCGGAATTTGCCGAAGCCTGCGCCGAAAACGGCATCATCTTCATCGGTCCGAAGCCGGAGACCATGCGCCGCCTCGGCAACAAGGTTGCCGCTCGCAATCTCGCCATCGAAATCGGCGTGCCGGTGGTTCCGGCCACCGATCCGCTTCCCGACGACATGGAGGAAGTGAAGAAGCTGGCGAGCCAGATCGGCTATCCGCTGATGCTGAAAGCGAGCTGGGGTGGCGGCGGTCGCGGCATGCGCGCGATCCGCGCCGAAGCCGATCTCGCGCGCGAAGTGACGGAAGCCAAGCGCGAGGCCAAGGCGGCTTTCGGCAAGGATGAGGTCTATCTCGAAAAGCTGATCGAACGCGCGCGCCATGTCGAAGTGCAGATATTGGGCGACACCCATGGCAATGCGGTCCATCTTTTCGAGCGCGACTGCTCGATCCAGCGCCGCAACCAGAAGGTCGTGGAGCGGGCGCCAGCGCCCTACCTCAGCGATGCTCAGCGTCAGGAACTGGCAAGCTATGGCCTGAAGATTGCCCATGCCACCGATTATATCGGTGCCGGTACTGTCGAGTTCCTCATGGACGCCGATACGGGCAAGTTCTATTTCATCGAGGTCAACCCGCGTATTCAGGTTGAGCATACCGTCACCGAGCAGGTGACTGGCATCGATATCGTCAAGGCGCAGATTCATATCCTCGAAGGCTTTGCCATCGGAACGCCGGAATCGGGCGTGCCGCGTCAGGAGGACATTCGTCTCAACGGCCATGCGCTTCAGTGCCGCATCACCACGGAAGACCCGGAACAGAATTTCATCCCCGATTACGGGCGCATTCAGGCTTATCGCTCGGCGTCGGGCTTCGGCATTCGCCTCGATGGCGGCACGGCCTATTCGGGCGCATTCATCACCCGCTATTACGATCCGCTGCTCGTCAAGGTGACGGCTTCGGGCTCTACGCCTCTTGAAGCCATTCGCCGCATGGACCGGGCGCTCCGCGAATTCCGCATTCGCGGCGTAGCGACGAACCTGACCTTCCTCGAAGCGATCATCAATCATCCGAAGTTTCAGGCGAACGACTACACCACGCGCTTCATCGACAGCACGCCGGAACTGTTCGAGCAGGTGAAGCGTCAGGATCGCGCCACCAAGCTTCTGACCTATATAGCCGATGTGACGGTCAACGGTCACCCGGAGACCAAAGGCCGGGCAAAGCCGGCCAAGGATGCCGCCAGGCCGCGCGTGCCGTGGTTCGGCAATAAGCCAGTGGCGGATGGCACCAAGCAGCGTCTGGACCAGCTTGGACCCAAGAAATTCGCCGAATGGGTGCGCAATGAAAAGCGGGCGCTGATTACCGATACCACCATGCGCGACGGGCACCAGTCACTGCTTGCCACCCGCGTGCGAACCTATGACATTGCCCGCATTGCCAATTCCTATGCGCAGGCGCTGCCGAACCTGTTCTCTCTGGAATGCTGGGGCGGCGCGACGTTCGACGTCTCGATGCGCTTCCTCACGGAAGATCCGTGGGAGCGTCTGGCGCTGGTGCGTGAAGGCGCCCCGAACCTTCTTCTGCAGATGCTTCTGCGCGGTGCGAACGGGGTTGGCTACAAATCCTATCCCGACAATGTCGTGAAATATTTCGTGCGCGAGGCAGCCAGAGGCGGCATCGATCTGTTCCGCGTTTTCGACAGTCTCAACTGGGTCGAGAACATGCGCGTGTCGATGGATGCTGTGCTGGAGGAAAACAAGCTCTGCGAAGCGGCGATCTGCTACACCGGCGATATTCTCAATCCGGAACGCGCCAAGTACGATCTTAAATATTATGTCGATCTGGCGAAGGAAGTTGAAAAGGCTGGCGCGCATATCATCGCGGTTAAGGATATGGCGGGCCTCCTGAAGCCTGCCGCCGCCCGCGTTCTGTTCAAGGCGCTGCGCGAGGAAACCGACCTGCCGATCCATTTCCATACGCATGATACGTCGGGCATTTCGGCGGCGACCGTGCTTGCCGCAATCGATGCGGGCGTCGATGTCGTTGATGCTGCGATGGATGCGCTGTCCGGCAACACATCGCAGCCTTGCCTTGGTTCCATCGTCGAAGCCCTGCACTGTTCCGAGCGTGATCCGGGGCTCGACCCGGATTCGATCCGTCGCATTTCCTTCTATTGGGAAGCGGTGCGCAACCAGTATGCGGCCTTTGAAAGCGACCTCAAGGGACCGGCTTCGGAAGTCTATCTGCATGAAATGCCGGGCGGCCAGTTCACGAACTTGAAGGAACAGGCGCGCTCGCTCGGACTTGAAACCCGCTGGCACGAAGTGGCGCAGGCCTATGCAGACGTGAACCGCATGTTTGGCGATATCGTCAAGGTGACGCCGTCCTCGAAGGTTGTCGGTGACATGGCGCTGATGATGGTCAGTCAGGACCTGACCGTTGCCGATGTCGAAAATCCGGCCAAGGACATTGCTTTCCCGGATTCGGTTGTGTCGATGATGCGGGGCGATCTCGGCCAGCCGCCATCGGGTTGGCCGAAGGCGCTGCAGAAGAAGATCCTCAAGGGCGAGGGGCCGTTTACCGTGCGTCCCGGTGCTCTGCTGGAGCCTGCCGATCTCAATGCCGAGCGTGAAGGGTTCGAGCAGGCGGTCGGACACAAGATTTCCGATCAGGAATTCGCATCGGCGCTGATGTATCCGAAGGTGTTCACCGATTATGCAGCCGCGCAGGAAACCTATGGCCCGACGAGCGTTCTGCCGACACCGGTCTATTTCTACGGCCTCAAGCCGGAAGAAGAGGTATTTGTCGATCTGGAACGCGGCAAGACGCTGGTGATCGTCAATCAGGCGATGAGCGAGACGGACGAGAAGGGCATGGTGACGGTGTTCTTCGAACTGAACGGCCAGCCGCGCCGCATCAAGGTGCCGAACCGCGCCAAGGGCGCTTCTGGCGGTATCCGCCGCAAGGTGGAGGCGGGGAATGACAAGCAGGTCGGTGCGCCGATGCCGGGTGTCGTTTCCACCGTTGCCGTCGCCGCCGGACAGACGGTTTCTCAGGGCGACGTGCTGCTCTCCATCGAAGCGATGAAGATGGAAACCGCTATCCATGCCGAACGCGATGGCACTATCGCGGAAGTGCTGGTACGTCCGGGCGAGCAGATCGATGCCAAGGATTTGCTGGTCGTCTACTCGTAACCGTTATGGGCTTCAGCCGAAGCTGACCGATCTTCGGATCGCGCTCCAGACTTCCCTTTCCCTCATCCTGAGGAGCCGTTGAAAACGGCGTCTCGAAGGGCGAGGGAAATGCACAGTGCCTGCCCTCGTCCTTCGACAGGCTCAGGATGAGGGAGAAGCGCAGCGGCCCATCAGACCGAAACTGTCGCTTTAAAAGCGTCAGAAACGCAAACGCCGCGGCTGTCAAACGCCGCGGCATTTCTTTGCGCTTGCGCGGGAGGCAAAATCTGATATGCATGTTTATGCCTATTTTTGCATGATTGTGCATGTTGAGGGATAATGGCGACAGAGCTTCTGCTTCACGAAAGACAGGCACGCATCCAGCAGTTGCTGCAGCAGTCGGGGCGCGTGCTGGCGGCTGAACTGGCGGAAAGTTTCGGCGTGTCGGAGGATACGATCCGGCGCGATCTGCGTGAGATGGCCGCCGCCGGGCTTTGCAGGCGCGTCTATGGCGGTGCGCTGCGGGCCGTGCCGGAACCTTCGCCGCTTGCCGAACGGGATTGCGAACGACCGCAGGCGAAGGCCGCGCTCGCCGCGGCGCTGGCGCGGCTGGTAGAACCCGGCATGACGGTGTTTCTCGACGCTTCTTCGGTTAATACGGCGCTGGCGCGGCTTATGGTCGAGCGTGGCGAAGCCATTACCGTCGTCACCAATACGCCGTCCATCGCTGCGATTCTCATGGGTTCGCCCGAGATCGAGCTGATCATGATCGGCGGGCCCATCGACCGGCGCGTGAGTGCCGCAGTCGGCGCGCGCGCCTTGCGCGACGCGGAATTGCTGCGACCCGATCTTTGCGTCTTGGGGGCATGCGGGATCGCCGCCGAAATCGGCGTGACCGCGCTGCATCTCGACGATGCGGAATTCAAAAGGGTGATTGCCGGACGCAGCCGGATGGTGGCGCTTGCCATTACGAGCGACAAGCTCGGCACGGTTGCAGCCCATGATGTTGTTCCCTTGAACGATGTCGGCGTCATGGCTGTCGAATACGATGCGGATGAAGCGGCGCTTGCGCCCTATGCGGCGTCGGGTATGAAGATTTTACGTGCGGCAGCGGACCGCAACTGAGGGACAGATGGAACAGGTTTCCGGACGCGAAGATGCGGCGCCCACGCGTGCGCCGATTGTAACCAGAGAGCGGATCGCCGTGGCGCTCCTCTTCCTGATGAACGGTTATGTTTTCGGCGGATGGGCTCCGAAAATCCCGGAATTCGCCGCGCGTCTGGGTCTCGACAGCGCCGGTATGGGGCTAATGATCCTTGTCTTCGGTCTCGGTTCCCTGGCCATGATGCCGGTCGCGGGTGCTCTTTCGGCGCATCGCGGCTCGGGCATTGTGGTGCGCATGTTTGCGCTCGCCTTCATTCCGGCGCTGCTCATCATCGCAGTGGTTCCCAACGTGGTCACGGCTGTGATCGTGATGTTCTATTTCGGCGGGACCATGGCCGCGATGGACGTGTCGATGAATGCCAATGCGGTCGCGGTCGAGAAAAAGATGCGCCGGGCGATCATGTCGTCCTGCCACGCCTTCTGGAGCCTTGGCGGCCTGATTGGCGCTGCAAGCGGGGGCTTTCTCATTGCGCAATTTGGATCGACCGTTCATGCGCTGGTGACGACCGTTGTCGCCGCCATCCTGATCGCGGTTGCATGGCCTTCGATCATAGCGGACACGGTGCATCATCATTCGGGGGCTGAAAAGCAGAAGCTCACCCTGCCGCGCAATCCCCTGCCATGGCTTGTCGGCGTCATGGCGCTGTTTTCCATGGTGCCGGAAGGCGCGATTATCGATTGGGGCGCTTACCATATGCGTCAGGATCTGGGCGCTTCGGTCACGGTGGCAGGCTTCGGCTTCGCGGCGTTTTCAGGGGCCATGGCCATCATGCGCTTTGCGGGCGATCTGGTCCGCGACCGGTTCGGCGCGGTCAAAACCCTGCGCGCCTGTACGACTATCGCCATTATCGGCATGTTGATCGTCGGTCTCGGAAACAGTTCCACAACGGCGATCATCGGCTTCGCTATCTGTGGGATTGGCATTTCCAACATGGTGCCGATAGCCTTCTCGATGGCAGGCAACATGCCGGGCGTCAACCCGAGCGTCGGCCTGTCCATCGCGACGACGCTTGGCTATTCGGGAATGCTGGTGGCGCCGTCGTTGATCGGTTTTGTCGCCAAGCATAGTGGTTTCGGCGTGGTGTTTCTGGCGCTTCCGGTTTTGCTTCTGGTCGTGCTGGCCTTCTCAAGCCTGGCCCGATACGCCGACCAAAAGCATTAAGCTTTCTTATGCCGTGCATCTTATCCGAAAACCGGTTCCCACTTTTCGGGATGCGCTATCCGGCCGTCCAGCCGCCATCGACAGGAATGGCGGCGCCGTTGATCTGCGCCGCCGCATCGCTTGCGAGGAAAGCGGCGATGGCGCCGATCTGCGCAGTGGTGACGAATTCCTTGGTCGGCTGCTTGTCGAGCATCACTTCGCGGATCACGGTTTCACGATCCATATGATAGGCCTTCATCTGGTCCGGGATCTGCGCCTCGACGAGCGGGGTCAGTACATAGCCCGGGCAGATGGAATTGGCGGTGATCTTTGCGGTCGCAAGCTCCAGCGCCAGGGTCTTGGTGAAGCCGACAATGCCGTGCTTGGCGGCGACATAAGCCGATTTGAACGGCGATGCCACGAGGCCGTGCGCGGAGGCGATGTTGATGATGCGGCCCCAGCCCGAGTTGCGCATATGCGGGATCGCGGCAGCGGATGTGTGGAAGGCCGAAGTCAGGTTGATCGCGATGATGCGGTCCCATTGCTCAGGCGGGAACTCTTCCACCGGTGATACATGCTGGATACCGGCATTGTTGACGAGAATGTCCACGCTGCCGAACTGTTTCACGGTGGCCGCGATGAGTTCCCGGCAGTGGCCGGCCTTCGACATGTCGGCTGCGATATAGACCACGCTCACGCCGTGCTCTTCACCGAGTTTCCGCGCAAGCGCGTGATCCTCGTCACGGTCGGTGAACGAGTTGATCACGACGTTGTGTCCCGCCGCCGCCAGCGCATGGGCTATACCGAGGCCGATCCCGGAATTCGATCCGGTGATGATTGCGGTCTTGCGGGCAGATGCATCGGTCATTGGCAGACTCCTCCTTGTCGTCACGACATAATGAGAGGGCGACATTGCCTCGGCAAGCGATTATATAAACCGAAAGCCGGATATACGCGGGCCGTGGAAATGCAGACGTTGACATTCGCGTCGCGCTGCGCCACCTGAAAACAGGTACAGTTAAGAACAGAGCAAAATGTCTTCCGAGACCGTCAGCTATTTTTCGCATCCATTTCCCCGCCGCCAGTCGGTTGGTGTCAGTGTCGGTGGCGTTGTCGTCGGCGGCAGTGCACCCGTTGTCGTGCAGTCCATGACCAATACGGACACGGCGGATGTGGACTCCACGGTGGCGCAGGTGGCGGCACTGCATCGCGCCGGTTCGGAAATCGTGCGCATTACGGTGGATCGCGATGAATCGGCTGCCGCCGTGCCGAAAATCCGCGAACGGCTGGAGCGTCTTGGTCATGATGTGCCGCTGGTCGGCGATTTCCATTATATCGGCCACAAGCTGCTCGCCGATCATCCCGCCTGTGCGGAGGCGCTTGCAAAATACCGCATCAATCCGGGCAATGTCGGCTTCAAGGACAAGAAGGACAAGCAGTTCGCGGATATCGTCGAAATGGCTATCCGCTATGACAAGCCGGTGCGCATCGGCGTGAACTGGGGTTCGCTCGATCAGGAACTCCTGACCACGCTGATGGATCGCAATCAGGCCGAAGGCGCACCGCTTTCCGCGCAGGAAGTCATGCGCGAAGCAATCGTGCAGTCGGCGCTCATATCTGCCAATCTTGCCGAAGAGATCGGGCTTGGCCGCGACAAGATCATCCTGTCGGCCAAGGTCAGTCAGGTTCAGGACCTGATTGCCGTCTATACGATGCTGGCGCAGCGTTCCGACCATGCGCTGCATCTCGGACTTACCGAAGCCGGCATGGGCACCAAGGGCATCGTTGCCTCCTCCGCCGCCATGGGCATTCTGCTGCAGCAGGGCATCGGCGACACAATCCGCATTTCGCTGACCCCGGAGCCGGGCGGCGACCGCACCCGCGAGGTGCAGGTTGCGCAGGAATTGCTGCAGACCATGGGTTTCCGCCAGTTCATTCCTATCGTTGCAGCCTGCCCCGGTTGCGGCCGCACGACCTCGACCGTGTTTCAGGAACTGGCGCAGACCATTCAGGACGACATCCGCCGCAACATGCCGGTCTGGCGCGAGAAATATCCCGGCGTGGAAGCGCTCTCGGTTGCGGTCATGGGCTGCATCGTCAACGGGCCGGGCGAATCCAAACATGCCGATATCGGGATTTCGCTTCCCGGCACGGGCGAAACGCCGTCCGCACCGGTCTTTGTCGATGGCAAGAAGGTCACGACGCTACGTGGTCCTGCCATCGCCGAAGAATTCCAGAAGATGGTTGCCGATTACATCGAAAACCGCTTCGGGCTTGAGCAGAAGGTGGCATCCGGCCAGAACTAAGCCGTACGGATGACCGCGCGTGTCGCGGCTTCCGGCGTGGTTTTCAGTGTCGCCGCCCAGAAGATGAGCGTGACGAGGCTGATGCCTGCGCCAAGCAGGCAGACACCGTTCCAGCCTGCATGCGCATAGATCCAGGTTGAAATCGCCGAACCGCTGGCACTGCCGATGGAATAGAAGACCATATAGGCGGCGGTGAGCCTGTTCTGCGCATCCGGGCGCACGCGGTAGATCATCGCCTGATTGGTCACGTGCACGGCCTGAAGGCCGAAGTCGATTACAAGCACGCCCGCGATCAGCCAAAGCAGCGAATGTCCAAGCAAGGCTATCAATCCCCACGAGACGAACATCAGCATCAGGGCGAAGCCGGTCATGCGCTGGGCATGGCCGCGATCGGCGGCGCTTCCGGCGCGGGAGGCGGCGAGTGCTCCTGCTGCACCCGCAAGACCGAACAGCCCGATCTGGGCATGGCTCAGTTCAAACGGCGGGGCGCTGAGCGGCATGACCAGTGGTGCGAGCAAAGTGGTGATATTGGCGAAGATCAGCATGGCGATGATGGCGCGAATGCGCAGCACCGGCTCGGAGCGAAACAGTGTCACGAGCGACAGAATGAGTGCGGCATAGCGGACGCTGGTCGGCTGCCGCTTCTGGTCAGGCAGGCTGCGCCAGAGCAGGAGTGCGATCGAAAGGGTGAGAACGGCGGAAACGAAATAGACGCTGCGCCAGCCGCCAATATCGGTAAGGGCGCCCGCGATGGCGCGCGCCAGCAAAATGCCCAGCACGATACCGCTCGTTACGATGCCGACCACATGGCCGCGCCGCGCAGGTTCCGCCAGACTGGCTGCATAGGCGACGAGCGCCTGTGTGACGACGGCGAGCAGGCCCATGATGGCCATGGCAACCAGAAGCACCGTAGCATCGGCCGCAAAGCCGATTGCGATCAGCGACAGGACCGAGAGCAGGAAATGGGCGAGGATAAGCTTGCGCCGGTTGAACAGGTCGCCGAGCGGAACCAGGAAGATCAGGCCAAGCGCATAACCGATCTGGCTGGCGGCGACGATAAGGCCCGCTGTCGATCGCTTGAGGCCGAGATCGTCTGCCATCACATCGAGAAGCGGGTGAGCGAAATAGACATTGGCCACCGCCAGCCCGCTTGCGGCGGCGAACAAAAGAAGGGTAGCCGAAGAAAGCGGACGTGCATCAGGGTTCGCGGACAGCGCTGCTGCCGCGTCGGTTGAAGGGTGCATGGGTGTGCTCCTGCAAAATGGTTTTAAAATGAAACCATTTTGCTTGTAGCGAAAAAGGTTTTATATTGCAACCAGATTGCAATTTGTGGAGTGAACATGGTTCGAAAGAAAAGCCTGAAAGGCGACTATTGCCCCAGTGCCCGGGCGCTTGACGTCATCGGCGACTGGTGGTCGCTGCTGATCGTTCGCGAGGCTTTTGATGGCGTGACCCGTTTCAGCGCCTTTCAGAAGAATCTGGGGATCGCCCGCAATATTCTTTCGGACCGTCTGCGCAAGCTGACGGGGGAGGAAATCATGGAATCCGTGCCGGACCCCAACGGAGGTGCACATCAGGAATATCGGTTGACGGCAAAGGGACGCGATCTGCTGCCTGTCGTCGTGTCGCTCCGGCAATGGGGAGAAAAGCATCTTTTTGCGCCAGGCGAGACGCATTCACGCCTCGTCGATAGCGTTTCGGGCGAGGATGTGGCTCTGCTTGAGGTGCGCGCCCGGGATGGGCGCAGGCTTTCCTCGGATGATGTCGTCATCGTCAAGGTTCGCGAGGACGATCTTTAGCGGACTGTTTTCCGCATGTCTTATCCCGAACCGGTTTCCGCTTTCGGGCGATATGCTCTAGCTCTGGCGTTCGGCAATGAAGCGGGCGGCCTGCTTCAGAATATCGGCGTCCTTGCCGAAAGGCGCCAGCAGGCTTTCCGCCTGGGCAACGAGGCCGGACAGCTGCTTGCGCGTCCAGTCGACGCCATGAAGTGAAACAAGCGTGGCTTTTCCGGCAGCGGCATCCTTGCCGGTCGCCTTGCCCATTGCCTCGGCATCTGCGGTCACGTCCAGAAGATCGTCCGCCAACTGGAAGGCGAGGCCGATGGCCGAGCCGAATTCGGCCATGCGTTCGCGATCTTCGGTGGAGGCGTTGGCGATGATGGCTCCCGCCTCGCAGGCAAAGCGGATCAGCGCTCCGGTCTTCATCGCCTGCAGCGTGATGATACCGGCTTCGTCGGGCTTGCTGGTTTCGGCCATCAGATCGAGCGCCTGTCCGCCTGCCATGCCGCCGAGGCCCGATGCGCGGGCAAGTGCAGAAACCAGCCGCACGCGGATTGCCGGATCGAGATCGGTTTCATCCGACGAGACGATATCGAAAGCGTAGGTCAGCAGGCTGTCGCCAGCCAGAATGGCGGCTGCTTCATCGAATGCCTTGTGCACGGTCGGCTGGCCGCGCCGCAGGTCGTCGTCGTCCATGGCCGGCAGGTCGTCATGGACAAGCGAATAGCAGTGAATGCATTCGAGTGCGGCGGCAACGCGCAGAACGGCATCCCCGCCCTTGCCGAAGAGGGCGGCACTTTCGACGACCAGAAAAGGCCGGAGGCGCTTTCCGCCGTTCAGGACACCATGGCGCATGGCGGCGAGCAGCCTTTCCGGCCGGGCGATTTCTCCCGTCCGCAGGCGCTGGTCCAGAAGGCCCGTCAGTGCCATTTCCACTTCCATGGCGCGAAGGTTGAGAGCGGCGGTGAAATCGGTCGACAGCTTTTCCATGGCAAAGGGGATGGACGAAAGCGCCGGATTGGTCAACTGGCCACGTCGATCAGCACAGGCTTTTTCATTTGAACGTCATGAAACGGCGCGTTTCGACTTGTTTCCCCGGTCCGATTATGGAATCCGGTTCAAACTTATTAAGGAATGGTTTATGTCGCTTGAGGAAGGTAGCAGGCGGTGGCAGTGGCAAAAATCATCATCAAGAGCAAGGATGGACGCAATTATCTGGCAGATCCCGTCTGGGGTGCCCGGATTGCTCTGGCGCTCAAGATTCTTGTGATTCTGGCCGTGCTGCCGATTTTCCTGCTGCTGGTCTATTCACTGCCGTTCGTCCGCCCGATCTCGACCTTGATGGTCAAGGACTATGTTCTGCTGCAGGACGTCGATCGCCGGTGGGTCAGTATCGATGATATCGCGCCGGTTCTGGTCAATTCCGTGATGATGGCCGAGGACGGCCAGTTCTGCAGCCATGGCGGCGTGGACTGGCACCAGTTGGGGCTGGTCCTGGACGATGCGGGCGAGGGCGGTCCGAGCCGTGGGGCTTCCACGATAACCATGCAGACGATGAAGAATCTCTTCCTCTGGAACGGGCGTTCCTATGTTCGCAAGGGGCTTGAATTCCCACTGGCGCTGGCCGCCGATGGGCTTCTGTCCAAAAAGCGCATAATGGAGATCTATCTCAACATTGCCGAGTGGGGGCCGGGCATTTACGGGATCGAGGCCGCCGCCCAGCATTATTTCAATCGCCCGGCGGCAAAGCTCAACGCCCAGCAAGCCGCATTGCTTGCCGTCGCCCTGCCCAACCCGGCATTGCGCAATCCCGCCAAACCGACACGCAACATGCAGCGCATTGCCCGCATCGTGGCCGGACGCGCGGCGCGGTCGGGGCCCTATGTGGTTTGCGTGCAATAAATCGATGATACGAAAAAAAGATAAGACTCCCGCTGGTCAAACGCCGTGAGAGCGTGTATAGGCACGTGACTTTCCGGAATTTTGTCCGATGTGACAGGCTCTTCGGGGCCGTGCCGGACGTTTATTGACCGATCAGTGGAGCTGGATCCATGGCAGTACCAAAACGAAAAACGTCTCCGTCGAAGCGCGGCATGCGCCGTTCGGCTGACGCTCTCAAGGCCCCGACCTATGTCGAGGACAAGAACTCGGGCGAACTTCGTCGTCCGCATCATATCGATCTTAAGAGCGGTATGTATCGCGGCCGTCAGGTCCTCGAAGCCAAGGAATAAGTCTGACGCTGCATTGCAGCCGAAAGATGGTTTTCAAAAACGCCGTTCCCGCCTGTCGGGAGCGGCGTTTTCTTTGTGGATCCTGTGCAAGGCACATGAAAAAGGCTGCATGAAGCAGCCTTGATCGCGTGGTTGGTTCAAGGTCAGCCTGCGTCCGAGGCGAAGCCTGCACCTTCGATACCGGCGATGGCTGCAATTTCGTCATTGTCCGATGTGTCGCCGGAAATGCCGACTGCGCCGAGAATCTCGCCCGCTGCGTCCTTGATCAGGACACCGCCCGGAACGGGCACGATCTTGCCGCCCGACACGCCTGACAGTCCTTCCAGGAAATGCGGACGGTCCTTCGCCTGATTATGCAGCCAGCGTGAACCTGTACCGACCGCCAGCGCACCGAAGGCCTTGCCCGAGGCAATTTCGAAGCGCAGGATTGAGGTTCCGTCCTGCCGCTGGAACGCTTTCAGATTTCCGCCTGCGTCAAAGACCGAGACGGCCAGCGGCTTCAGTTTCAGTTCTGCTGCCTTGGCAAAGGCCCCGGCGATGATCGTATTGGCTCGTTCGAGCGACAATGAAGGCATTGGATATCTCCTGATATATAGCTGAATGTAGTCTAGCGATCATGACCGCGGATGCACACTCCAATGCTGCTGTCGGCGGGCAAAACACTTTATCGATTTTCATGAAGACGGCTGGAGCGATGCAGCAAAGCTTGCCAAGGGCAAAAATTTGGTCTTTGTGTTGCGCAACATTTTATGGAGGAAAGAATGTCCGAACCGAAAGCCATCGTCATCGCCAGCGCGGCCCGTACTGCGGTGGGCGCTTTCAACGGTGCGTTTGCCACTATCCCGGCGCATGAACTGGGCGCGACGGTCATCAAGGGCGCGCTGGAACGCGCCGGTGTCGACGCGACGGATGTGGACGAGGTTATTCTCGGACAGGTGCTGACGGCGGGCGAGGGGCAGAACCCCGCACGACAGGCAGCGATGGATGCCGGTTGCCCGAAGGAAACGACAGCGTTTTCCATCAATCAGCTCTGCGGCTCCGGCTTGCGGGCGGTTGCGCTCGGCATGCAGCAGATTCTTTCCGGCGATGCGAAAATCATCGTGGCGGGCGGTCAGGAGTCCATGTCGATGGCGCCGCATTGCGCGCATTTGCGTTCGGGCGTGAAGATGGGCGACTTCAAGATGGTCGACACCATGCTGAAAGACGGCCTGACCGATGCCTTCAATGGCTATCCCATGGGGATCACCGCTGAAAACATCGCCCGCCAGTGGCAATTGACCCGTGCCGATCAGGATGAATTCGCTTTGGCCTCGCAGCAGAAGGCCGAAGCCGCACAGAACGCCGGAAGGTTCGAGGATGAAATCGTTCCGGTGACCGTGAAAGGCCGCAAAGGCGATGTGGTTGTCTCAGCGGATGAATATATCCGCCCCGGCACGACGATGGAGGCCTTGGCCAAGCTGAAGCCGGCCTTCGACAAGGAAGGAACGGTTACCGCAGGCAACGCATCCGGAATCAACGATGGCGCGGCAGCGGTTGTTCTGATGGACGCGGACGAAGCGGCGAAACGCGGTGTAAAGCCGCTGGCGCGCATCGTTTCATGGGCAACGGCCGGTGTCGATCCGGCGATCATGGGAACAGGTCCGATTCCGGCTACGAAGAAGGCGCTGGAAAAGGCAGGCTGGAGCGTCGGCGATCTCGATCTGGTCGAGGCCAATGAAGCTTTTGCAGCGCAGTCATGCGCCGTCGTGCGCGATCTCGGTCTTGATCCGGATATCGTCAACGTCAATGGCGGGGCAATCGCGATCGGCCATCCGATCGGTGCTTCGGGCGCCCGCGTGCTCACAACGCTGCTCTATGAAATGCAGCGCCGCAACGTCCGGCGCGGTCTGGCGACGCTTTGCATCGGTGGGGGCATGGGCGTTGCCTTGTGCGTCGAGCGCGACTGACTTTCTGCGTCATTGAAACAGGGGCGGGCGGAGAATTAGCTCCGGCCGCCTTTTTGTTTCCGCAATGAGGCGTTTGAAATCGGTGCCTCGTATTGATGGAATTGCCGTAAAAGTTAACGGAAAACCGGTGGAAGTGGCATCGATGCCGGTTCACGTCCCGGTTTTCTAGCGCCTGCCGGGAGCATCGACCACCAGATGTTGTGAGAACAAACAAGGAAACTTTGAGGATCAGCGATTCGTCGCCGATTCGTTCCGGCTTTGGCCTGAAGGTTAACGAAAAACGGGGTTTCACGCGTTCCGGCGTTAACGAAGTATCAGTAATCATTAAGATTTCCTGAGAAACAGCGTTGCCGTGGATCAGTCTGTTGACAGGTTTTGCCAAAGGTTAACGATCACCGCCGTCTCGCGTCAGGAGAACACCGATAAGCGGAACATTTGATTCATCATGTTGTGGGCATTTGTGCTAGGCTTACTATATGTTGCCGTGAACAAATAGCGAAGCTGTCGGAGTCAGCGATTCGTCGCCGATTCGTTCCAGAGTCGTTCCAATTGTTAATCGACAAGTTATTGACCGGCTTCACATCGGTCGTCGACATATCGGCAATTGGCCCATACTTAAACTTAACAGGAGCGCTTTCGGTGCAGGTCGTATAGTGCTATCGCAGAACCAGCATCCAGCCCGTGAAGGGCGCTTGTACCGGGAATCCGATTATTGGCATGAACCAACTCCCTGCCCATGATTTGCCGCTGACCCTGAGTGGCCGCGATGTGACCGCCGTGCTTGGGCCGACCAACACCGGCAAGACGCATCTCGCCATTGAACGCATGTTGTCGCATGGAAGCGGCATGATCGGCCTGCCGCTGCGCCTTCTGGCGCGCGAGGTCTATAACCGTGTCGTGGAACGGGTCGGTGCGGCCAATGTTGCGCTGGTGACGGGCGAGGAAAAGATCGTGCCGCCCGGCGCGCGCTATTCCGTCTGCACGGTCGAGGCCATGCCGCGCCGTACCGATGCCGCTTTCGTGGCCATCGATGAAGTGCAACTTGCTGGCGACCTTGAGCGCGGCCATATCTTCACTGACCGCATCCTGCATTTGCGGGGGCGGCAGGAGACGCTGCTGCTCGGTGCCGGAACCATGCGCGGGATTCTGGAAAAGCTTCTGCGCGGCATCAATGTGGTGACGCGTCCGCGCCTGTCGCATCTGGCCTATGCCGGTTCCAAGAAGATTACCCGCCTGCCGAACCGTTCCGCCATCGTCGCCTTTTCCGCCGATGAGGTTTATGCGATTGCCGAACTGATCCGCCGCCAGCGCGGCGGGGCGGCCGTGGTCATGGGTGCGCTCAGCCCGCGCACGCGCAATGCGCAGGTGGAGCTTTACCAGTCCGGCGACGTGGATTTTCTGGTGGCGACCGATGCCATCGGCATGGGGCTTAACCTGGATGTGGATCATGTCGCCTTCGCGCAGAACCGCAAGTTCGATGGCTATCAGTTCCGCGACCTGACGCCCGCCGAAGTGGGGCAGATCGCAGGACGCGCGGGCCGGCATCTGCGTGACGGCACATTCGGTGTGACGGGGCAGGTGCGTCCTTTCGACGAGGAACTGGTCGAACGGGTGGAGGCGCATAATTTCGATCCGGTGAAAGTCCTGCAATGGCGCACGGCGCGTTTCGACTTTTCGTCGCTCGATTCCCTGCGATATTCTCTGGAAACACCCGCGCCCGTCGAGGGGCTCGCCAAGGCTTTGCCGGCGGTCGATCAACAAGCGCTTGAAAATTTGTCGAAAGACGAAGAGATTGTGCGGCTTGCGACGACACCGGCGCGGATCGAGCTTTTATGGGACGCCTGCGCGCTGCCCGACTATCGCAAGATCGCGCCGGCGCAGCATGCCGATATCATTGCAACCATCTACCAGGATCTTGTCCGCCGAGGGAGCGTCGATGAAGATTATATGAGCGAACAGGTGCGCCGCGCCGACAGCACAGAGGGGGAAATCGACACCCTGTCGCATCGCGTGGCGCAAATCCGCACCTGGACTTTCGTGTCGCACAGGCCGGGATGGCTTGCCGATCCGACACACTGGCAGGAAAAGACGCGCGAAATTGAGGACAGATTGTCCGACGCGCTGCATGAAAGGTTGACGAAACGCTTTGTAGACCGCAGGACAAGCGTGCTTATGAGGCGCCTGAGAGAGAATGCCATGCTTGAAGCAGAAATCAGCCCTGCCGGAGACGTGATTGTCGAAGGCCACAATGTCGGGCAACTGGAAGGATTCCGTTTTACCGCTGACGTTCAGGCCGAGGGGCCTGACGCCAAGGCGGTGAAGTCGGCTGCACAAAAGGCGCTGGCCGCCGAGTTCGAACGTCGCGCGGAGCGCTTTGCTGCTGCGCCGAACGGCGATTTCGCACTGGGCTCGGATGGCGTGATGCGCTGGGTTGGCGCAACGGTCGCAACGCTGGTTGCGGGCGATGACCTGCTGAAGCCGCGTGCGGTGATCCTCGCCGACGAACAGCTTACGGGAGCAGCGCGCGACAAGGTTGCCGCGCGCATCGACCGTTTCGTCGCGCATCATATCGAAACCGTTCTGAAGCCGCTTACCGACCTGGCCGCCGCCGATGCCCTGACCGGCATGACACGCGGCCTCGCATTCCAGATCGTTGAGAACCTGGGCATTCTTCCACGTCGCGATGTGGCGGAGGAAGTGCGCGGTCTCGATCAGGATTCGCGTGCAGCGCTTCGCCGTCTCGGTGTGCGTTTCGGTGCCTATCACGTCTTCATGCCCATGCTGCTGAAGCCGGCCCCGGCTGGCCTCATCACGCTGCTGTGGGCGCTTAAGAATGATGGCCGCGAACGCGCCGGTTACGGCGATGTCGTGAATGTACTGGCCGCTGGCCGCACCTCGGTCGTGGTCGATCCGGCTTTCGACCACCAGTTCTATCGTCTGGCAGGCTATCGCGTGCTGGGCCGTCGTGCCGTGCGCATCGATATTCTGGAACGCCTTGCCGATCTCATTCGCCCGGCGCTTGCCTGGCGTCCGGGTTCCGGTGCGCGTCCGGATGGCGCTTATGACGGCGGACGTTTCATCGTCACGCCTGCCATGATGTCCATTTTGGGTGCGACAACCGAGAACATGGAAGAAATCCTGCGCAGCCTTGGTTATCGCCACGAGGCGATGGAAGCTGCTGCCGTGACGGCGAAGCTTGCCGAGCTCGACGCTTTCGCAGCCGAAGCTGCCGCCAAGGAAGCTGGCGTTTCTCCGGTTGCGGAAGCTGAAAAGCCTGCTGTTCCGGCGGCTGAACCCGTGCCGGCACCGGTCGTGATTGCCGAGGAAGAGGTCGAAGCGAAGGCGGACGAAGCTGCTCCTGCGGCGGAAGAATCGGCCCCGGCCGCTGAAACGGCAGAAGCTGTGGCTGAAGAGCCAAAGCCTGTCCTTCTCTGGCGTCAGGGTCGCTTCGAGGGTCGTAACCGTAACCAGGACCAGAACCGTCAGCGCCAAAATCGCGGCAACCAGAATCGCGGTCATCAGAACCGCGACCAGGGTGGCGAGGCACGCAAGTCCGACGGCGCAGAGCAGCAGGCTCGCAACGATCGCGGCGGCAAGCGCTTCGACAAGCCAAAGCGTCATGACGGCGATGGTAAGCGCGAAGGTTCCAACAAGGGGGACTTCCGCGGCGGCAACCAGCGTCAGCAGAAGCGCGATCACGGTCATCCGGCTGGAAAGCGCGTCGAGCAGGAACGTCCTGCACGCATCGACCCCGACTCGCCTTTCGCCAAGCTTCTGGCTCTGAAAGAGCAGATGAAGAAGTAAGATGACGGCAGAAGCGGGCGCAAGACAGCGAATCGACAAATGGCTGTTCTTCGCGCGCGTGGTCAAATCAAGATCGCTGGCGGCGAAACTCGCCGTCGGCGGCAAGGTCCGGGTCAATCGCGACAAGATCGAGCAGGCTGCCCATCAGGTGAAGGTTGGCGACGTACTGACCATCACGCTGGACCGGCGCATCCTCGTCTACAAGATACTGGCTCCCGGAGAGCGTCGCGGCCCGGCGCCGGAAGCCCAGCTTCTCTATGAAGATCTTTCGCCGCCACCCGTGCCAGCTTCGGCGGTCGTGCCGGAGGCCGCAACGCCGCAGCGCGAGAGCGGCGCGGGAAGGCCGACCAAGAAGGAGCGGCGCGAAACGGATCGTTTGCGCGGAAACTGACATGGACGCGTTGCCGCAGGTCTCTTGCGGCGGTGATGGAAATTGCTCACCGAACCGTTCCGGCGAAAGCCTTTTCCAAGCGAAAGCTCTCAAACGAAATGCTGTTTCAGACGTGAGTGACTTCGTGACATTGCGGCGTTTGCACCCTTGTCATGGCGGGATAAAATCGTTACCTCACGCATTGTCATAAAAGGGCATGGGCTGATACCCGCAACCATTTCCGTGCACAGTGACTTCGTGGCGAGATATTCCGAAGCCCCAAGCCGGTTGCTGGCCGGTTGCTGGCCGATTGTCGGCTTGTCGGAGTATCGGCGCAAAGCTTTAGGATAGATAAGCTGCCTGTTCAGTAATTCGGGCGGCAACAGGAGTTCGACGATGACGTATGTCGTGACCGATAATTGCATTCGCTGCAAATATACGGACTGCGTCGAGGTCTGCCCGGTCGATTGCTTCTACGAAGGCGAAAACATGCTCGTCATCAATCCCGATGAGTGCATCGACTGCGGCGTATGTGAACCGGAATGCCCTGCCGAGGCGATCAGCCCCGACACCGAGCCGGGCCTCGACAAGTGGCTGGAACTGAATACGGAATATGCGGCAAAATGGCCCAATATTACCGCGAAGAAGGACGCCCTTCCCGAAGCCAAGGAGATGGATGGCGTAGCTGGGAAGCTGGAGAAGTATTTCTCTGCCGAGCCGGGCAGCGGTGACTAATACCGGCATGGTATTGCAGTCCCGGCTATCAGGCTGCTGCAAGCATGACGGTATTATATAAGTATCTCGTTGTTTCCGAAGACTTCGCACTTCTGGAACACCATAGGTTATCCTGTTAAGACTGACAGGGTAACCGGCATTACGGAAAAGCAGGATTTATCACTTGCATTTTCTGCGATGCACCGGCAAAAGACGAATGAAATCACGGGAAAACGCCCATCTTTTAGGTGTGTTGCGTTGCCGGATACGGCATATCCGGCAATTTGTTGATTCTTGCGCGAAATTGTGTTAGGTTGTCACAATAATTTCGGTGACTGGACGTCAAGTCGTGGCGCTATGCGTTAATCTCTGAAAGGGCTGATCTTTAGTACCGGGCTGAATGGCACCGGGGAAGATGATTGCGATCTGGCGTCGTCCCCCTCACCGTACACCCGGTCGGTTAGATTTGCCGTCAGACACGTTTTCAGTTGCAAACCGACAAGCAACGTCCGTGCTTCATTTCTCCGGAGCGCGGTCGACCATCATGTGTCAACCGGCGGGTCGCGCCGGGCACAACAGGGAGTAATGAAGCGTATGTCATCCCAGCAGAAAAAGTCTCCAGTAGCGCGTGGCGGTTTCAAGGCCGGTGAGGCCATCGTATATCCGGCTCATGGCGTCGGCCAGATCGTAACCATCGAAGAGCAGGAAGTGGCAGGTCACAAGCTCGAACTCTTCGTGATCGATTTCGAAAAAGACAAGATGCGCCTGAAGGTGCCGGTCGCCAAGGCCGCCTCCATCGGCATGCGCAAGCTGTCGGAGACCGATTATGTTGAACGTGCATTGAAGGTCGTTCAGGGCCGCGCACGTGTAAAGCGCACCATGTGGTCGCGCCGCGCGCAGGAATATGATGCAAAGATCAATTCCGGCGATTTGATCTCGATCTCGGAAGTCGTTCGCGATCTTTTCCGTGCTGAAAACCAGCCGGAACAGTCCTATTCGGAACGCCAGCTTTACGAAGCTGCCCTCGATCGCATGGCGCGCGAAATCGCTGCCGTGAACAAGCTTTCGGAAACCGAAGCTGTTCGTCTTATCGAAGCCAATCTCGCCAAGGGACCGAAGCGCGGCAAGGCCGATGCCGAGGCCGATCTTGACGACGATGAAGTTGAAGCCGCATAAGCTTTACTTCCCTTCTTTTTAAAAGGCCCGGCTTTAGCCGGGCTTTTTATTTGCCTCAGTCAAGAAAAGCCGGGTCGGCCTCGTTCCCCATGAGGCTGCCCGCAATATCGTTCTGGTTAAAATTCTATCGATCTTTGCAACCTCTCCTTAACCTTTCCGGACATTATCCCGCTTGGTCCGAGAATTATCCTGATCGATAGGGAACCTGATCGCCGCTGGTGCGTTTTCCCAGACACCAGTTCGTAAACGGGTTTGTTTTGCGGCGTAATCATGTTGGCCAAAGAATAGGCCTGGCGGGGAGTTTTGGGCGAATTCGCTAGCTCGTCCAATGAGTCTTTGTGGGACTGGCATATCCTTCCACTGAACGCCCGACGGGCGTGAGTTCAGAACAGGAGAACCAGATGAAGCAGTCATCCATGAGCAGTTCTTCCACAGTTCCGGCCAATCGCATGCCTATGGTTGCACGCAGTCTCCCGGCGACAGCAGCCTCTTCCCAATCCATGATCCGCAGCGCGATGTCGGCTCCCTATCTGGAGCGCGAAGAGGAACGCGATCTCGCCATCCGCTGGCGTGAACTGAAGGATCAGGAAGCCCTTCACCGCATCACATCCGCACATATGCGTCTGGTTATTTCGATGGCGGGCCGCTTTCGCAAGTTCAAGCTGCCCATGAACGATCTCATCCAGGAGGGTTATGTCGGCCTTCTGGAAGCTGCAGCCCGCTTCGACCCCGAGCGGGAAGTGCGTTTCTCCACCTATGCGTCCTGGTGGATTCGAGCCTCCATGCAGGATTATATCCTGCGCAACTGGTCCATCGTGCGCGGAGGCACCAGTTCGGCACAGAAGGCGCTATTCTTCAACCTGCGCCGTCTACGTTCGAAATTGGCCCAATCCGACGATACCATGAGCAAGGCCGAGATTTACCGGGAAATTTCCGATCAGCTGGGTGTTTCGACGAGCGACGTCGAGATCATGGACAGCCGGCTGTCGGGGCCGGATAGTTCGCTTTCGGCACCTGTGAACAGTGAAGAATCGGGCGCGTCGCGCCGCATGGATTTTCTGGTGGACGACCATCCCTTGCAGGACGAAATCGCCGAAAGCTCCATTGATATGGAGCGCCGTAACCAGTGGCTCAATGTGGCGCTCGACACGCTGAACGAGCGCGAACTGCACATTATCCGTGAACGCCGCCTCGATGACGACGGGGTGACGCTGGAGGCTCTGGGTGAAAAGCTCGGTATTTCCAAGGAACGTGTACGGCAGATCGAAAGCCGTGCGATGGAAAAGCTGAAGATCGCCTTGTTGAGCCAGCACGAACTGGCAGCCTATCAGGCGTAGTTCGCGAAGGTCGGGAAACCAAGAAGAGGGGCCAGGCGGCTCCTCCTTAGTTTTGTGGTTCGGTTGTCTTGCCTTCGAGCCTGGAGGACCAGTCCTCGACCTTGCGATTTTCAAGACGGCGCACGGCATAGCGCTTCCAGCTGTCGGCGAGGTGCGAAAGCCCGGCCATCAAGGCCAGTTCGTCATAGTTCAGCGTATCGACATAAAGCAGATGCCAGACGCGATGCAGCGTCCATTCCGGTGAAGGGCGGTCGACAAGCGTCAGCGAATCGCCGGCTTCCACATGACCTTCTTCCAGAACGCGGTAGTACCAGCCCGTCCGTCCCGTCTTCTGGACGCGGACCGCCATATCCGCTGTTGCAAAACGCTCGTTCAGTTTCCAGCAAGGCTGGCGTCCCTGCGATACTTCCACAAGCGCACTGCCAAGGCGAAACCGGTCTCCCACGGCGACATTGCGTTCATCGAGACCGGAGGTCGAGATGTTCTCGCCAAAGGCGCCCCTTGCGCCGAGACGCGGATTGTCACCGATTTCTTCGCGCCAGAGAGCGTAATGGTCATGCGGATAATGGTGGAGCGCCTTTTCCGGTCCGCCATGCACCTTTCGGTCGCCTTGCGCGTCGCAGTCCAGCCCTTCGAATGTCACACGAACCTTGCCGGATACCGGCTGCTTGTCGATGCCGCTTGGGACGCCACGGCTCCCGAGAGGGGCGACTTTTCCGGCCAGCACTGAGTGGACAAGTGTTTCCGTCATTCTGTCTTACTCGCTTATCAGCTTCACGCGGTCGCCGACCGAAACCGTCGCCCCCGCAGACATGGCATTGAGAAGGCGGAATAGTTCCAGCTTGCGCGTCGTACCCTGCATGCGTGCCGACAGGCTCGCCAGCGTGTCACCGGGCTTCACCGTTACGACGCGGATACGAAGCGGCTTGATGGAGTTCTGTTCGGCAGGCGACAGCAGGCGGAACGATTGCGTGACAGTTTGTGAGGCGGGCAGAAGGGCATTGCTGCCTTTCGGTGCCGCTGTCAGGAAGCGATAGACCTTGTTATTGGCGCCGATGACCACAATGTCGAACTGCCAGCGATCGGCGCTGGCACGCGCGGTCGCGGCGGGCAAGCCGTTGATGGTGGTGGTCTGGATCGAACTGTCGTCGAGACCTGTCACCCAGCCGGAGCGGATATAATCGGCTAGATTCGAGCCCGCTGGAAGAGATGCGCCATCGAAACGGATGGCCACTTCGCCGGGGCCGCTGGCCATGACCGCATTGGCTGAATTGTCGATGCTGAAACCATCCGGCGCGCGGAAGGTGACGCCGAGCTTCGGGTGGATGAAGGTCTGTTCGCGGACATAACCCTCACTGGGCGAGTCGCCGTAAAGAAGACCATCAATGCCGTCGAGGAAGGAATCGCGATCGGTCGTGCCGACACCCGGTGCGCCGATGCGGCGTGCATGGCCAAGCGCAAGCTGGATGCGCTGTGGCGTTGCCGGGTGGCTTGCGAGAAAGTCGAGGCTTGCATCGGTCGCGCCGGAAACCGAACGGAAGCTCTGATAGGCTTCCATCGACTGGAGGAAACGTGCCGAAGCGAACGGATCGTAACCAGCTTCACCGATCATCTTGATCCCGATGGCATCCGCCTGCAATTCCTGATTACGCGAGAACTGGGCAAGCCGCAGCTTGCCGCGCAGCTCTTCTTCACGGCTGGCGGATTCATTATGCAGCACTTCGCTTGCAACACGACCGGCAATGGCCGTCTCCGCCTCCTTCTCCTGGCGCAAAATGCCATGGTTGGCGATGACATGGCCCATTTCATGGGCGATCACGGCCGCAACTTCGGAGGAGTCGTTGGCGAGCGCGAGCAGGCCGCGCGTGACATAGAGATAGCCGCCCGGCAATGCGAAGGCGTTGATATTGGGGCTATCGAGAATGGTGATGCGATAGGTCTGGTCCGGCTTGTCGGTAACCGTCGTCAGCTTGCCGACGATCTTGGCCACCATGCGCTCAAGCTTCTGGTCCTTGTACTCACCGCCATAGGTCGCGAGAATGCGCGGATGCTGCTGGGCGCCGAGCTGCGCGAGCCGATCGTTGCGCGTCACATTGTCGACCGTCACGGGATTGTCGGACGGCTGCAATCCCAGATCCTTGCTGGAATTGATCGACTGGCAACCGGAAATCAGGGCGACCGCAAGCAAGCCAAGGCCGATGGCTGGTTTCCGCCAATTTTGCTGCGTCCATTCTGGCAGGGAGATGGGTAGACACAGGAAGGCCCGGGAACGGGTCGATTGACGGAACAGTATTTTATCCTCGCTTCTGAATCAGATTGCTTGATCCGTGGCCAAATCTAGTCACAGACCAGAACGCATACAAGCAGTACAAGAAATCTGCAGCGGTTCTTCCGGCAGATTGCGAACAAAATATGTCCGCAACCGTAACTCTATTTGAGGTTCAGCCCGAATTCCGCTTTTCGCCGATATAGCGCCGCAGGGCCTCCGGTCCAGTCGGGGAAAGCAGTTCAACAGCAGGCCCCATCGCGGAAATGCGGCCAGTGTCGAGAAAAAGCAACACCGCGTCGAGGTAAATTGCATCTTCCGGCGTGTGGGTGACCATCAGCACCGTCATGCCGGTTTCAAGCTGAAGCTCCCTGACCAGTTCCAGCATTTGATGCCGCAGCGCGGGGCCCAGCGAGGCAAAGGCTTCGTCAAGGAGTAGAACAGGGCGCTGGCGTATGAGCGCGCGGGCAATCGCCACGCGCTGCCGTTCGCCGCCGGACAGCGCTTCAGGCTTGCGCTGTTCCTTGCCCGCAAGGCCGACGCGCGACAGAGCTTCCGCGATGTCGGCACGATCCTTTGCGGAGAGTTTCAGGTTTGGCGAGCGTCCGAGACCGACATTCTGCTCGACGCTCAGATGGGCGAACAGGTTGTTTTCCTGGAACACCATCGAAACGGGCCGGTCTGCCGGTGAGAATTCGCTGACGTCGTTGCCACCGATCAGGATGCGGCCGGATTGCGGAAATTCAAAACCGGCAATCAGGTTAAGAAGCGTCGATTTGCCCGAACCGCTTGGCCCGACAATCGCTGCAATGACGCCGCCTTTTATCGTCGCCTCGAAATGCATGGCGGTTTCGCCATAGCTGAACTGAACGTTATCGAGGCGGATTTCGGTAGCCGGGTTCATCGGGGCATTCATAGAGAAGGCGTTTCCTTTCGGGATGCGCGATCCGCGATCATCATCAGTGCGAGGCACAGCAACCCGAGAATGAGCGCCAGGCCCGCCGCATCGAATGTGCGATAGCTGCCCATGCGCTGCAAGAGAAGATAGGGGAGGGTCAAAAGCGCGTCGCTGCCAAACAGGGCAATCGTGCCAAGGTCGCCAAGGGAAAGCGCCATGGCGAAAGCAAAGGCCATGCCGAGGGGCTTGCGGATCGAAGGCCAGTCGATGAGCCGGAAACGATTGAGGCCATGAATGCCCAACTGTGCGCAAAGCCGGTTGTGGCGGCTTGCTGCCGTGTCCCATGCCGGGCGCAGGAGACGCACGGCGAAGGGCATGGCCATGGCGGCATTGACGGTGACGACCATGAAAGGCGCCATTGCGAAAGGATTGGTGAAATGGCGAAGCAGGATGAACCAGCCGGCACCGATCACGATGGGCGGCATGACGAGGATCAGGCTCGCGCCGGTATCGAAGATGTTGGCGAGTTTACGTTTTTTCGCCGCTTCCCGTGCCGACACAAGCGCAAGCGACAGAATGACCGATAGCAGTGCCGCTGAAAAACCGAGGGCAAGGCTGGTGCCGATGGCGCGCCAGACTGTTTTCTCGGTCAAGAGCCGCACCAGATCGGCGGCGAGGCCGGAGACGACAACGCCTGCGATCGGCAGCGCGACATAGAGAAAGCCTATCCCGATGAAGATGATGTTGACGGCGCGTTCAGCCGGAGGGGCCTTACCGTAGCGTCGCGGCGTTGCCGCATGGGTAAAGCCTTCTTCGGACGGGCTTCCGGTGAAACGGAGGGCCAGAAGTACGAGCAATGTCAGCGCAAGCTGCGTGAAGGTGAGCGCGACGGCGCGGCCCGGATCGAAATCGAAATGCAGGCTTTGATAGATCGCAACTTCCAGCGTGGTGGCGCGGGGGCCGCCGCCGAGCGTCAGCACGGTCGTGAAGCTCGTCACGCAGAGCATGAAGATGAGGCCGATCATGCCCGGCAGGTTGCGGCGGATCACCGGCCATTCGATGAGCCGGAAGCGGGCCCGATTGCCCATGCCAAGCTGCGCGGCAAGCTTCCAGTAATCGGTTGGTATCGATTCGTAACCAGCCAGAATGAGACGGACTGCGAGCGGCATGTTGAAGAAAATATGGGCGATGAGGATACCGGTGATGCCGTAGATGTCCGGCTGGAACGGATGCCCCGCAGCTTCTGACAGATGGGCAATGAACCCGTTGCGGCCATAGATGCTGGTGACGCCCAGCACGGCGACAAGGGCTGGCAGAGCAAGCGGCAGGGCAAACAGGCGCAGGATCAGCCCGCGCCCCGGAAAACTTGCTTCGGCATAAAGTGCACGGGCGACGGGCACGGCAAACAGCACGGATAGCAGGCTCGAAGCGATTGCCTGCAGGATCGTGAAGCGCGCAACCCGCCACAGATAGGCGTCGAAATTGGCCGCGGTATCAAAACCGCCGCCGCCTGCTTCGAATGCAAGCGCGACAAGCGCGCCACCGGCAAGCACCACCAGAAGGCAAAGCGCCACCATGCCCGCGACCGGTCTGGCGGCGAATATATCTTTCGAGCGTTGCTGTGCCGGAAATGCCGTCATTTGCTGGTCGCGGCCAGCCATTCATCGACCCACGCCTTGCGGTTCCTGGCCACTTCGTCCGACGGGATGAGAAGCGTTTTTTCCGGCTTCGGCATCGCATCGAAAGCCGCTGGAAGCGGAGCGGAGGTCTTGCCTGCCGGGTACATCCAGTTGGTTTCGGGGATGGCGTCCTGAAAGCCGGGACCGGTCATGAAAGCCAGAAACTTTTGCGCCAGAGGATTCTTCGCGCCGGTGGTGGTCTGGGCGGCGAGTTCGATCTGGAGATAATTGCCCTCGGGATAGGCGAGGGCCTTATAGCGATCCGTCTTTTCCGCGATCATGTGATAGGCGGGAGACGTCGTATAGGACAGCACCATCGGGGCCTCGCCCTTGGTGAAGAGACCATAGGCCTCCGACCAGCCGGGCGTGACGGTGAGAATGCGCTTTTGCAGTTTCTGCCAGGCCGCTTCCGCTTCGTCTCCATAGACCGATTTCATCCAAAGCAGCATGCCAAGCCCCGGCGTCGAGGTACGCGGGTCCTGCAGCACGATCTTCTGGGAAGGATCGCCTTCGACCAGTTCCTTCAGGCTCTTGGGAGGATTGGGCAGCTTTTCGGAATCGTAGACCACGGCGAAATAGCCATAATCATAGGGAACGAAGATATCGTCCCTGAAGCCGCCCGGAACGTTTACATTGCTCTGGTCGATGCCGCTTGGAGCAAAAAAACCGGTGGCTCGCGCTTCGGTCGTCAGGTTGGTATCGAGACCAAGCACGATGTCGGCTTTGGTATTGCTGCCCTCAAGCTTGAGGCGATTGAGCAGGGCAACGCCGTCGGCGGAAGCAATCCAGTCGACTTCGCAATCGCATTCCTTTTCGAAGTTTTCCTTGATCTTCGGCCCCGGACCCCATTCGGAAACGAAGCTGTCATAGGTATAGACGGTGAGCTTGTCTTTCGCCTCAGCCGAAGGCACAAAGGCGACGGCTGCGGAAAATGAAAAAGCCAGCAAAGACAAAAGCCGCATCACGGCACTTCCTTTCTTTCTACACAAGAGGATTGAGCGCCGTTTATGGAGCATCTAATCCCTCCGCCGGTGCAAACCGGATCAGGTTCAGCGGGTTGGTCGTTTTATTCAGCATTTCCGGGCGCAAAACCGTTTTACACTTTTGCTGGAAATGCTCTTTGGACCTCTCAGCCGTCCGCGAAAGCAGACGGCACCCCGTTAGAGCGATTGCGACAATAATCTTTCAGGCGAGGAATGGCAACGGCAGCGAATGCAGGCTTCCGGCCCGGATTTACCCGTGTTATGAGCGGCTTATGAGCACATTCGTCATTCTTCTTGGTGGCGATCTGGTCGTGACCGATCGCCTGAAACGCCAAATTGCAGGTGCGCGTATTCTCGCTGCCGATAGCGGGATTCGCCACGCTGCCGCTCTCGGTTTTGAACCGGAGCTCTGGCTTGGCGATTTCGATTCGACCTCTGCCGAGCTGCGCGCGCAATATGGTCACGTGCCGCAGAAGACGTTCCCGTCCGCCAAGGATATGACGGACGGTGAACTGGCCGTCGAGGAGGCTTATGCGCGGGGCGCGGATCGCGTAATCCTTTGCGGCGCCTTCGGCGGGCAGCGTACCGACCACACGCTTCTGCATCTGACCATGGCGACAGCGCAGGCTGCAAAAGGGCGGGACGTGCTTCTGTCCAGCGGGTCGGAGGAGGCCTGGCCTCTGCCACCCGGCGATTATGTTTATGATTTTCCGGACGGGACGCCGTTCAGTGTTATCAATTTCAGCACGGTAGAAGGTCTTTCGATCACAAATGCGGAGTGGCCGTTAGATAATGTTACACTGCCGTTCGGCTCTTCCTGGACAGTTTCCAACGTCGTTCGTGGAACGCTTCGCGTTACTGCGCATTCTGGACTAGCGATACTTATCGCCAATCTGGCGATGGAGGATCAACCGCACTGAGGCTGCTAACCTTATCAATCGAAAGAGCTTGACGCTGACAATTGAAACGTATTGTAAATGGGTCAAGCGGGTGTCATCTGCTTTACGCCGAAATTGGGGACGCAAAGTCGGTGATTAGTTCAACTCTTGTAGGAGATGTTTCAATGAAGTCACGTCTTACGATGATTGCTGTTGCTGGCGTGCTCGCGTTCTCGACGGCTGCATGCACGACGAATGAACAGCGCACGGCCGGTTACGGTGTTGGTGGCGCGGCAATCGGTGCTCTTGCCGGTGGCGCAATCGGCGGCAATGGCCGCGGTGCACTCACGGGTGCCGCGATCGGTGCGGTTGCCGGTACGCTGCTTGGCGCAGCCCAGACCCGCAATGGCGTGCAGTATTGCCGTTACCGCGATCCGTATGGCCGCGTGTACGAAGCGCCTTGCCAGTAATTGCTGGATAAATAAGTTTTGCGGACAGGCCGGGGGAAACCCGGCCTGTTTGTTTTTCACGGGCCTTTTGGTGCCGTTCCATTTGACAGAACGGCTTTTGTCGCGGACAAGCAGGGCGGAATTTTCAATCCTGTTTATCGTAGAGAACCATGGCACCACCACTCCTTCGCCTCGACCAGATCAAGCTCACCTTCGGGGGCACGCCGCTTCTGGAGGATGCAAGCCTTTCGGTGAGCGAAGGCGACCGCATCGCGCTGGTCGGGCGTAATGGTTCGGGTAAATCGACCCTGCTCAAGATTGCTGCCGGTATGGTGGAAGCGACATCGGGCGAGGTTTTCAAACATCCCTTTGCAACTATCCGCTATCTGCCACAGGTGCCGGACATGGACGGCTTCGCCAATGTGCGCGCTTATGTGGAAGCAGGGCTGGGGCCTACCGACGACCTGCATCGCGTCACCTATCTTCTCGAACATCTGGGGCTGACCGGCGAAGAGAAGCCGGATCATCTTTCCGGTGGTGAGGCGCGGCGTGCTGCCCTTGCGCGGGTGATCGCGCCGCAGCCGGACGTGCTTCTGCTCGACGAGCCGACCAACCATCTGGATCTGACCACCATCGAATGGCTGGAAGGCGAGTTGCGCCAGATACGCTCAGCCATCGTCCTGATCTCGCACGACCGGCGCTTTCTGGAAAATGTCAGCCGGGCGACCGTCTGGCTCGATCGTGGCATAACGCGCCGTCTGGAGCAGGGTTTTGGCCATTTCGAGGAATGGCGTGACAAGGTGCTGGAAGAAGAAGAGCGCGATCATCACAAGCTCGGACGCCAGATCGCGCGTGAGGAACACTGGTTGCGTTACGGCGTCACGGCGCGCCGCAAGCGCAACATGCGCCGTCTTGGCGAATTGCATTCGATGCGGGCGGATTTCCGCAATCATCGCAAGGCGCAAGGGACGGCGGTACTGGCGGCAAGCGATGCGAAGGAATCCGGCAAGCTGGTGATCGAAGCCAAAGGGCTGAGCAAGGCCTATGGCGAGCGCGTACTGGTCAAGGATTTTTCGATCCGCGTGCAGCGCGGCGACCGCATCGGTCTTGTTGGTCCCAATGGTGCGGGAAAGACGACGCTTCTGTCGCTTCTGACCGGCAAACTGGAACCGGATTCGGGAACCTTGCGGCTTGGCGTCAATCTCGAAATGGCGGAACTGGACCAGAAGCGCGAAAGCCTCAATCTGGACGAGACGCTGGCCCATTATCTCACGGATGGGCGCGGCGAAAGCCTCGTCGTCAACGGCGAGCAGCGGCATGTCGTGTCCTATATGAAGGACTTTCTGTTCCAGCCCGAACAGGCACGCACGCCCATTCGCGAGCTGTCCGGCGGCGAACGCGCCCGCCTGATGCTGGCCCGCGTCCTGGCGCGCCCCGCCAACCTGCTGATCCTCGATGAGCCGACCAACGATCTCGACATGGAAACGCTCGATCTGCTGCAGGAGCTGGTCGCAGGTTTTCCCGGCACGGTCATTCTGGTCAGCCATGACCGCGATTTTCTGGATCGCACCGTTACTTCGGTTATTGCGCCGGAAGGTGACGGGCGCTGGCTCGAATATGCGGGCGGCTATGCCGACATGATGGCGCAGCGCAAGGAGCAGGCCTTGAACCGGCGCTCGGTCAAGGCTTCTGGCGGCAGAAGTGACGAGAAGCCGGAAGAGGACGCACCGCAGCCCAAGCGTGAGGAAAAGCGCAAGCTCTCCTACAAGCAGAAATTTGCGTTGGAAACGCTGCCGGGCAAGATGGACGCTCTTGCGAAGGAAATCGCCGTGCTGGAAGGCAAGCTCGCCGATCCGCAGCTTTATGCCAAGGACCCGACGCTTTTCGCCAAGACCGCCGATTTGCTTGAGAAGAAGCGCTCCGAAAATGCAGCCATGGAAGAAGAATGGCTGGAGCTGGAAATGCTGCGAGAGGAAATCGAAGGGTAAGACTACCCTTCGATGGATGCTCTGAAGTTTAACGGCTTGCTTCGTTCAGCAAGGCGATTTCATCCTCGCTGAGTTTCAGTTCGGCTGCGGCGATCAGTTCGCCCAGCTGGGCCGAGCGTGTGGCGCTGGCAATAGGGGCTGTGACTGACGGCTGTGCAATGAGCCAGGCGATCGCAACCTGAGCAGGCGTGACATCGAGATTGCGGGCCACGTCATCAAGTGCCGCAATGATCCGCGACCCGCGATCCGTCAGATATTTTTCGACTGATTTTCCACGCGCGCTTTGCCCGAGATCGTCAGCGGAACGGTATTTTCCGGTCAGGAATCCCGCAGCCAGCGAATAATAGGAAATTACGCCGAGCTCGTTGTCACGACAGATTTTTGCCAGCCCGTTTTCGAAATCCCCGCGATCATAAAGATTATAAAGCGGTTGCAGGCTTTCGTAGCGCGGCAGGTCATGTGAATGGGCGACGTTCAGCGCCTCGGTCAGTCGCTCCGGCGTAAGATTGGACGCACCGATGGCCCGCACCTTGCCGACCTCCATCAGCTCCTTATAGGTGCCGAGCACATCTTCGAACGGTGTTTCCGGGTCATCCCAGTGCGATTGATAGAGATCGATGTAATCCGTCTGCAGTCGCTTGAGGGAAGCATCCACCGCCTTGCGGATATAAGCCGGGGAAAGGCCCTTTTCGTCAGGGCCCAATTCGCCACCGACCTTGGTGGCGATGACCACCTTGTCGCGCAGGCCGCGGGATTTCAGCCAGTTGCCGATAATGGTTTCGGATTCGCCGCCCACATTGCCGGGCGCCCAGGCGGAATAGACATCGGCTGTGTCGATGAAATTGAAACCGGCATCGACAAAACGGTCGAGAAGCGAGAACGATGTCGCTTCATCGACCGTCCATCCAAATACATTGCCGCCGAAGCAGAGCGGCGAAACATTAAGTTCGGTACGTCCGAGCTTTCTGAACTCCATAGATACTGTCCCCTTCCTCTGAGTGTCCGATTCAAAAACCACCATGCCTTGCTGCAATGGCGCTTTTTCTCAGACACTGAATACGGATCGCGAATGATCCGTCGGGTTTCGATTTCAGGAAGAGGAGAGGCTCCGGGAAGAGCCGAAATCAGCTCATGCCAAGTGCATCCATATAGAGCTGCAGCATGGCTTCTTCTTCCTGACGTTCATGGTCTTCTTTTTTACGCAGACGAATAATGGTCCTCACGACCTTGCTGTCAAACCCCGAACCCTTCAATTCCGCGTAAACTTCCTTGATATCGTCGCCGATGGTCTTTTTTTCTTCTTCAAGCCGCTCGATGCGCTCGATGAAAGCACGCAACTGGCCGACAGCAATCGTTTGGGCTTCGCTGGTAATGTCGTCGCTCACGAGGAGTTCTCCAATTCAAATTCAATGATGATGCGGTCGCGCATGGCGCGAAACCGCTTCTCGAAAGTCTGGACCGTTTTTCCCGCGAGTCGCAGGCAAAATTAAGAGCCTTTTTCGATGCACGACCCGATTTGGCGGGTCAAGCCCTGTGGATAGCGGGCAAAGCCTCTCCTGACAGGCCCGTTATCCGATGCGATCGGCGCGCGAGCCGAAATGCCGGACAATGTGGATGTGGGGAAGTGTGTTGATTTGCGCGATCATGGGGGCAAGCCGGTTGGCCCATTCAGCCGCTCCCTTGTCATCGGCAATCAGGTCCTGCCGCACTTCGATCAGGACATGGGCGAAGCCCTTCGCGGTCGCATGCCGGTACATGGCGTCGTTCTTGAGCGCGCCGTCATAAGGTTCGTTATCGCCGACCGTCAGGTCAGGGTTTTCACGCAGCAGCGACAGAAGCGGCTTTACGGCGCGGTCGTCCTTGTCCCAGAGAAGGCCGATCTGCCAGGGGCGGGCCTTGTGCTTCCAGCGCGGCGTAAAGGAATGGATCGAAACGATGAATGGCGCAGCCCGGCTTTCGGCGGCCACGCGTTCGCTCGCCCGGGCAACCGCGTCGTGATAGGGGCGGTAGAAGCGTTGGAGGCGTTCCTCACGCTCGCCTGCGGACATCGGATAGTTGCCGGAGATGACTGCCCCGTCGGACAGCTGCATGATCAGCGTCGGATCGTCCTCCCCGCGATTGGGATCGATCAGGAGGCGCGAAAAACCACCGAGGACCGCCGGCGCGTTCAGACGGCTGGCGAGCCTGCGCGTCAAGTTCTCGACGCCGATATCATAGGCGATATGACGGTCGAATTCACTTTTCTGCAAACCAAGCGTGCCATATTCGGCTGGAACATCGCGCCGTGCATGGTCGGCGGTCAGGAGCAGGCCGAGGCTGAAATCTCCGTCGACAGTGTATACCGGTGAGAATTGCGTCGAAGCGATTGATCCGGATTGAAGCGGCATAGGGCGGAATCCGAGGCTGAACTTTGAGATTATTTCTGTGTTGTGCGGGAAGCTGTTTCAGGTCTGTCATGAGAAAGCCGGGATTGCAACGATCATTCTTCGATTGAGAGTACCTGTAATCAATGGGATTGCGTTGACATCAAAGGCGAAACTGCCGAAAAGAGAGCGACCCGAAACGGGATGTCCCCGAGATGGATTTCCTTGTGCAATATAAATTGTTCGATAAAACCGATAGCGGGCTGAAGGGGTTCTGCGTATGCGACTTCCACGATCTCTAGTTTTGTTTGCCGGTGTGCTGATGACTGCGCTGGGCATGACATCCATAGAGGCCAGGGCGGATTTCCGCGTATGTAACGCAACCCAGAACCTGGTCGGCGTTGCCATCGGCTACCGCGCCAAGACCGGCTGGGTGACCGAAGGCTGGTGGCATATTGAAGGCGCTGCCTGCAAGACGCTGCTCGAAGGCCCGCTTTCATCCCGCTACTACTACCTCTACGCCGAAGACGCCCAGGGCGGCGGGCGCTGGGAGGGCAAGGTCAACATGTGCGTGGCCGAAAAAGAATTCCGTATTACTGGCGTCCAGGATTGCTTCGCGCGCGGTTTCCAGCGCAACGGCTTCCAGGAATACGACACCGGGGAACAATCGAGCTGGATGGTTCAGCTCACCGATGAAACGCCGACAGAAAACCCCACTGTTACAGGAACGAATAGTCAATGAAGCGCAACCGCAAGGTCAAGATTCTCGCCACGCTAGGTCCGGCGTCAGGCGAGGAAGCCGTCATCCGCAAGCTGTTTGAGGCAGGCGCGGATGTGTTCCGCATCAACATGAGTCACGCCGACCATGATCTGATGCGCACCCTCGTCAAGCGCATTCGCAATGTGGAAAAGGAACTGGGCCGTCCGATCGGCATTCTGGCCGATCTTCAGGGTCCGAAGCTGCGCGTCGGCAAGTTCAAGGACGGTAAGGTCGATCTCGTTCCCGGCCAGACCTTCACTCTCGACAATAACGAAGCGCCCGGCGATGAAACCCGCGTCTATCTTCCGCACCCGGAAATTCTTGAAGCTGTCGAGCCGGGTCATCGCCTGCTGATCGACGATGGCAAGCTGCACCTCGTAGCCGAGGCAAGCGACGGCAAGTCGATCCGCTGCAAGGTGATCTCCGGAACGCGCATTTCGGATCGCAAGGGCGTCAGCCTCCCGGATACGACGCTGGGCGTCGGCGCGCTGACGGAAAAGGACCGCAAGGACCTCGATGCCGTTCTGAAGGAAGAAATCGACTGGGTTGCGCTTTCCTTCATCCAGCGTCCGGAAGACCTGGCCGAGGTGCGCAAGGTTTCGCGCGGCAAGGTCGGCCTGATGTCGAAGATCGAGAAGCCGCAGGCCGTGACGCGTCTTGATGAAATCATCGAGCTTTCTGACGCATTGATGGTTGCACGCGGCGATCTCGGCGTTGAAATGCCGCTTGAAAGCGTTCCCGGCATCCAGAAGCAGATCACCCGCAAGGCACGCCGCGCCGGCAAGCCGGTCGTGGTGGCCACGCAGATGCTGGAATCGATGATCACTGCTCCGGTTCCGACCCGCGCCGAAGTTTCCGACGTTGCGACCGCGGTGTTTGAAGGTGCGGATGCGATCATGCTTTCGGCTGAATCCGCCTCCGGCCAGTATCCGGTCGAAGCGGTCGCCACCATGAACCGCATCGCGGAGCAGGTGGAAAAGGAACCGACCTATTCGACCATCATCGATGCGCAGCGGGCAGCGCCGGAGCCGACTGGTGCCGACGCAATCTCGCTCGCTGCACGCCAGATCGCGGAAACGCTGAAGCTTTCGGCCATCGTCACCTATACCGCGTCCGGCACGACCGGCCTGCGCGCTGCCCGCGAGCGGCCGCGCACGCCGATTATCGCCCTGTCGCCGGTTGTCGATACCGCCCGCAAGCTGTCGCTCGTCTGGGGCCTGCATTGCGTTGTTACCGATGATGCGCACGACCTTGAAGACATGGTCAACCATGCCTGTGAAATCGTCTTCCACGAAGAGTTCGGCAAGGCAGGCGACCGCGTCATCATCACCGCCGGTGTCCCGTTCGGAACCCCGGGCGCGACCAACATGCTGCGCATCGCCTATATAGGGCCAGATGGAAAATCGGGCATCTAGAATGGCGATATTCCGGCCGTGACGGCCTGCAAATGGCGTCGTTTTGCGCTTCCGGTGCTCATGTGCATTCTTCAACGCAAAGTCTAATCCGAAAAGCCTGCAACTTTTCGGGACTATGCGTTGAAGTACATTCCGCTCCGGTTCTCAAACTCCACCATTTTCGACTCGCCACAGCCGCATCTCATCCAGTCACGGCAGACGGCATCCAAAAAAACGCGCTCTTTCAGGGCGCGTTTTTCTTTGAGCAGAGATGAATTGGAGGAGGCAGGGACGCTCTAAGTCCGAGTGTCGGACAGTTCGTCAGCCAGATCATTGAAGTTCTTCTGTGCGTCGCGCATCATCGGATAAACGATCAGGGCCTGTTCATAGGCTTTTAGCGCCTGTTCTTTGAGGCCGCGCAGGCGCAATATGGCCGCCATGCCGGTCAGGGCGCCATAATGGCGCGGTTCCAGTTCCAGCGTACGATTGATGTCGTACATGGCATGGGCATAATCTTTTTTAAGGAAATAGACCGTGGCGCGGCGATTCCATGCTTCCGCATATTCTGGGTCAAGCGCGATCGCTTCGTTCAGGAAGTCGATGGCCGAAGGATAGCGCTGCTCCAGCATCGCCGCGTTCGCCCATTGCATGAGGAGATCGACTGTTGCGCTGCCGGATTGCGACCACAGCGTATTGATCTGCGAAGCAATGCGCCGCGCCTTGGTTTCATCCGTTGTACGGCGAAGATCCGCAAAGAGCTTGTCGAGGCGCTCTTCAGGCGTTTGGGCTGCATTAGGCGCAGGTTTTTCCGGGGTCGGTTTCTGTTCGCTGTCGGGGCCGGTCTGAACGGGCGTCAGCGGTGCGGTAAGCGGCACCTTGCCGGGCGCGACTTCGGCATAAGCCGACAGCACCGTTGCACCCAGCGATGCGACCACAGAAAAAGAAATCAGACATGCAAAAACGTTCCGCATGCGCATAGATTTTATCATGCGCAGCGAAACGTCAAATGCTAAATCAGAAATAAGATTAGCCCTGGCGAGCCTTGTAGCGCGGGGCGGTCTTATTGATGATGTATACGCGGCCCTTGCGGCGGACCAGCTGGCAGTCGCGATGACGGGCCTTAAGCGCTTTAAGCGAGTTCTTGATCTTCATGTCAATCACCGGTCTTGTTGGCCCGTTGACGTGCAGATGCCGCGGGGCTTCATAAAAACAGGCGCCCGAGGCGCCAATTGGTTACAGGCACTGTTAGATGCCCGAAGGGTTGGCCGAAATACACAAGGTTTCAGGCAAATGTCAACTCCTGAGCCGCAGATTCAGGGTGCTGGAGCTGAAATTCTTGGCAGGCGGCAAAAGATTCATCGGGAATCGACGGGATTCCCGATGAACATCATTTCCTGCGAGGCTGGATGCGCGTCACATGGCCCATTTTGCGGCCCGGACGTGCTTCTTTTTTACCGTAAAGGTGCAGCACGGCATTGTTTTCGGAGAGAATCGCTGGAACCTTGTCGACGTCGTCGCTGATCAGGTTTTCCATTACGCAATCGGAATGGCGTTCGGTGCTGCCGAGAGGCAATCCGGCAACGGCGCGGATATGCTGTTCGAACTGCGAAATGGCGCAGGCTGCTTCTGTCCAGTGGCCGGAATTATGGACACGCGGGGCAAACTCGTTTGCCAGCAGCGTTCCGTCCTTCAGGACGAAGAATTCGAGCCCCAGCACGCCGACATAATCAAGCGCATTCAAAAGCTTTGTAGCGGCTTTGCGGGCAGCTTCCGCTGTGTTCTCGGAAATCGCAGCCGGAACGGTCGAGGTGGCAAGGATGCCGTCCTTGTGCACGTTTTCGGCAATATCGAAGATTGCGACGTTTCCAGACCGGTCGCGCGCTGCAATCACCGAGACTTCGCGTTCGAAATCGACGAAGCCTTCGAGGATCGCCGGGGCGCGATTGATGGCAAGAATCGCCTTGTGGGCTTCGCTCTCGTCGAGCGAGGTCAGGCGGACCTGTCCCTTGCCGTCATAGCCCAGACGTCGCGTCTTGAGGATGCCGCGCTCGCCAAGCGCTCCCAGGGCCGCGATCAGGGATTCTTCATCGTCCACGAGGCGCCAAGGAGCCGTCTCGATATCGCTTTGATTGAGGAACTGCTTTTCGGCAAAACGATCCTGCGAGACTTCAAGCGCTGCGGGCGGCGGCAGGACCAGAGCGGTTTCTGCCAGCCGGTCGGCGGCGCTCACCGGCACGTTCTCGAATTCGTAGGTAATGACATCGGAAGCTGCGGCAAGCTCCGCAAGCGCCTTCGGATCGTCATAGGCCGCGACGATCTGGCGATTGGCGACCTGTGCTGCCGGGCAATCGGCCTGCGGCTCCAGAATCACGGTTTGAAAGCCGAGCCGCGCTGCGGCCATGGCAAGCATCCTGCCGAGCTGCCCGCCGCCGATAATGCCGATGGTTGCACCGGGCTTCAGTACAGACTTGTTCATATCAGGCCTCGTTTGAAGGGCGTTCAGCCACGCTTTGCGTCTGTGCCGTGCGCCATTCGTCAAGGCGGGCTGCAAGCGCCTCGTCGTAAAGCGCCAGGACGGCTGCTGCGAGCAGTGCGGCATTGACCGCACCGGCGCGGCCGATCGCCAGCGTACCGACAGGGATGCCGGCCGGCATCTGGACGATGGAAAGAAGCGAGTCCTGGCCTGAAAGCGCCTTGGACTGGACTGGAACGCCGAAGACGGGAAGCGGCGTCATGGCTGCCGCCATGCCTGGCAGATGGGCTGCGCCCCCTGCGCCCGCGATGACGACCTTGAAACCTTCTGCCTTGGCGCCTTTGGCAAAGGCAACGAGACGATCAGGGGTGCGATGCGCGGAAACGATCCGGGCATCGAAGGAAATGCCGAGTGCTTCGAGTGTGTCCGCTGCATGGCGCATGGTTTCCCAGTCGGACTGGCTTCCCATGATGATGGCGACATCGGCAGTAACGCTCATTGATCTTCCTGCTCCGCTTCTTTCATGTAGTTGGTGGAATGATGCTGAAAAGATAAAGCCGGGCGAACCCCGGCTCTAATTATGGATGGTCATGGACATTCAGGCGATGATGTCGGGGATCACCCGATCTTCCATTTCCTGCAGCTTGTCCTTGATTGCGAGCTTTTTCTTTTTCATGCGCTGGACGCGCAATTGGTCGCAGCCAACCGCTATCATGGCGTTTATGGCAGCATCGAAGTCCGCGTGTTCCTGTTTCAGACGTGCGACGGCCAATCTGATTTCGGCCTGTTCCTGATCGGACATGCGGTGCCCCGTTCTGTTAAATAGTTTTACGGGCTGCGCCAACCCATGAAAAGGTGCGGCGTCAGCCCGTTTCCGGCGAAGCCCTTATCACATTTTTCGCGTCAGGAAAATGCTACCACGACAAAATCGACTTTGCATCAAACTCATGCCAAACTGTCATGGTTCTGTCATGAACGCGGCTGTCGAAGGCGACAAACACCACCGCATCCTTGGCAGCCGGGACTGCGTGTTTGGCCCGGAAATACAGGAGATGTGCCGGGCGCTCATGCAGGTTGAATGGCGGGATGGCGGGCAAACAAGGTCCACGCCGTTCCGTAAATCAGGGAAATCAACCAAAGGAGATCTGATGATGGCTATCGAGTCCCATCTTGCCACGCTCGAAAAGAAGCACGGCGCTCTGGAGCAGGAAATTTCCGAAGCCCTGGCGTCACCGGCAATGGATGACCTGCACGTTGCATCTCTCAAGCGCAAGAAGCTTATGCTCAAGGACCAGATCGAAAAACTGAGATCCCAGGTAACGCGTCACTGACAGGGAAGCCGCGTTTTGATCGCGGTTGGATAGGGCGTATCAAACCAAAGACTTCGGCTGTTGAAAGGCTCTCGCGAGCCTGAATTGCCTTGTCGCGGACATGGAATGTTGCACGGGCAGTGCGCTTTTCCGTGTCATGGTCATGACGCTGGATTGCTGCATTGGCGGCTGTGCCACAGCCGCCGAACATAGTGATTCAATTATTTGATTGGTTCTGTTTGTTTTAACGCCGTCAACCTTCCGTCTCCGCTCTCGGGTCAAGGTTCAGCGCTTCCGGCGTAGCACCGCGTTCCGACGGCATGCTCATGAACTGGTCCTTGTTCTCTTTGGGAACCGAAGCGCGCCTGCGGGAGCGGAACAGCGCATAACTGGTGATGGAAATATGCGCGAGCATGGTGATGGCAAAGAGGCCTGAGGGCCAGAAAATATCCATCGCCGCAGCCGCCAGAAGCGGTCCGAGCATCGTGCCGAACCCGTAAAGCAGCAGAAGTCCGCTCGACACTTTCACGAAGCTTTCCGATGTTGCATGGTCGTTCGCGTGGGCGACCGCAACGGGATAGAGCGCATAGGCGAGCGCGCCGTAGCAGCCGGTCATCGCGATAATGACGGAGCCGCTGGTAGGCGCGACGAGAAAGGCTATCAGGCCAACCAGTGCCGCCAGAGCCGCAACGCTGGCCAGTACGAAACGCCGGTCCACCAGATCGGAAATGCGACCGATCGGAATCTGCATCAGGGCACCGGCTGCGATGGTGACGCTGACCATCAAGGCGATCTCGGTGGTCGAGATCCCCGATTTCGCGCCAAATACCGCTCCAAGCGTACCCCAGGCGCCATTGGCGATGCCGATCAGGATGCAGCCGACAAAGGCTGCGGGGGAATTGTTATAGAGCGCCTTCAGATCGAGCTGCACTTCCGTCAGTGGCTTGGGGCTGACAGCCGTGGAAATCGCGGTCGGGATAAGTGCCAGGCAGAAGAAGACGCCGCTTATCATGAACAGATGATCGGAGCGCACATCGCCCGCGGCCACCAGCATCTGCCCGGACATGGTGGCCCCATAGTTGACCATCATGTACATCCCGAAAATCTTGCCGCGCGATTCGTTGGTTGCTCGCTCATTCAGCCAGCTTTCGATGACCATGAAGGCACCGGCCATGGAAAAGCCGGTGAAAGCGCGCAGGATGACCCAGATGGTTGCATCCACGAAGACGCCGGAAAGCAGGGCGATGATCGCAGCCGATGCTGCAAAACATCCGAATGCCCGTACATGGCCGACGCGGCGCACCAGGCGCGGCGCGAACAGGCAACCCGCAACGAAACCGCCAGCCCAGGTGGTGCCGAGCATGCCCAGCGATGTGACCGAAAATCCTTCCGCGCCACCACGCAGGGGCAGCAGGAGACCATGAAGTCCGGAGGCGATGAGGAGAAAGGCTGTGCCGCAAAGGAGGGCCAGAACCTGAATGTAAATGCGCAAAATTCTATTCCCGCAACTTGAAGCTGGGCCGTCGATGTCAAGCGGCCAATGCGATCAGTGACTATTGTTCCTAAACATTTCGTCCGGAAATGGTTCCGGCGATTTTGCTCCGGCATCCATTTCCGCTGACGAGTTTCCCCTATCGAAACAATGCTTCCGCCGCCGCGCGGCTGTCGCCCTTCTTGAGGCGTTCTGCCTTCAATCGCTCTATTTCGGATTGCAACAGGGCAATGCGCTGGTCGATCTCGGTGACCGAAAGCAGCGACAGTTCCTCCTCGCTCAGCGCCACGCTGCTGCGGGGCTTCGCCACATCCTCATCGAAACCGCTCATAGCCGTCCTCCGTGGTCAATGATGGCTCAGAAAAGATTTAACACCTTGAATCGTCGCATATATATTTGGGAAAATCGATGACGATTTCCCTAACGCGGTGTCTTGCATCCGTCATGCGGCATTTGTGCGACGGTGCCGATGAAGCACCTGACCACGGCGTAGGGTACGAAATCTGAATGGAGTCTTGAGCATGATGACCGACCTTCCTTCCCAGATGACCGCTATCGAAATTTCCGAACCGGGCAGACCCCATATGCTTCGCCCTGTTCAGCGCTCGGTGCCGGAACCCAAGGAAAGTGAAATTCTGGTGCGGGTGCGTGCCGCGGGGGTCAACCGCCCGGATGTCTTGCAGCGGCTGGGACAATATGCGCCGCCGCCCGGCGCGTCCGATATTCCGGGTCTGGAAATTGCCGGTGACATTGTAGCCGTCGGCAGCGGTGTCAAGCGTTTCAAGCTCGGCGATCAGGTCGTCGCATTACTGGCTGGCGGTGGCTATGCCGAGTATGCCGTCGTGCATGAAACCAATGCTCTGCCCCTGCCTTCCGGCTATGGCTACATCGAAGCGGCTGCGATCCCGGAGACTTTCTTCACCGTCTGGCACAATGTTTTCGAGCGTGGAGGGCTGAAGAAAGGCGAGACGTTTCTTGTTCATGGCGGCTCGTCGGGGATCGGCACGACGGCTATCCAGCTAGCCAAGGCATTCGGCGCGACCGTCATTGCGACTGCCGGCTCCAAGGAGAAGTGCGACGCCTGTCTGAAGCTAGGGGCTGATCGCGCCGTCAATTATAGGGACGAGGATTTTGTCGAGGTCGTCAAGGACGTGACCAAAGGTAGAGGTGCCGATGTGATTCTCGATATGGTCGGCGGTGACTACGTCGATCGCAATTACAAGGCTGCGGCCGAAGATGGCCGCATCGTGCAGATCGCCTTTCTCAATGGGGCGAAAGCCACGGCCAATTTCGCGCTGTTGATGACCAAGCGCCTGACCCATACGGGCTCCACGCTTCGTCCGCGGCCGGTCGAGTTCAAGGCTGGCATTGCGCGTGAACTGGAGGCAAAGATCTGGCCGCTTCTGGCGCAGCGCCGCGTCGCACCGGTTATGGATATGATCTTTTCGCTGAAAGATACCTGGCGCGCGCATGAACGGATGGAGGAGGGGAGGCATATCGGCAAGATCGTACTCGATATTGCCTAGAGCCGTTCCAAAGCCGTCCTGTGTGGCGGCAAATGGAGCTTTGTGGTTCAGGCTCTTTAGCTTGAGAGCCATTCTTGCTCTGGCGACAAAAAAACGATATATAGGCCGTGATTTCCCGGAAATTGTGGTTTTGCCCACGTCCCGCGCCACCGGAGCGGACGAACAGAAGGATTATATCTAATGGCCACCCAGCTTCTTATGCCGAAGGCAACGGCCGTTTGGCTTGTCGATAATACGGCCCTGTCGTTTGACCAGATTGCCGCTTTCTGCAAGCTGCACCCGCTGGAAGTGAAGGCTATTGCCGACGGTGAAGCTTCGCAGGGTATCAAGGGTCTCGACCCGGTCATTACCGGCCAGATTTCGCGTGAAGAAATCGCGAAGGGCGAAAAGGACCCTTATTATCGCCTGAAGCTTGCCGAACCGAAGGTTCGTGTTCCCGAAGCCAAGCGCAAGGGCCCGCGTTATACGCCGCTTTCCAAGCGTCAGGATCGCCCGAATGCGATTCTCTGGCTGGTACGCAATCATCCTGAACTGAAGGATGCACAGATTTCCCGCCTGATCGGCACGACCAAGTCGACCATCGAGCAGATTCGCAACCGCACGCACTGGAACTCGGCAAATCTGACGGCGATGGACCCGGTTACCCTCGGCCTCTGCTCGCAGATCGATCTCGACATCGAAGTCGAACGTGCGTCGCGCAATCGTCCGGCCGCGCCCGAAGCGGACAGCACCCTGCTGCCAGCTTCTGCGACCGAGAATTTCGACTATCGTGACGAGCAGCCTGCGGAAGACGAGCTCGATGCCGACAAGGTTTTCGCTAAGCTCTCTTCGCTCAAGGGCGCGAATACAGACGACGAAGACGAGGAAGAATAGTCGGGAAGCGACATTGCTTGCCGAAATGCAAGAAGCCCGGTTTCGCCGGGCTTTTTTGTTGGGTCAAGCTGCCGCCTCGCTGTCGGGAGTGGACGTCGCGGCGATCCAGACTTTGAGGGCGTTCACATAGCGGTTGGCCGCATCCTCCAGCGCTTCGGTTGATATCTTGTCGGCGGCATACAGCACAAACGGCGCTGCCCAGCCGAGCCCGCAACGGTTCGCTGTTGCCCGCAATGGGGCGAAAAGCTCGATCATCGGGAACATGTTGCGCCCGCCTTCGCGATAGGCTTCGGGGACATTTCCTGCCGTCGCGGCGATCAGGAGCGGCGTCCCTTCGAGCTTGCGGCCCTCCCGCTCATAGGCAACGTAGAACATGCGGGTCAGGACGGCATCTTGCCACGCCTTGAGAAGGGGCGGTGTGGAATACCATTGGACCGGAAATTGCAGGACAATGCGATCAGCCGACAGAAGTCGCGATGCTTCACGCTCGCTATCCTTCAAGAAATCGATCCCCTGCGGATAAGCGGCCTGCATGTCGACGATCTCCACGCCGGGTAATTTTGCAGCTGCGGCGGCAAGCGTTGCGTTGGCGCGGGATCGTGTCAGATCGGGATGAAAAAGTAAGATCAGTGTCTTGGACATGGTGCCTCCTTCGGGCTGACGGAGACGATGCCACTAGTAATTAAATTGCTCCAATTTATAATAGATATATACTATTATTGATCTCATGAATTTGCGTTCGCTCGATCTCAATCTTCTCGTCATACTGGATGCCCTTCTCGATGAAGCGCATGTGAGCCGGGCTGCCGACCGGCTTAACCTGACGCAGCCTGCTGTATCGAATGCTTTGCAGCGCTGCCGCGCCTTGTTCAACGACCAGCTCTTGGAACGGACGCGCGGCACGATGCGGCGCACTCCGAAAGCGGAAACATTGCGTGCTCCCCTGAAAACTTTGCTGGCAGGGGTGGTCGATCTGGTTGATCCGCCCGAAGTGCCGCTTGTGTCGCTGCAGCAGACGATACGCGTCTGCATGGCGGATTATCCTGCCATCTTCGTCATAGGGCCTCTATTGAAGGCGCTTGCGCACACTGCGCCGGGGATCAATATCATTGTCCAACCGTGGCATGGTGCCGAGGCGGCGCGGGTGGCGCTCGTGACAGGAGAAAGCGATCTTGCCCTCTCCGTCTTTCCTGATGCTGATAAGGAGCTTCAGCGCCGCCTGCTGCTGGAGGAGAACTACATTATTGCAATGCGCCGGGATCATGCGGCAGCAAACGCATTCTCGCTGGAGAGCTGGCTTGCATATCCGCATATCCTCGTCTCCGGGCGCGGAGACGACAGCAGTCCGGTCGACCGCACGCTCGCGGAGCGGGGATTGAGCCGCCGGGTGGGCGTGGTTGTACCGAATTTCGGCATGGTGCCGGAATTGCTGGCCAACACCGATATGATCGCCATGCTGCCATCGCGTTGTATGCCCGAGGACACGTCTTCCCTCGCGGCTTTTCCGCCGCCGATTCCCGTTGCAGGTTTTCCGTTGCATATCGCCTGGCACAAGCGCCGTCAGGAAGATCGCGGGGTACAATATGTGATCGAGCAATTGGTCAGGATCATGATGGAAAAGAGAATCGGCTCGACAGGTCTGTTGTGAACAGACCGCCGAACCGGTTCAAGCGACGGTTGCTTGGGAGTGGCCGAAGTGTTCAGTCCTTGAAGGCGTTATACTCGCTCAATTCCATGAGGCGGTAGAAATCTGCCAGCGTCTTGCCGCGTTCGGCTCGGAAGAGGCGGCCTGCGTCGCTCGCTTCCACGATGCGGTCGGTGCGGAATGTGCGGAAAGCATTGCGCAATTCGCACCAGCCGATAACCGTCCAGACCTTGCCCCAGAACCAGAGGCCGAGCGGACGAATATCACGCTCGCTTTCGCGCGATTCCAGATCGCGATAGCGGATGTTGAGGACATTGCCCTGATCGACGGCGCGTTCCACCGCGTCGATGATGCGGCGCTCGTCCATGCTGATGCGCGCCGTTGGCGCGTGAATCTGCGTGCTGGTGATGCGGGCGCGCTCTTCCTTGGGCAGCACGGCTTCGATCTTGACGAGAGCCTCTTCCGCGCCCCGCGCCATGGAAACACCGCCCCAGGCGCGGATGAGGCGCGCGCCCGCGACAAGCGCCACGATTTCGTCGCGCGTGAACATCAGCGGCGGCAGCTCGAAACCCTGCCGCAGAATGTAGCCGACGCCTGCTTCGCCATCGATGGGCACGCCGGTCGATTGCAGGTCGGAGATGTCGCGGTAGATGGTGCGTTCGGAGACTTCCAGCCGTTCGGCCAGCTGGCGCGCGGTGACAAGCCTGCCACCGCGCAGGTGCTGAACAATCTGGAAAAGGCGGTCTGCACGGCGCATTCCGTTTTATTCTCCGTTGCAATATCTGGTTTTGCGCTGTTCCAGATAACGATCCGGCCAGCCCAGATCCTTGCGCAGGTCTTTTGGCAGACCGTCGATGACGCGCTGTGTGCGGATAAACCGGCGGCGTTCGTCCTGCCTGCGCTTGTATTCCTTCAAGACTGCGATCAATGGTGCGATTGCGAGTGCCATGGTGAAAACTCCCTCATCCTTGGATACGCAGTATCGCACACCCCTTCTGACAGCTATCTGTCAGGAGCAAATCCGTCCTTTATTATCGTCCCAATGGAACGGGATCGCAACGTCACGCCTTGTAGCGCGGTGCTGCCGTATAGCTGAGAGGGAGGCGTCCGCCATCAGCATAGATGGTCTGGCCTGTCACATAGCTCGCCTCCCGCGATGCCAGAAATGATGCTATCGAAGCAATTTCAGATGCTTGGCCGATACGACCAAGCGGCGTTCGCGACAGGATCGCGTTGCGGGCATCGGCGTCCGTGTTCACGGCGGAAAGCATGTCGGTCTCTATGGAACCCGGGCCGATCGCATTGACGCGAATCCCCCAGCGAGCGAGCGCTACTGCCATGGAGCGTGTCAGTTGGTTCAATCCGCCCTTGGAAACGGAATAGGCGAGTTGCTCGGGCAGGCCGAAGATGGCGTTGATCGACGACATGTTGATGATTGTGCCCGGATCGCCGCCCGATTCGACGCGCTCCACCATGCGTTTGGCCACGGCCTGTCCGCACAGAAACGCACCCTTGAGATTGACCCGCATCACGCGGTCGAAATCTTCTTCCTTGAGATCAAGGAAATCCGCCTGATGCACGATACCGGCATTATTGACGAGAATATCGATCTCGCCGAGGTTGGTTATGGTGAAGGTCAGGAGATTGTGAATGTCGAGCTTGTCGCCCACGTCGGCAGCCATGGGATGCACCGGGCCGAACTGCTCCAGATCCCTGGCTGCGCGCATGGCTGCGGCATTGTCGATGTCGGACAGGACAACGCTTGCACCGTCCAGCAGGAAGCGTTTTGCTATGGCATAGCCAATACCGCGGGCAGCGCCGGTGACGATGGCCACCTTGCCTTCTAATTGCATGGTCGATCTCCAGTTTGCGTGGAGATTGGACCGGCGGAAACCGCCGGTCAATAGTTCGGGAATGGATCAGGCGAAGGCGAGGCCAGTGTGACGCTCGCGCAGAACAGTGCTGATTTCGTCCAGAATAGCCGGGTCGTCAATTGTGGCTGGCATCTTCCATTCTTCGCCGTCAGCGATCTTCTGGATCGTGGAACGCAAAATCTTGCCGGAGCGCGTCTTCGGCAGGCGTTTGACGGTCAGCGCCAGCCGGAAGGCGGCAACAGGGCCGATGATGTCCCGCACCATGCTGACGCACTCCTTTTCGACCTCCTGGGGATCGCGTTCGATGTTGGATTTCAACACCAGGAAACCGCAGGGAACCTGCCCCTTGAGGGGATCGGAAATGCCGAGCACCGCGCATTCGGCAACGTCGGGATGGCTTGAAAGCACCTCTTCCATCGCGCCCGTCGACAGGCGGTGGCCGGCGACATTGATGATGTCGTCGGTGCGGCTCATGATGTAGAGATAGCCGTCCTCGTCCATGTAACCCGCATCGGCGGTTTTATAGTAGCCCGGAAATTCGTTCAGATAGGCCTTGCGGAAGCGCTCATCCGCATTCCAGAGCGTCGGCAGGCAGCCCGGCGGCAGCGGCAGCTTGATGAGGATATTGCCAAGCTGGCCGCGTTCGAGTTCATGGCCTTCATCGTCCAGCACGCGGATATCATATCCCGGCAGGCAGACGGCCGGTGAACCATATCTCGTTTCCAGAAGCCCGAGGCCAAGCGGATTGGCGACCATGGGCCAGCCGCTTTCCGTCTGCCACCAGTGATCGATCACCGGACAGCCCAGCAGGTTTTCGGCCCAGTGAATCGTGTCCGGATCGGCGCGTTCACCAGCAAGATAAAGGGCGCGGAACTTCGAAAGGTCGTAGCGGCGCACGAAATTGCCGTCCGCGTCATCCTTCTTGATGGCGCGCAGCGCCGTCGGTGCGGTGAACATCACCTCGACGCCATGCTCCGCGATGATGCGCCAATAGGTGCCCGCATCCGGTGTGCCGATCGGCTTGCCCTCGAACAGGATGCTGGTCGCGCCATGGATCAGCGGCCCATAGACGATATAGGAATGGCCGACGACCCAGCCCACATCGGATGCCGCCCACCATACCTGACCGGGCTCCACGCCAAAAACATGCTTCATGGACCAGGCGAGCGCCACCATATGCCCGCCATTGTCGCGCACGACGCCTTTGGGCTCCCCGGTCGTACCGGAGGTGTAGAGCACATAAAGCGGATCGGTTGCCTCGACGGCCACGCAGGGGACATGGCGGCCACGCGCGGCATCGACGGCTTCGCGATAGTCGATGTCGCGGCCCGCCACCGGCTCGTGCCGGTGCTGTTCGCGCTGCAAGATGATGCAATGATCGACTTTATGGTGCGCGAGTGAAATCGCTTTATCCAGCATGGCCTGATATGGCACCACGCGCGTCGGTTCGATGCCGCAGGACCCGGCGATGATCATTACCGGCTTGGCGTCGTCGATGCGGGTTGCAAGCTCATTGGCGGCAAATCCGCCGAAAACCACGGAATGGACGGCGCCGATGCGGGCCGCAGCCAGCATGGCGACGGCTGCTTCGGGAACCATCGGCATATAGATGAGAACGCGGTCGCCTTTCGTCACACCATTGTCGAGCATGACGGCGGAAAGCGCCTCCACTTCCTCCAGCAGTTCGCGATAGGTGAATTTCCGGACCTTGCCGGTGACAGGGCTTTCATAGATCAGCGCGACCTGCTCGCCGCGCCCGTTGGCGACATGGCGGTCGAGCGCATTATAACAGGTATTGCACTCAGCACCCTTGAACCAGCGGCCATAGACACCTTCGTCGCCCGCAAAAACCTGATCCCATGGCTTGAACCAGTCGATTGCCTGCGCCGCTTCAGCCCAGAAGCGTTCAGGATCGGCCTGCCATGCGGCATAGGTTTCGGCATATTTCGAAGTCATGCTCTTCCTCCCAGAAGCACGCGCAACGCCAGCGGGCGGGCGCATGATTAGTCTGCTGACGAAAGCGCAAGATCGGCCCCCTGCGGCCCATCTCCTCCATGCGCCTTTCATCACCTCCGCGTACAGTTTATGCCGCCCAACGGTAATTCGTCCATGAAACTTAAGATGAAGGCGAAGCATGCCGGTAAAACGGTTGTGTCTGCTGTGCGCGTCTTGCGGCGATCACCTGTCTGCGTCACAAGGAGGCAGAGAGGTGATCTGTGACAAAAATCCTGCCCGTGCTGCTCGTTCTTCTGATGGGCCTGCACATCATAAAACCGCTCGGCTTGCCGGGCCTGAAGCGGCGCGGCGATTTCTGGAAAATCGCCGCCATCGCCATTCTGGTGATGGCGCTGGCGGTCGGCTTTCATCTGCACGAGGGATGAAAGGCTGCTCAGGCCGCCTTTTCCAGTTCCTTTTTCCAGCCGCCGGTGGCAGCAAGGCCGTTCATCTTTGCGCGATGCGCGAAAGCGCGCTGACCGGCTGCGATATTCTCATCCCTGCCACCCCAGGCTTCCAGTGCCGCCGCCTGCAACGCCCGGCCATAGGAAAAGGTCATTTTCCATGGCATGTCGAAGCCAGCATTCATGGCGGACAGATGGGCTGTCGCTTCTTCGCCCGTCTGGCCTCCGGAAAGGAAGGCGATGCCAGGCACTGCCGCCGGAACGGTGTTGCGGAAACAGCGGACGGTCTTCTCCGCCACTTCTTCCACGGAAGCCTTGCGGGCATTCTTGCCGTCGATGACCATGTTCGGCTTCAGGATCATGCCTTCGAGCCGGACGCGGGCATCGTAAAGTTCCGTAAACACCGTCTTGAGCACCCATTCCGTCACGTCATAACAACGGTCGATGGTGTGATTGCCCGGCTTGCCGTCCATCAGCACTTCGGGTTCGACAATCGGTACGATGTTTGCTTCCTGACAGAGGGCGGCGTAGCGGGCGAGAGCCTGCGCATTCTGCTTCACAGCGCCCCATGAGGGAAGGCCGTCGGAAATCGAGATCACCGCGCGCCATTTGGCGAAACGTGCGCCAAGCGCATGATATTCATTGAGCCGCTCGCGCAGGCCATCCAGCCCCTCGGTGATGGTTTCGCCTTCAAAACCCGCGAGGGGCTTTGCACCCGCATCGACCTTGATGCCCGGGACCGCGCCAGCGCTGCGGATGATTTCGACAAGCGGCGTGCCGTCCTTGGCCTTCTGCCTTATGGTTTCATCATACAGAATGACACCCGAAATATAGTTCTTCATCGCTTCGTCCGCGCGGAAGAGCATTTCGCGATAGTCGCGGCGCGTGTCTTCGGTGGATCCGAGATCGATCGCGTCAAAACGCTTCTTGATGGTGCCTGAACTTTCATCGGCGGCGAGAATGCCTTTTCCTGCCGCTACCAGTGCAATCGCAATATCTTCAAGACGTTCGGTCATATGCAACGCTCCTTCTATCAAGGCGATGAGGGAGTGTTGGTTAAAACTATGGCGAGCGCAAGTCATTGAAACGTTTGAAATATTTTTCAAACGGTTTAGGTCTTTCATACGGGCATCGCATGTTTTTGCCGAAACTGGTTTTATATCCGGGTTGCGAACCCCATGTAAGAAACCATTGAGGAAACCCCGCCTGTTTCCGTCGATGAGATTTGAGGAGGAAATATGCGACGCGTCCTTTTTAGCCTGCCGTTTGTTCTGGCTGCATCGATGGTCGCCCTGCCGGTGGTGAACGCTTCGGCTGAGAGTGTCAACGCCGGCGGCAGGCAGGCCGCAGCAAATGCTCCGTTTGCGGTAACGCCGGTGGCCGAATTCGATACGCCATGGGCGATCGCCTTTCTGCCCGATGACAGGCTGCTTCTGACAGAGAAGGGCGGCAAGATTTTCATCGTCACGCAAACGGGTGACAAAATTGCCGTCGATGGTGTACCGGAAGTCGCTTTCGGTGGTCAGAACGGTCTGCTTGATATCGCGCCCGCACCCGACTTCGAGAAGAGCAAGGCGGTCTATTTTTCCTATAACGAACCGGCGCAGAGCGGCAGCAGCGTGGTGCTGGCACGCGCTGTTCTGGATGAAGGTGACGGCAAGGCGGCGCTGAAGGACAGGACCGCCATCTGGAAGCAGGATGCGGCGGCGCGTGGCGGACAGCCGGGCGGCATTATCGCATTTGCGCCGGACGGCAAGCATCTGTTCTTCTCCGTCGGTGATCGCATGTTGCCTGCAACCGCGCAGGACGATGCAGCGCCGATGGGAAAAATCCTCCGCATGAATCTCGACGGGTCCGTTCCGAAGGATAATCCGCATGCCGATGCGGATGGTGTGCGGGCACTGACCTGGTCTACCGGCCATCGTAACCCTTACGGGCTGGCCTTCGGTCCCGATGGAAAGCTCTGGGAACACGAGATGGGGCCGCGCGGCGGCGACGAATTCAACCTCATCAAGCCCGGTCTCAATTACGGCTGGCCGCTTGTCTCGAATGGTGACAATTACAGTGGCCGACCGATCCCGCGCCATAGCACACGCCCGGAATTCGAGCCGCCATTGGTTTACTGGACGCCGGTTATCGCTCCGGCCGGGCTTGCCTTCTACGAGGGGGACATGTTCCCCGAATGGCGCGGTTCGGCGCTCATCGGCGGACTTTCGGTCATGTCGCTGGTGCGTGTCGTGATCGACAAGGACGGCAAGGCGGACGAAGCGGAGCGCTTTGAAATGGAAAACCGTATCCGCGATGTGGCGGTAGGGCCGGATGGCGCCATCTGGCTGATCGAAGACGACAATCCGGGCCGGTTGCTGAAGCTGACACCAAAAAAATAAGCCCGGCGGAACCGGGCTTACTGAAACCTGATTTTGGGCGTTATTTCTTCAAGACATCGACGCCGGGGAGCGGCTTGCCTTCCATCCATTCAAGGAAGGCGCCGCCTGCGGTCGAGATATAGGTGAAGTCGTCGGCAACGCCCGCATGATTGAGGGCAGCGACCGTATCGCCCCCGCCGCCGACCGAAACCAGCTTGCCTGCCTTGGTGCGGGCTGCGACATGCTTTGCAGTCTTGACCGTGGCGGCGTCGAAGGGGCGCAGCTCGAAGGCACCAAGCGGGCCGTTCCAGACGAGCGTGGCGGCGTCATCGATAGCCGAGGCGATCAGATCGGTCGAAAGTGCGCCTGCATCGAGAATCATGCCATCGCTTGGCACGGCATCAACGCCATAGGTCTGGTTCGGCGTGTCGGCTGCAAAGTGCCAGCCCACGACAGCATCGACCGGCAGGATGATCGCGCACTTTGTGGTTTCGGCCTTGGCCATGATTTCGCGGGCAGTGGAAGCAAGTTCGTGCTCGCAGAGCGACTTGCCGACATCATAACCCTTGGCGGCAAGGAAGGTGTTTGCCATGCCGCCACCGATGACGAGCGCATCGACCTTCTCGATCAGGTTGGACAGGAGGTCGAGCTTGGTCGAGACCTTTGCGCCGCCGACGATGGCCACAACCGGGCGAGCCGGATTGCCAAGGCCCTTTTCCAGCGCTTCAAGTTCGGCCTGCATGCCGCGGCCCGCACAGGCGGGCAGGACATGGGCAAGCCCTTCCGTCGAGGCGTGCGCGCGGTGGGCAGCCGAAAACGCGTCATTCACATAAAGATCGCCATTGGCTGCCAGAGCTGCGACGAATTCCGGATCGTTCTTTTCCTCGCCCTTGTGGAAACGGGTGTTTTCCAGAAGCAGGACATCGCCGTCCTTCAATGCATCGACCGCCGCCTTTGCCTTGTCGCCGATGCAGTCTTCGGCAAAATGAACCCCGTGTCCAAGCACCTTGGCGAGAGGTTTCACGACATGCTTCAAAGAGTTTTCATCCGAAGCCACGCCCTTGGGGCGACCGAAATGGGCGAGCAGAATGACCTTTGCGCCTTTCCTGGAAAGTTCGGCAATGGTCGGAACGATGCGCTCGATACGGGTCAGGTCGGTGACTTCGCCATTCGCCATTGGCACGTTGAGATCAACGCGGACCAGTACGCGCTTGGACTTGACGTCGGCATCGTCGAGAGTGCGGAAACTCATGATCTTTCTCCCAGAACTGTCTTTCGGGTGCCGGCGGAGCAGTGTGCTCAAACAGGCAGGCGCCGGAAAAGGGTTGGATAGTCGGTGACAAGCCCGTCCTCGTCGACGGGCAATTCAGCGGTGAAGGTGCGGTCGGCTGCCTCGTAGCGATAGCGCCGTCCTTCCTCGATACAGGTATAGCGCTGCTGGTCGCGCAGCGGGCGGAAGCTGTCGAAGGGCACGTAAAGCATGTCAAGCGGTACGGTGCCGCTTTCCGGCGTCAGGCCAAGGCGGCGGATGGGCAGCGTGTTGGTGAAGGGGGTTCCCGCCAGATCGATATCGATGCAGCCGTCAAATTCGGGCAGTGCATCGCCAGCCATCGTGTTCCAGTGACCGGCGCCATCGGAAACCAGCTCCAGCCGGTGGCCGGACGTGGTTTCGATCAGGAAATGAAGGACATGCCAGGCGCTGTTGCAGTCTATGCTGTAGCGCACGCCGTAGGGGACGCCGCCGCGATCGCCAATCACCACGCTTTCGGCACGGATCGTGCGGCCGCTAGGGCCGAGATTGAGATGTTCGAGCCCTTCTCCTTCCAGCGGACGCCAGCGCGCAGCGGTGGGGAGAAGGGCGCGAAACATGATCGGCGCTTAGATCAGCTTGCCGAAGGCGACAGCAGTATCGCCCATGCGGCTGGAGAAGCCCCACTCATTGTCGTACCACGACAGGATACGCACCATGGTGCCTTCCATGACCTTGGTCTGGTCCGTGTGGAAGACCGAAGAATGGGAGTCATGGTTGAAGTCGTGCGAGACGAGCGGCTCGTCGGTGTAGCCGAGGATACCCTTCAGGCGGCCATTGGCGGCTGCACGGATTGCATTGTTGACTTCGTCGACAGTCGTTTCGCGCTTGGCGATGAAGGTGAGGTCCACGACCGAGACGTTCGGGGTCGGAACGCGGATGGCGACGCCATCGAGCTTGCCCTTCAGTTCCGGCAGGACGAGTCCCACAGCCTTGGCTGCGCCCGTCGAGGTCGGGATCATGGAAAGAGCGGCTGCGCGGGCGCGGTAGAGATCCTTATGCATGGTGTCCAGCGTCGGCTGGTCGCCCGTATAGGAATGGATCGTGGTCATGAAGCCCTTTTCGATGCCGATGGCATCGTTGAGGACCTGAGCCACCGGCGCAAGGCAGTTGGTGGTGCACGAAGCGTTGGAAATGACCAGATGGTCCTTGGTCAGCTTGTCGTGGTTGACGCCATAGACGACGGTCAGGTCGGCGCCATCGGCAGGAGCCGAAACGATGACGCGCTTTGCGCCTGCTTCAAGATGCATGGCGGCCTTGTCACGCGAGGTGAAGATGCCGGTGCATTCCAGAGCGATATCGACGCCTTCTTCCTTCCACGGCAGTTCAGCCGGGTTGCGGACGGCATGAACCTTGATCGGGCCATAACCGACATCGATGGTATCGCCGGCGACCTTCACTTCCTTGGGGAAACGGCCATGAACGCTGTCATAACGCAGAAGATGCGCGTTGGTTTCCACCGGGCCGAGATCGTTGATGGCGACGACCTGGATATCGGTGCGGCCAGATTCGACGATGGCGCGGAGGATGTTACGACCGATGCGGCCAAAGCCATTGATTGCGACGCGAACTGCCATTTTCTCTTATTCTCCCGATTGGGTTCTGCATCTTGCGATGCGTCTCATTAGAACTGGTAGGTTCAAACATTGAAACGCCGACGTTTGTGTGACGCCGGCGTTTCCTTAAATCATGCGGGGTTGAGCTTCTTTTCCGCGGCTTCGGCGGCATGTTCTGCCGTAATGCCGAAATGCTTGTAGAGATCGTTGATCTCACCCGAAGCGCCGAAGCCCTTCATGCCGATGAAGATGCCGTTTTCGCCGATGAAGCGTTCCCAACCGAGCGAGATTGCCGCTTCAATGGCTACCTTCACCGGCGCATCGCCGATGGTTGCCGTCTTGTAGGCGTCGCTCTGCTGTTCGAAAAGCTCAAAGCAGGGAACCGAAACGACGCGGGTCGCGATGCCCTTGCCTTCCAGAAGGTCGCGGGCCTTGAGCGCGATTTCCACTTCCGAGCCGGTTGCGAAGATCGTCACCTTGGCGTCCTTGCTTGCGGCAGCAAGCTCATAGGCGCCGTAAGCCGACAGGTTCTCGTCGCGATGCTCGGTGCGGACCGTCGGCAGGTTCTGGCGGGTGAGCGCCAGCGTCGAAGGGGTCTTCTTCGATTGCAGGGCGATCTGCCAGCATTCGGCGGTTTCCACCGCATCGGCAGGACGGAACACATTGTGGTTCGGAATGGCGCGCAGCGCAGCCAGATGCTCGACCGGCTGGTGGGTCGGGCCATCTTCGCCAAGACCGATGGAATCATGGGTCATGACATAGATGGTGCGGATGCCCATCAGCGAGGAAAGACGCATGGCTGGGCGGCAATAGTCCGAGAAGGTCAGGAAGGTGCCGCCGTAAGGGATGAGGCCACCGTGCAGCGTCATGCCGTTCATGGCGGCAGCCATGCCGTGTTCACGGATGCCGTAATGGACATAACGCTGGCCGTAATCTTCCGGCGTTACAGCCTTGGTCTGGCTCGTCTTGGTGTTGTTGGAACCGGTGAGGTCGGCAGAGCCGCCCACGGTTTCCGGCACAACGCCATTGATGACTTCAAGAGCCATTTCCGAAGACTTGCGGGTCGCGACCTTCGGCTTGTCGGCGGAAAGCTTCTTCTTGTATTCGATGATGGTCGCATCGAAGTTTGCAGGCAGGTCGCCACGCATCCGGCGCTCGAATTCGGCGCGGGTTTCAGCGTCGGCCGCAGCAAGGCGTTTTTCCCATTCCTGACGCTTCTTGGCCGCATTGAGGCCAGCCACACGCCATGCGTCCAGCACTTCAGCAGGAACGACGAAAGGTTCTGCACTCCAGCCCAGCGCCTTGCGGGTGGCGGCAATTTCTTCAGCACCGAGCGGCGAGCCATGCACCTTGTTGGTGCCGGCCTTGTTCGGCGCGCCAAAGCCGATGGTGGTCTTGCAGGCGATGAGCGTCGGCTTGTCGGAAACCTTGGCCAATTCGATGGCCTTGGCGATTGCGTCCTGGTCATGACCGTCGACAGCCATGGTGTTCCAGCCGGAAGCGGCGAAACGGGCAGGCTGGTCGGTATTGTCGGACAGCGTGACAGGGCCGTCGATCGAAATGTTGTTGTCGTCCCAGAACACGATCAGCTTGTTCAGCTTCAGATGACCGGCAAGCGCGATTGCTTCCTGGCTGATGCCTTCCATGAGGCAGCCGTCACCGGCGATCACATAGGTGTAATGGTTGACGAGGCTGTCACCGAACTGCGCATTGAGGATGCGTTCGGAAAGCGCCATGCCGACGGCATTGGCGATGCCCTGGCCGAGCGGGCCGGTCGTCGTTTCGATACCGGCGGCGTGACCATATTCCGGATGGCCAGCGGTGCGCGAGCCGAGTTGGCGGAAATTCTTGATCTCGTCGATGGTGATGTCTTCGTAGCCCGAAAGATAGAGCAGCGAATAAAGCAGCATCGAGCCGTGGCCTGCGGAAAGCACGAAACGGTCGCGATCCGGCCAGTGCGGGTTCTGCGGGTCGTGCGAGAGGAAACGGGTGTAAAGCGTCGTCGCTATATCGGCTGCGCCCATCGGCAGGCCGGGATGGCCCGAATTGGCTTTCTCGACCGCGTCCATGGAGAGGAAGCGGATTGCGTTGGCCATCTGGTTTTGTTTGTCGGAATTGGTCATGGTCTCAGCCGTCTTTCCTTGGGAGGGGTTAACGGGGTTGCGGCGATGCCTTTTGCCTGAGCACGATCCGTATCGAAAACGGTTTCATGCGTTTTAGGATCACGCTCCAGAAGGCACCGGGACACATAGCACCTGCACATAAGGAGTCAATAAACCGATGAGTTTTGGGTAATAAACTGTCCGCGACTAATCGATTGAGTAGCGCTGACAGCTTATATGCAACCACTGAAAAGCCGTTTTTGCACCGATAACGGTGTATGAACGCTCGTATATGCCCCTCATTTGTTGCTTATCGGGCAGTCGATTATTACAATCTTTTCAAAGATGCCCGTCCCGCAGGCGCGATTCGATGTCCCTGAATTGGGCTTGCGATTGGCATTGGAAAGGACATGGATGGCACCCGATACGACCCTCAGGCAAGTCTTGGAACGGCTCGAAAAGGCACTCAACGCGCTTGAACAAGCGGTCGATCTGCGGCTGGACAAGGAGGGCGATTTCGCCGAAGCCGAGGAAGAGGTGCAGCGCATGAATGCGGATCGCAGCCGTCTCGCCCAGGAACTCGACCAGTCCGAAGCGCGCGCGGAGCGGCTTGAAGCCGCCAACCGCGAGGTTTCACGCCGCCTCGTGACTGCGATGGAGACAATCCGCGCCGTTCTGGACCGATAGGAGGCTACCATAGCGACCGTAACCGTTACCATTGATGGCAAGGCCTACCGGATGGCCTGTGACGAGGGGCAGGAAGAACACCTCTCCGGGCTCGCCGACCGTTTCGACCAGTATGTGACCCATCTGAAGTCGTCCTTCGGGGAGATTGGTGATCTGCGCCTGACTGTCATGGCCGGGATCATGGTGATGGACGAGATGGCCGAGATGCAGAAGCGCATCAACGGTCTGGAGAGCGAAGTCGACACGCTGCGCCGCGCCCGCGATGAAGCGCTCGGACGGGCCGACAGCAACGATGCCGCCCTGACCGGCCTGCTGACGGATGTGGCATCACGCATCGAGCAGGTTGCCTCCCGCATCGCGCCGCGAAGCAGCTAGAGCATTTCCAGCAAAAGTGTGAAACGTCTACGCGGGGAAATAAGTTCACTGGACTGATTTCCTGTCCCGCTTCGATGCGTTGGATAATGCGATAAAACAAATAGTTAGAGCGGTTCCGGCGATTCTGTCAGAACAGGAACCGCTCTAGGGTCAGGACCCGTGGTCCTGCCCACATCGCAGTTCAGATTTTTCTGAAAAGATTTCCTGTTGAGCTGGCGCAAGCCACTGGCGTTCCCGTCCGGCAGATACTATATTGGTCGCTGGCGAACTGCGCTTCCCGACAGGTGTAACAGCATCCCCGGGGCCTTATTGATCTCTAAGGGAGCTGTCCCTGTGAAGGCTTGCGGGCTTTCGCATATGGCGCCCACCTACTTTGTAGGTTCCCGGGATCAATCACTACCATCGGTCGTCGTGGTCGCCGCTTTCTTTTCCCGGCTTGTAGCTTGTTCGCTATAGGCTTGATCTTGCGGACGATTTGTTCGTAAACAGGCGCAAACTCCAACCATTTGCGCATCTTGATGAAATCTCCCGAAACAGCATCGCCCGATTCATCGGAAAGACTGGCCGTCGCGATACCCGTCGCATTCGTTTACGGGCTTCTGCTTTATGTCATGATCTGGTCGCGCCATTACATGGACGCGATGCCTGTCATTGCCGGGCTTGCCCTGTTGCCGATGGCTGTTGCGAGCCTCGCCTCCTGCCTGTCGGACCCGCGCGCGCAAAAGGGGCTCTGGCGTCATGTGCGCATGGGCTGGGCCATCATTGGCGGGCTTGTCGTCACCAGCATGGTGCTTTTCCACGAGGCGGGCATTTGCGTGGCCATGGCGGCTCCATTTTTCATGGTGTTTTCGGCGCTCGGTTCGGCGGTGACATTGTGGATCATCCGGCAGTTCCGCTCGCGGCGCTCGACCACTCTGGTCATTGCGCTGCCGCTGCTGGTGCTGCCTGCCGAGCTTCAGATGACCTATGCTCCGCACGACAGTTACGTCACGACGGTAGTCGAAATCGCAGCCCCGCCGGAAGTCGTCTGGCGGCAGACGGTCGAAATCCGCGATGTGCGCCCCCACGAACTGTCGTGGACATTCAGTCATGGCATATTGGGCGTGCCGCAGCCGGTGGATGCGCGGCTTGAAGGAGAGGGCATCGGGGCGGTGCGCCAGCTCCGGTGGACACATGGCGTCAATTTTCAGGAAATTGTCACGCAATGGGAAGAAAACCGGCTGCTGGCGTGGGATTTCCGCTTTGGTCCCGGTTCCATACCGCCCGAGGTCGAGGCGCATATCAAGGTCGACAGCACCTATCTAAAGCTTGCCCAGGGCAACTACAGTCTCGAACCGCTGGCGAACGGCCATACGCGCCTTACGCTGACGACCCACTACCGGATCGCAACGCCGATCGATTTCTATTGCGACCTGTGGGGAAAATTGTTCCTGAATGATTTCCATGGCGTCGTTTTGAAGGTCATCCGCGACCGTTCCGAGAAGATCGCCCAAGGGGCGGGCGGAGTCACTTGACGGATTGTCATATTGCGGTTCCACTGCATGGCGAAACACGGCAGCAGGGAGTGGCTTGGCATGACGGCAACGGAGCGTAGCCCCGGTCTGGAAAAGCAGGAGCTGAGACGCAGGATTCTTGCAATCCGCGATGCGCTTGATCCGCGCTTTCATTACGAGGCTTCTCTGGCGGCTGCCAAAAAGGCTGAGGCCGCGATCGACGTTCCCAAAGGCACCCTGATTGCAGGCTACTGGCCGATCCGGTCCGAAATCGATCCGCGTCCCCTTTTGTCCGCCTTCCGCGCCAAAGGCGCACGGCTCTGCCTGCCCGTCGTTCTGGACAAGGAAACGATAGCCTTTCGTGAATATCTGCCGGACGCGAAACTGGTGCAGACTGGTTTCGGCACGATGGGACCGGGGGAGGACGCGCCGGTTGTCGATCCGGCGATCATGCTGATGCCGCTTGCCGGCTTCGACCGGCGTGGCCACAGGCTCGGCTACGGTGCGGGGCATTACGACCGCGCGCTGGCACGCTTTACCGAGCGCGGTCTGCAGCCGCTGTTGATCGGCATGGCTTTCGACTGTCAGGAAGTCGAACATGTGCCCGACGAGCCGCACGATATCGCGCTCAACCAGATACTGACTGAAAGCGGCCTGCGTTCGCTGGGAACCGGACCGGCGCTCTAGTTTTTGCTCCTGCATTTATGCGATGTCAGGCGATGCCGCCTGACTGCAAAATGCCCTGACCGGCTTGCGTTCGCTTGGCGCAGGTTTATAAGGCAATCTCATGAGATTGCTTTTTCTGGGTGATATGGTGGGCCGGTCGGGCCGTACCGCGGTTTATGAAAAGCTGCCGGGGCTGATTTCCGATCTGAAGCTGGACTTCGTTATCGTCAACGGCGAGAACGCCGCTGGCGGTTTCGGCATTACCGAAGAGATTTTTCACGACACCATTCGTGCGGGTGCCGACGTGGTGACGACCGGCAACCATGTGTGGGATCAGCGCGAGGCGCTGGATTTCTCCAGGCGCGAAGATCGCTTCCTGCGCCCGGCCAATTTCCCGAAAGGGACGGCGGGCAAGGGTGAAGGGCTTTATATCGCCAAGAACGGTGCCCGTGTTCTGGTTTCGAACATCATGGGCCGGGTGTTCATGCATCCGGATCTCGACGATCCTTTCATCGCTGCCGAGAAAATTCTGGAAGCCTGTCCGCTTGGTGAACAGGCCGATGCCGTCTTCTTCGACTTCCATGCCGAAGCGACCAGCGAAAAACAGTGTTTCGGCCACTTTGTCGATGGCCGCGCAAGCGCGGTTGTCGGCACGCATACGCATGTGCCGACGGCCGATTGCCAGATATTGCGCAATGGCACGGCCTATATGTCGGATGCGGGCATGTGCGGCGATTACGACTCGTCGCTCGGCATGGATAAGGAAGAGCCGCTCAACCGCTTCCTGTCCAAAGTGCCGAAAGGGCGGTTCGAGGCGGCGAACGGCCCTGCCACCATCTGCGGCGTCGGCATCGAGATTTCGGACCGCACAGGGCTTGCAGAAAAGGCCGCTCCCCTGCGCATCGGCGCGCATCTGGAAGAGACGATACCGGCGTTCTGGAGTTAACCGTTTCAGCAACGGCTTTCGGTTGCAGAAACAGGGGCGGTGACTTTCACGCCCTCGAAATTTTCCGGCCCCGCAATCCGGGTGCACAGATCAGACCATTCGCAATGTTCGCAGGCCGCGCGCAGCGTGCCATCGGCGAAGCTCGAGCGCATTGCTGCCAGCCGCTCCGCATCGAGCGTGAACGGGGAAGGCGTAGCGAGAACCGTTCCCAGAAGTTCGCCCACGGCCTTGAGCGCCAGTGCGTCGCGTCTCCTGACGCTTGCTTCATAACAATGACAGTCGCCCCCGCAGAGCAGGGGCGCGCAGATGTCATCGGGACCATCGATCAGAAGAATATCTTCTCCCCGGCTCAACCGCCCGGCAATCGCATCGTAATTTTCCACGAAAGCCGGGCTGTAGCCCTTGCCGACATAAGTCAGCATGCAAAGAAGATGATGGCCACGCAGACGTATGGTCAACGGTTCGGCGCTGCAGCCTTGAGGATCGCTGCGCCGAGTGCCGACTTGATGAGAGCGCCGAGCAGGAACGGCGTCACGCCGAAGGCGATGGCCTTTTCAGCGCCGATGAGGGTGGACAGCCAGGCTGCACCGAGAGCGAGGCAGATCATGTTGGCAGCAAGAAACGAGACGAATGCGAGGCCGACCCGGTTGCCGTTCCAGCCACGTTCGGCCAGATAACCGGTCAGTGCAGCAATGAGCGGGAAGGAAACGAGATAGCCTGCGGTCGGGCCTGCGAAATGCGCAAGACCACCGGCGCCGCCTGCGAGAACCGGAAGGCCCATCATTGCTTCTCCAAGCCAGGCCAGAACCGTGGCCATGCCAAGACGCCAGCCATAGAGCGCGCCGATCAGCGGAACGATCAGGGTCTGCAGCGTGATCGGAACCGGAATCATCGGAACTTCGATCTGTGACGAGACGGCGAGAACCAGCGTGCCAAATGCTACTGCTGCAAGGCGCATTGCCGGGGAGCGGGCTTCGAGATTAAGCGGACTGAAGGATGGGCGCGTTTGAGTGATGGTCGACATGGTTACCTCGAATTATAGATAAAATTTAGATTCGATCTATATCTTTTTAAAGCTCCTGACGATAAACGCAAGAGCCGAACGAACGGCACGATCCCTTGCTGTGGAAGTTGCGCGCAAAAAAGCCCGTTCCGCCGCCTGAAATCCGCGTGGGGTATAGAGATAGGTTAAAGTTGGAAGGAAGCGCGTGCGATCGCGTCAGCCGACGATCGCGAACGAATCGCGCGTCTTGCCCGATGCCGTCTTGACCGGGCGGTGTCCGATCCATTGCACGTGCCGGGCGAGGATCGTGGCGGCGCTGTCGACATCGTTCTGGCGCAGCGCTTGCAATATCGCCCGGTGGTCATGGTCGGTGCGGGCTTCCCATTCCGAACGCCACGTGGCGAAAAGGAACCGCGCGCTGGCGGCATGAAGATCATCGATTGCGGCGAGCAGGCGCGGCATTTTGCAGGGTTCGAGTATTAGCCGGTGAAAGCGGCGGTTGGCGTCTTCCCAGCTTCTGACGTCGCGCGACTTGTCGCCTTCCAGCGTTGCCTGTTCGGCGGCGTCGAGCGTTGCCTGCGTGATGTGCGGTGCCGCGTGGCGGAGCGCCAGAACTTCCAGAGCGGCACGCATTTCCGCAACTTCCCTGATCTCACCAATATCGAACGACGCAACCCGGACGCCGCGTCTCGGTTCCGATACTGCAAGGCCCTGAGCCTCCAGTCGTCGGAACGCTTCGCGGACCGGCACATGGCTGGTCTCGAACTCTTCCGCGATGTGATCCTGTCGCAGTTTGGTGCCCGGCTCGATCTCGCCCGCAATGATGCGGTCGGCAAGGATGCGGCTGATGCGGGCTGCGATGGTTTCGCCGGGGGTGTTGTGGGGAGGCTGAATCATGAATTTATAGATAATCGGCTTTGCCCGCCGGGTCGAGTGATATTGCCTTTATTGACAGGGAATCGATGTTTGTAGCGCTTTTGCTGGACGAATGGGCCTGAATTCCTTATAACGCCGCCATTCTGCACGGAAAGCACTGTGGCCCGACCGCGGCCCTTCTCTGCTTGATCTCTGTTTCATGCGTGACGCTTCCGTGCGCAGCATTTTAAACAGAACAGGGGTGCCATGGCCGGCCATTCACAGTTTAAGAATATCATGCACCGCAAGGGCCGTCAGGATGCGGTGCGGTCGAAAATGTTTTCCAAGCTCGGGCGCGAAATCACCGTCGCTGCCAAGCAGGGTCTGCCTGATCCTGCGATGAACCCGCGTCTGCGTCTGGCGATCCAGAACGCCAAGGCGCAGTCCATGCCAAAGGACAATATCGAGCGCGCCATCAAGAAGGCTGCCGGCAATGACGGCGAGAACTATGATGAAGTGCGCTACGAAGGCCGTGGTCCCGGCGGCGTATCGGTCATCGTGGAAGCGCTGACGGACAACCGTAACCGCACGGCATCCAATGTCCGTGCAGCCTTCACGAAGTCGGGCGGTGCGCTGGGCGAAACCGGTTCGGTTTCCTTCATGTTCGATCGCGTTGGGGAAATCATCTACAAGTCGTCTGTTGGCGACGCCGACAAGGTGATGGAAGCAGCCATCGAAGCTGGCGCTGACGACGTGCAGTCCGGCGAAGAGGAACACGTCATCATCTGCGCGTTTGAAGACATCGGCGAAGTGTCGAAGGCTCTGGAAGCTGCTCTCGGTGAAGCCGAATCGATCAAGACGATCTGGAAGCCCCAGACCAATACCGAACTGGACGAGGAAAAGGCGCGTTCTGTTCTCAAGCTTCTCAACGTGCTTGAAGACGATGACGACGTGCAGAACGTCTACACGAACTTCGAAGTCAGCGACGAAGTGATGGAAAAGCTGAGCGCCTGATCCGGTCCTCAAGATTGTTTTTGAAAAATCCCGGCCTTGTCCGGGATTTTTTGTGCCTGGCGAAACGAAAAAATCGGGCAATAAAAAACCCCGCCGAGGCGGGGCTTTTCAACCAGATGCAATATCGGATCAGATGCCGAGATTGCCGAAACGGTTCTTGAACTTCGTAACGCGACCGCCGCGATCGAGCAGGGTCTGCGAACCGCCCGTCCAGGCCGGATGGGTGGTCGGGTCGATATCGAGGTTCATCGTATCGCCTTCCTTGCCCCAGGTCGAGCGGGTCGTGTATTCGGTGCCATCGGTCATCACGACCTTGATGGTGTGGTAGTCGGGATGGATATTGGCTTTCATCTTCTCAATCCTGAAAGTCTGGGGTGAAAAGCGCAGCCTTGACTATCGAAACTGCGGCACTTTCGCCCAATGGCAGATATGAAGACCCATTACCTGCAGGCAACGGCTTCCAAAAGGGTTGGCGAGCCTATACATCAGGCGCACGGCAATAACAAGGGCGCAAACACAAGAATGGCCGACCGGGATACTGAAATTGATATGAATCATGAATTGACCGCAAAAGAAAGCCGCCAACGCCGTTCGCTGAAGCCACTCAAGAGAGTGGCGCCGTTCCTCGCGCCCTATAAGGGACTGGTTGCAGGTGCGCTCTTCTCGCTGGTGCTTGCCGCCGTGACGACCCTTGCCGTGCCGGTCGCGCTGCGCCGCATGATCGACCATGGCTTCACCGGTTCGAATGCGATCTTCGTCAATAATTACTTCGGCATGCTCGTGGCGCTGGCGCTCATTCTCGCGCTTGCATCGGGCCTGCGCTACTTCTTCGTGATCTCGCTTGGTGAGCGGGTGGTGGCCGATCTGCGCAATGCGGTCTTTTCGCATGTGACGGCGCTTTCGCCGGAATTTTTCGACCGGTCGCAGTCGGGAGAAATCGTTTCGCGCCTGTCATCCGACACGGTGCAGATCAAGTCTGTGGTCGGCGCGACGGCCTCTGTTGCGCTGCGCAACATGATTCTGGGTGTCGGCGCGCTGGCGATGATGGTTGTCACGAGCCCGAAACTTTCGGCGCTGGTCATCGCGGCCATTCCGGTCATCGTCATTCCGCTTATCGCCTTCGGGCGTTCCGTGCGCCGCCGCTCGCGCATGACACAGGACATGCTGGCGAAAGCCAACGCCTATGCCAGCGAACAGATCGGCGCGATGCGCACATTGCAGGCCTTCACCAACGAGGAAATGGTGGTGGGTCGATTTGGCAGCGCCGTGGAAAAGTCTTTCCAGGCAGCACGCTCTTCCATTCAGGCGCGCGCGGTTCTGACTGCTTTTGCCATTTTCCTGATCTTCTCCAGCATCGTGGCCGTGCTATGGTTCGGTTCGCGTGACGTGCTGGCCGGTACGATGTCAGCCGGTACGCTCGGCCAGTTCGTGCTCTATGCCGTTTTTGCAGGGAGTTCCTTCGGGGCCTTGTCGGAAGTTGGCGGCGAGCTGGCGCAGGCCGCAGGCGCGACGGAGCGGCTTGTCGAAATTCTCGATGAGCAGCCGGGTATTGCCCCGCCTTTGAAGCCCGTTGCCATGCCGGTGCCGCCACGGGGCGAGATCGTGTTCGATTCCGTGCACTTTTCCTATCCGACGCGACCGGATGCGCCGTCGCTCAACGGTGTCAGCTTTACGGTGAAGCCCGGCGAGACGGTTGCGATTGTCGGCCCGTCGGGCGCGGGCAAGAGCACGATCTTCGCGCTGGTCATGCGCTATTATGATCCCCAGTCGGGCAGGATATTGATCGACGGCGTTGCCTTGCCTGATGCCGACCCGCAGGCCGTTCGCGCGCGCATCTCGACCGTGCCGCAGGATGTGGCGATTTTCGCCACCAGCGTGCGCGAAAACATCGCGTTCGGCAGGCCGGGCGCAACCGACGAGGAAATCATGACAGCGGCAAAAGCCGCCCTCGCGCATGATTTCATCATGGCGCTCGACAAGGGCTATGACACGGAAGTGGGCGAACGCGGGGTGACGCTTTCGGGCGGCCAGCGCCAGCGCATCGCCATCGCGCGGGCAATCCTGCGTGCCGCGCCCATCCTGTTGCTTGACGAGGCGACATCGGCGCTCGATGCCGAAAGCGAAATGCTGGTGCAAAAGGCTCTGGACGGCCTGATGGCTGACCGCACGACACTTGTCGTCGCTCATCGGCTTGCGACCGTGCTCAAGGCCGACCGCATCCTCGTGCTCGACCATGGCCGCATCGTCGAAGAGGGGACGCATCAAACCCTCGTCGAGAAGGGCGGTATCTATGCCCGCCTCGCCAAACTGCAATTCGATGCGGGGCTAGTGGATTGAATTTGACATTTGAATCCCGACTGAATGAGATGCTGTTTCAAACGTCAAATTCGAAAAACCCACTAGATACATAAAGTGACTTAGAGGTCTTCGTCGCCAAATAGACGGGGACGGCTTCTCGCCGTTTATGCTTCTATCTCTCCGTCAGTTTCAGCTCGATGCGGCGGTTCTTGGCGCGGGCATCGGCGGTGTCCGAGGCATCGAGTGGCTGATATTCCCCGAAGCCCGCGGCAACGAGCCGGTTGGCCGGGACGCCATTGGCGATCAGGAATTTGACCACAGCGGTGGCGCGGGCCGATGAAAGCTCCCAATTGTCGCGGAAGCGCCCGGTGCCTGCCAGCGGCACATTATCGGTATGGCCGTCGACACGCAGCACCCAGTTGATGTCGTCCGGGATTTCCTGATTGAGCTGGTTTACCGCATCGGCGAGCTTTTTCATTTCATCCTGACCGGCGGGATTGATATCAGACGAGCCTGTCGGGAACAGCACTTCCGACTGGAAGACGAAACGGTCGCCGACAATGCGGATATTTTCCTTGTCGGACAGGATCTCACGCAGACGCCCGAAGAAGTCCGACCGGTAGCGGTTCAGTTCCTGCACCCGCTGGGCCAGCGCAACGTTCAGGCGGCGCCCCAGATCGGCGATCTTGGCGTTCGATTCGCGGTCGCGGCTTTCAGAAGCGTTGAGCGCATCTTCAAGTGCCGCGATCTGGCGGCGCAGAGCCGAAATCTGCTGGTTCAGCAGCTCTACCTGACTGAGCGCGCGGGCGCTGACCTGCTTTTCGGCATCGAGGCTTGCCGACAGTTCCCCGGCGCGCTTTTCAGCGGCGGCACCTGCGCCACTTCCTTCGTTCAGCAGGCTTTGCAGGCGCGAACGCTCGGTTTCCGCCGTGGACAGCGAGGCTTGCAGATTGGCGATGGTGTCCTGCATGTCCTGCGAATTGCTGCGCTCCAGCGACAGGAGCTGAGTCAGTTCCTGAATCTGGCTGTTGAGGCGGGCAAGCACGCTGTCCTTGTTGTTGACCTCACGGCTGAGCAGGAACTGCGCCAGCACGAAAACGGTCAGCAGGAACATGATTGCCAAGAGCAGCGTCGTCAGGGCATCGACGAAACCCGGCCAGTAATCGACATGCCTTTGGGTGCGGCGGTTGCGGGCAAGAGCCATGGGAATTACTCCGCCTTGTCCGTGCGGTCGGACTTGCGGTCATGCGGACGCTCTCCGATGGCCCGGGTGAGGCGGTCGAGCGTCTGGCGGATCGCCTTCTGCTCGTCGGCCTGCTTTTCCACCCAGTCGCGCATGATCTGCTGTTCGCTGCGCATGTTCTTGACGAGGCCCTGTATGCCTTCGGCAAGATTGGCAAGTGCTGCCGTTGTGCGCTGCGTGGATGCATCGCCGCCATGCATGTTCTGCAGCCGGTCGGCCAGATTACGGATTTCTTCCGTGCCGCCGTGCTGGTCCGCGTCCGAGCCGAGATCGGTGACGGAGGAAAGCCAGTTTTCCAGTTCCGTATAGAAGCGGTTCTGTGCGCGGCCCGCTTGCAGGTCGAGGAAGCCTAGGATCAACGAACCGGAAAGGCCGAACAGCGACGACGAAAAAGCCGTGCCCATGCCCGAGAGCGGCGCCTGAAGACCGGCTTTCAGGGCATCGAGAACGTCACCGGTACTGCCCGAATTGGGATCGAGGGTCTGGATAGTCCGACCAATGGAGCCGACGGTTTCCAGAAGGCCCCAGAAGGTGCCGAGAAGGCCAAGAAAGACCAGAAGCCCGATCAGATAGCGCGATATATCGCGGCTTTCGTCAAGGCGGGTCGCGATGGAATCGAGAATCGAGCGCATGGAGGCGGTGGAAAGCGCCATCGACTGGCGACGCCCGATGAGTGCGCGCATCGGCGCCAGCAGCACGGGCGGGCGCGCGGTGCCCTCGCGGTCGCCGTCGCGGAATGAATTGACCCAGCGAATTTCCGGCAGAAGCCGGAGCACCTGTCCGAAAGCGAGCAGGATGCCGACCAGCAGAACGCCGAGAATAAGCCCGTTGAGCCCGGGATTGGTGACGAAGAACGTGTGAATCTGCCGCATGAGGATTGCAGCCAGAAAGGCTACAATAATAAGGAAGATCGCCATGGTGAGAATGACAATGCGCGGGCTCGAAAGGCGGTAGGGGTCGTAATCGCGTCCCTCATCCAGACGTTCCCGGGAAAGTCTCAAATCGCTCATGCGTTGCGCTCCATGGTCGCGTGTTTGCACAGGAGCCTACTTCATTAATTCGTGAAGCGGAATCGTCTGGTTACGAAAAAATGAAGGCAGAAATGCTTCAGCGCGCCGCTTTCATGCGACGCGCTGATTCAAAATGCGAATAATGCTGGCAATGTCAGATCGGCTTTTTGATTGTCTTGAGAAGCGCGCCGTGAATGGTTTCGTTGCCGGCGACGATCGAGTGATTGGTGAACATATCCTGTCCGCCATTCTTGTCCGAGACGAAACCGCCAGCTTCGCGCACCATCAGGATGCCGGCGCCGAGATCCCACGGATGCATGCCATCTTCCCAGAAGCCGTCCAGGCGGCCGCCCGCGACATAGGCGAGATCGAGCGCGACCGCACCCATGCGCCGAATGCCTGCGGTTTCGGCCATGACATTGCGCAGCTCGACCAGATAACGGCCGTGATGACCGCGGCCCAGATGCGGGATTCCGGTGCCGATGACGGAATCGACCAGCTTGTTGCGCGATGCGACGCGCAGGCGGCGGTCGTTGAGGAATGCGCCGCCACCGCGTTCTGCGGTGTAAAGCTCGTCCATGGCCGGATTGTAGATGACGCCGGCGACGATCTGTCCCTGACGCTCAAGTGCGATGGAAACAGCAAAAACTGGAATGCCGTGCAGGAAGTTCGTGGTGCCGTCGAGCGGATCGACCAGCCAGCGGTGCTGTCCGTCCTTGGATTCAATCTCGCCGGATTCTTCCATCAGGAAGCCGTAATCCGGGCGGGCGCGGCTCAATTCCGTGTAGACGATCTTTTCGGCGCGGCGGTCTGCCTGGCTGACATAGTCGCCGGGGCCCTTGAGAGAAACCTGAAGATTCTGGACTTCGCCAAAATCGCGAGCGAGGCTGCGGCCGGCCTTCATAGCGGCCTGTACCATAACGTTGAGAAGGGCTGAGCGGGCCATTTCATTGTCCTTGTAAGCACGATCCCTAAGCGTGGAGTTTAAAGAGGATCATGCATTTCGTTAAAAAGAGAGGGCGAACATCCAGCCGCGAACATATACGGCGGACGGTCAGGGAATTGAGCGATCTGAGAAAGAACGGTCGCAAGGATGCGACATGCGGCGCCCCGGCGGGACGCCGCCATAGTCAGAGACGGATCAGGCGCGGCTGACGTAGGTCAGTTCATTGGTATCGACGATCACGCGTTCGCCCGATTCGATGAATGGCGGAACGAGGATGCGGATACCGTTTTCAAGCACCGCCGGCTTGTAGGACGAAGCGGCGGTCTGGCCCTTGACGACCGGATCGGCTTCGGTGATGGCGAGCGTGACCTGATCCGGCAGGCGGATGCCGATCGGCTTTTCTTCGTAAAGTTCGACAGTGACCATCATGCCGTCCTGCAGGAAGGCGGATCGGTCGCCGACGAAATCCTTGGCCAGTTCGAGCTGCTCGTAGGATTCCGTGTCCATGAAGATCAGCGCTTCGCCTTGTTCGTAGAGGAACGAGAAATCCTTCTGTTCCAGACGAACGCGCTCGACGGTTTCGGCGGCGCGGAAACGTTCGTTGAGCTTGGTGCCGTTGATGAGGTTCTTCAGTTCGACCTGATTGTAGGCGCCGCCCTTGCCGGGCTTGACGGCATTGGTCTTGACTGCAACCCACAGGCCGCCAGCATGTTCGATGACATTGCCGGGGCGGATTTCGTTACCATTGATCTTCATGAGCTTGATCCGGAATGAAAATGTGAAACTATGTGCGGCCCGGCTTTATTTCGGGGATTGCCTGAGCATCTCATATTCGAGCCGCGATAATCGCGTTTCCAAGACCATAAAACGACGCTTTGTGCAAGCCTGACCACGAAAAGAGGGTCGGTCCGGTTTGAAAAAACCGCTCAAAAATCAGCGGACGCGCAGGTTATTGGCGGTTTCTATGGCTTGCTTGATCTGATCGTCAGCCAGTCCGTCCATCATGTCGTTGAGGTCCGGCGCGCGGAAACCGGCCCGCTGTGCGACGATATACCAGGCGGCGGCCTTCACCAGATCGCCTTCGGTGCCGATGCCATCGCGGTAGAGACGCGCGAGCCATGCCTGCGCCATAACCATGCCGCGCTGCGCGCCAAGCTGCATCCAGCCGAAACCCTGTTCGTAATTGCGGTCGCCGCCGCGCCCTTCGATCAGCCAGCGGCCAAGGTCGAATTGCGCGGTGTCATAGCCTTGCGCTGCCGCGAGCAGGAGATAGACGCGCGCCTTCTTGTCGTCGCGAGGAATGGTCGGGGTGCCATTGGCATAAACCTGGCTGACTGCATATTGCGCATCGGCAAGCTTCGCCTCGGCTGCCTTCTCGAACCACGGGAAGGCGAGGTCGAGGCCGGGCTTGCCCGGTGTCTTCACCATCAGCATCTGGCCGTAGTTGAACTGCGCCATGGCGTTGCCGCCCTCGGCCGCCTTCTTCATCAGCTCTTCCGCCTTGACGGGGTCTTTCGCGGTATAGGTGCCCTGAAGCAGAAGAGCCGCGTAGCGGAACTGCGCCTCGACAACACCGTTATTGGCCGCCTTCTCGTACCATTCCGCTGCCAGTTTCTGGTTGGCGGGAATGCCGAGACCGCGCGCATAAATCTCCGCGATGAGCGTCTGCGATGCCGGGTCGCCCTCTTCGGCCTGTGGTTTGGCCAGATTGAAGGCGGTCAGATAAAGGCCGCGCTGGAATGCACCGAAAGCCTCGTCCGCCGGCTTGTCGCCGAAACGGCTCGGATCGATATGCGGCATCGGTTCCGTGGTTGCCGGTTGCGGCAGCATGACCGGCTTGGCAGGCTTGGCAGGCTTGGCAGGCTTGTCGGCCTTCGTGCCCTGATGATTGCCCTGCTTGCCGCTCTTCTGGCCGTGCACCGGCTCGCCGGCTGCCAGAACAGGCAGCACCGGCAGCGCGAGAGACATAACGGCAGCGAGAAGAAATTTGTTCTTCATGGGCATCGGCAAGACCTTGATGAGGTATCAGTTTTCAAAGCGCGGCGCTTTTTCGTCGAGCAGCCGGTTGGCTTCCGCAACAGCCTGCGCCGGGTCTTCGGCGTCGAAGACTGCACGTCCGAGCGCCACGAAATCCGCGCCGGTTTCCGTGGCCGGGATAATGCTTTCCAGCGCGCTTCCGGCCTGCGCAATGCAGGGTATCTCCACCATCTGCGCCCACCATTCGGCGAGCACCAGGTTGCGCGGATGAGCGTCCGGCTTGTTGTCCGCACCGATTTTTCCGAAGAACACATAGTCGGGCTGCAATTCGCCGATTTCCATTGCACCATGGCGGTCGCGCAGATTGCCGGTGCCGACAATCATCTTCGGCGTGTGCTTTTCTATCGCCTCGGCCAGATCGGCAGCCTTGCCTTCGATATGGATGCCGTCGGCCCCGACGCGACCTGCAATGCGCGTATCATTGAGGATGAGTGCGGCAGCGCCCTTTTCCTGAATGACGGGGATCGCCTTTTCGGCGGCGGCCTGAAAAGTGGCCTCGTCGAGATCGCCGGTGTCGAGAATGACGCTTGCAACGTCACCCCCCGAAAGCGCAGCCGTCAACAGTTTTGCGAGCGCCGTGCCGTCGGCAAGCGGGGGCGCAACCAGCACGATGCGGCAGCGGTCGGTTTCAGTCTGGTGAGCGGGCGTGTTCATGAACGAAGCCTAACGGGAAAAACGTGATGGAATTCGGGCAATAGAGGCGTTCTGTTTACCGGAAACGGAAGCGGCTCTCTATCTATTTGTTTTATCGCATTTATGCGACGCAACCGCGCTTCGGCAAGTATTCATTGGCGAAGCACGCTGCCGGTCAGGCCAGTCCCGACTGGCATAATGTTATCCACTGGAACGAAAGTTGATCGGAACCAACCCGGTTCTGCACGAATTTACGGATATATAACCCACACCAAGACCGGGCACTGAACACCCCGGCAGAACGTGTGAAACCGTTCCGGCCACCCATCCGGAATGACACGAAGAAGATTGGAAAGTCGTGCAATCCCAAGTGCAGGTGCTTTCCTTCAAGGATAGGCAGGCTGGTAAATGAATATTGCGACCGCTGGAGAAGCGATGCACGCACCGAATGCGAAAATGCGCGATACGCGCATTGACGTGTTCCGTGCGCTCGCGCTGCTAACGATCTTCATCAACCATGTACCCGGCACGATCTACGAGAATCTTACACACAGGAATCTCGGATTTTCCGATTCGGCCGAAGCCTTCGTGCTCATTTCCGGCATGGCCGTCGCGCTTGCCTATGGATCGAAGTTCGCTCCCGGCAATCGCCTGCTTCTGTCGCTCAAGATGTGGCGCCGCGCTGGTGTGCTTTATACCGCGCATATCATGACGACCATGGCGACCATCGCCATCTTCGCGGCCGCTGCCCTTTTCCTCAAGCGTTCGGAACTCTTGACGCAGATCAACATCGCCCCGCTGGTCAAGCATCCGGTGGAAGCGCTGTTCGGTATCGTCACGATGGGCCACCAGCTCGGCTATAACAACATTCTGTCCATGTATGCCGTGATGCTGGTCCTGACCCCGGTCCTGCTTCTGCTGGCGCGCATCAGCCTGCCGCTGATGCTTGGCGTTTCCGGCACGGTCTGGTTCCTCTCGGGCCTCTATCACGTGGCACCGGTCAATTATCCGACCGAGGGCGTCTGGTTTCTCAATCCGCTGTCCTGGCAGTTCCTGTTCGCAATCGGTATCGCAGGCGTGATGCATGTGCGTCGCGGAGGCGAACTGCCGAAGCATCCGCTGCTGATCGGCCTTGCCGTCGGCTATCTGGTGCTGGCGCTGGCGTGGGTGCGCATCCCGCTCTGGGGTATCGATGCATCGATGGGAATGCCGATGGTCATCACCGGCTTCGACAAGACGTTTCTGTCGGGTCCGCGCCTGCTGCACGTGCTGGCCATTGCCTATCTTATTGCCGTGGTCCCCACGCTGAACAACATCGCCCGCACCGCGCCCGACAATCCGCTCGCCATTCTCGGCAAGCATTCGCTGCCGGTCTTCATTGCCGGTACGCTGCTGGCGATGGTGGCGCAGGTGATGAAGCTGGTGAACCCCGGCGGCCTGCCATATGACACGCTGCTGATTGCAACCGGAATCGTGATGCAATTCGCATTGGCCTATTATCTGGAATGGCTGCCGACCATCGGCTGGAGCAAGAAGGGCGCAGCCGCTTCGGTCAAGCCCGGCGTTCCCGCTGCCGAACCCGTCAAGATGCAACTCGCCACAAGCGGCAAGCCTGCGATGCAGCGATATTGACCACGGATAAGCCGCCCGCTCGGGGCGGCTTTTCTTTCGGTGGAAGCGCGGAATCATTTGAGATTATCCACAGAGCGGAGCGGAAATTAACCATTCATTAATCTTAAGAATGTTAAATGGTTTACATCCAGTTCGGCTGGATTCTTACCGAGTGGTTTAGCCACTCTGTTTGACGCCTCCCTGTTAAACTCCTGAGAGCCGCCCTTGCGGCTCTTTTTTTATGCGCTTTTTGCTGCATACCCCGGAAATATCGGCTTTCCACGCGCCGCAACATGGAACGAAATCATCTGCCGATCCGTTCTATTTGCGGACTTTCTTTAAAAGCCCCTGAAAATGTTAACCGAACGTTAAACATAAACTTGCGCGACGGTGCATGAAAGTGCAGTTTGTCGTGGACTTGTTTAGCACAGCTGTTCCGTCTCAGCCTCCCCCATGGTCGAACAGCGGTTCAATGGTTTCATTCGTATCCGTCCGGCAAATCCCACCGGAGGGCTACGGCAACGGAATGGGCCGCCGATGCCGGCGGTCATGCAAGGTGGCAGAGCAGTGATTAGCGAACAGGGTCAGATGCCGAGCAATATGATCAGCCTCGCGGAGCGCATGGTCTTCTCGGATTCGTTCAAGCCGATCTATACGCAAGGCATGGATATGGTCGAGGAAGCCGCAAGCTACCTTGATGGCGAGGGCCGTGAGGATGCGCGCAATCTGTCGCGCGTGGCCGCGACGCTCTATGCCGCCGAATCGATGCGGCTGACCACGCGCCTGATGCAGATTGCTTCCTGGCTGCTGCTCCAGCGCGCCGCGCGCAGCGGAGAAATGTCCCGCCAGCAGGTTGCCGCCGAAAAGGCCAAGGTGCGCCTCGACACGCCGTCCGCGGGTGAAGCCGCACAGGGCTGGTCCGAACTGCCCGCCGCATTCGTGGAACTGGTTGAACGCTCGATGCGCCTTCAGGCCCGCGTGCGCCGGATGGATCGCGAGGTCTACGGTGAAGTGGTTTCGCTGCAGGGCATCCCGCGCGGCAATCCGGTTTCCGAACAGATCGTGTTGCTGAAAACTGCCTTCGGTGCTTCCTGACATTGAATAACCGTTGAGCATCGGCGCCCTTTGGGGCGCATGTTTCTCTTTTGTTCACTTTTCTGCTGTCAAGTGAATCCGTCTGAGGATAGGGTTCGCTTATGAAAGAAACGATTCGCATCATTGGTATCGATCCGGGCCTGCGCCGCACCGGCTGGGGCATTGTCGAATCGCTTGGCAATTCACTGCATTTCATCGGCTCGGGGACCGTGACCTCGAATGCCGAGATGGATCTCGCATCGCGCCTCTGCCAGCTCCATGAAGGGCTTTCCAAGGTCCTGCATGAATTCATGCCGCACGAGGCGGCGGTCGAACATACTTTCGTTAACAAGGACGCAACGGCGACATTGAAGCTTGGTCAGGCGCGGGGCATTGCCTTGCTGGCTCCGGCGCAAGCTGGCCTGCCTGTTGCCGAATATGCGCCGAATGCCGTGAAGAAGGCGGTCATCGGCGTCGGTCACGGTGAAAAGCAGCAGATCCACATGATGGTGAAAGTGCTGATGCCGCGTGCATCGTTCGATACGAGCGACGCCGCCGATGCGCTTGCCATTGCCATTTGCCATGCGCACCATCGTCAGAGCATTGTAAGCGCCCGCCGGATGCAGGCGCTGTTAGCGGGGTGAGACAGAATGATCGGCAAGCTTAAAGGCGTGATCGATGAAATCGCCGAGGATCATGCGGTCATCGATGTGCATGGGGTCGGCTATGTCGCGTTTTGCTCGGCGCGGACACTGGGCAATCTCGGTGGCGCGGGCGAGGCGGCGGTGCTGTTCATCGAAACCTATGTCCGCGAGGACATGATCCGTCTTTACGGATTCGCCAATCAGCTTGAACGAGAATGGTTTCGTTTGTTGCAGAATGTGCAGGGCGTCGGCGCCAAGGTGGCGCTTGCGGTGCTTGGCACGCTGTCGCCGTCCGAACTCGCCAATGCGATCGCATTGCGCGATATCGCCATGGTGTCGCGCGCGCCGGGCGTCGGCAAGAAGGTTGCAGAGCGCATCGTGACTGAACTGAAGAACAAGGTGCCTGCCTTTGCCGGCGATGCGAGCGGCACGATCGGGCTCAAGCAGGAACTTGGCGCGGGCGCCGCGCCTGCGCCGGTGGCCGATGCGGTGTCGGCGCTTTCCAATCTCGGTTATTCCCGGGATCAGGCAGCCAACGCCGTTGCAGCCGCACTGAAAGAGGCGGGAGAGAATGCCGATTCGGCAAAGCTTATCAGGCTGGGTTTGAAGGAATTGTCGCGGTGAGAGCCTGTTCCAAAAGTCGCCATGCCGGTCTGCAAACGGCGCTTTCCTGCGTTCCGGTGCTCATGTACATGAAGTACACTCCGCTCCGGTACTCGAAAATCGCCATTTTCGCCACGGCCTGCCGCTTTTTGATTCAGGCTCTGCGCAGCTTGCCTGAACATGATGTTCGTGCGAGGAGGAAGGCATGAGCGACCGCAACCCTCTCATCGATGCCGACAGACGCGTGGACGAAGACAATACGCTGCGCCCGCAAATGCTCGACGATTTCGTCGGCCAGGCGGCGGCGCGCGCCAATCTGAAAGTTTTCATCGAAGCGGCCAAGGTGCGGGGTGAGGCGCTTGATCATGTGCTGTTCGTTGGCCCTCCGGGTCTCGGCAAGACGACATTGGCGCAGATCATGGCCAAGGAACTGGGCGTCAATTTCCGCTCCACGTCCGGCCCGGTCATTGCCAAGGCGGGCGATCTTGCAGCACTTTTGACCAATCTCGAAGAGCGCGACGTTCTTTTCATCGATGAAATTCATCGCCTGAGCCCGGCAGTGGAAGAAATCCTCTATCCCGCCATGGAGGATTTTCAGCTCGATCTCATTATTGGTGAAGGCCCTGCCGCCCGTTCGGTGAAGATCGATCTTGCCAAGTTTACGCTCGTTGCGGCAACGACCCGTCTCGGCCTTTTGACCACGCCATTGCGCGATCGTTTCGGCATTCCGGTGCGGCTCAACTTCTATACGGTCGAGGAACTGGAATATATTGTGCGCCGTGGCGCGCGCATCATGCAGATGGGTATTTCGCCGGATGGTGCGCTGGAAGTGGCGCGGCGTTCGCGCGGCACCCCGCGCATCGCCGGGCGGCTGTTGCGCCGCGTTCGCGATTTTGCGCTGGTGGCGGGCGCCGATGTCATCGATCGCAAGATAGCCGATGAGGCATTGTCGCGTCTTGAGGTGGACAATCGCGGACTGGACCAGCTCGACCGGCGCTATCTCAATATCATTGCGCGCAATTTCGGTGGCGGGCCGGTGGGGATCGAAACCATCGCTGCCGGTCTGTCCGAGCCGCGTGACGCGATTGAAGACATTATCGAACCCTATCTGATTCAGCAGGGTTTCCTGCAACGCACGCCGCGCGGCCGCGTCCTGACCGCCGTTGCATGGCAGCATCTCGGATTGCCTGCGCCCGCTGAAATCATCCAGCAGTCGCAATACGGCCTCTTCATGGAAGACGAATGACGGAACGACAGGAACAATTGGCGCAGGCTGCCGTATCGGGCGAACTGAAGGACGGCGCGCATCTGCTCTATGCACGCATCTATTATGCCGATACGGATTTTTCCGGCTTCGTCTATCACGGCCGCTATCTGGAATTCTACGAACGCGGGCGCACGGACTTTTTGCGCTTGCAGGACGTTCACCATATCGAACTGGCGGAAGGCGCGCTTGGCGAAGAAATGGTGTGGGTCGTTCGCCGCATGGAGATCGACTACAAATCGCCGGCCAAGATGGACGACCTCATCCTGATCGAAACCCGCGTCAGCGAAATTCGCGGGGCACGGGTCATCATGGCGCAGAAGATCACCTGTGGAGAGCGGCTGCTTTCGGAAGCAAAGGTGGAAGCCGTAATGATTACCAAGGAAGGCCATCCGCGCCGCATTCCGGATGAATGGCGAGAGGCCTTCACCAACAGCCGCGAGGGCTGAGCTGCGGATTATTCCGCCCGAAATCGTTGGCACTTTTTTGGGGTGCGTTCTATTTAGGCAAATGCTAACGCATCTTTAACCATAATATTCCATTAATCACCCTGACGGAATCGGTAGAGAGGCTGGCTGGCAGCGCAGCGCCTTCCTTTCACCAAAATTAACCGTAACAAGCGCCTGATGGATTTAAAGTTGAAATCCGGGATGGCGGTTGCGGTGCGAAGTGTCGGCCGCTCGTCGGGCAGGTACGGCTTCACGTTGAAAAGCTGCGCAAGGTTAGAGTGTCTGTTTTCAGACGCTGGGTAACGGATTTGCGATACCGCCCGGTCATGTGGCCGGGCGTTTGGATTCGAGGACGGTAGATCGATGGAAAATGTTGCGTTAGCGGCCCCCGCCGCCGATGTTACCCTCTGGGGCCTGTTCATGCAGGCGAACTGGGTCGTCAAGCTGGTTATGCTTGGCCTGCTGTTCGCTTCAATCTGGACCTGGGCTATCATCGTGGACAAGACGATTGCTTACGGACGGGCGCGGCGCGCGATTGATCGCTTCGAGCAGACGTTCTGGTCCGGCCAGTCGCTGGAAGAACTTTACCGCAATCTCGGCGAACGCCGCACCACCGGCATGGCATCCATCTTCATGGCCGCAATGCGCGAGTGGAAGAAATCATTCGAAAAGGGCGCCCGTTCCCCCATCGGTCTCCAGATGCGTATCGACAAGGCCATGGACGTGGCGCTGGCGCGTGAAGGCGAAAAGCTGGAATCGCGACTGGGCTTTCTGGCAACCATCGGCTCTGCAGCTCCCTTCATCGGCCTGTTCGGCACGGTTGTCGGTATCATGACCTCGTTCCAGGCAATTGCAGCCTCCAAGAACACCAGCCTTGCCGTTGTTGCGCCGGGTATCGCCGAAGCGCTTCTTGCAACGGCCATCGGTCTTCTCGCCGCTATTCCTGCCGTTATCGCATACAACAAACTGTCTGCGGATGCCGGCAAGATCGGCGGGCGGCTGGAAGGTTTTGCGGACGAGTTTTCCGCCATACTGTCGCGCCAAATTGATGAGAAGCTGACGCCGCGTAATTAAGCGGCATCAAGCATCGAGTGTAGTTTCAGCCTTCGGGAATCTTGCAATGGGCATGTCGGTCGGAAATCAGGGAATGCAGTCGGGCGGACGCCGCAGGCGCGGTCGCAAGAAGGCATTGATGAGCGAAATCAACGTGACGCCGTTCGTCGACGTGATGCTCGTTCTCCTCATCATCTTCATGGTCTCCGCGCCTCTTCTGACGGTCGGCGTGCCGATTGATCTGCCCGATACGCAGGCCAAAGCCATGAACGCCGACACGCAGCCGATCACCGTTTCGGTCAACAGCGAGGGCAAGATCTACCTGCAAGAAACCGAAATCCCGATCGAAGAAGTGGTGCCGAAGCTCCAGGCCATCGCCAAGACGGGCTATGAGGAGCGCATTTTCGTGCGCGGTGACAAGGCTGCCGATTACGGCACAGTCATGAAAGTCATGGCCCGCATTTCCGCCGCCGGTTTCAAGAATATCGGCCTTGTGACCCTCCAGGAGCAGGATAGCTGACGCCATCATGAAGGCTGGCCTGACATCTTCTGTTGCCTTGCATGCCGTTGCGGTCGCGCTGGCAGTGGTTTCGTTTTCCTCGCCGAAGGCTTTCGACGTGCAGGATTCGGAATCGTTCCCGGTCGATATCGTGCCGATTGAATCGCTGACGCAGATCCAGCAGGGCGAAAAGACTGCGCCCATGAAGGAAAAGTCGGCTCCCGTGCCGACAACCAAACCGCAGACAGTTCCCAACGCCGAGAATTTCGGCGATCAGGATATCGACACCAAGACACCACCGAAGCCGGACCCGAAGGCCAAGCCGATCGAGGCAGCGGAAGAGCCAAAGGCGCAGCCGGAGCCGGTGAAAAAGCCCGAACCGAAGCCGGAGCCTAAACCGGAACCGAAGCCCGAGCCCAAGCCGACGCCGGTTCCCGCGACGGAAGTGCAGACCAAGCCGGTGGAAAAACAGGAAGTGAAGCCCGATCCGGTGGCGGAAGCCATCGACAAGCAGGCTGAATCGCCTGACGCCCAGACGCCGAAGCTGCCGGACAAGGTTCCCGCACCGGAAGCCAAGCCGAAGCCGCCGCAGGCGCAGACCGCCAAGACGCCGGATCGCAAGCCGACCGAGGAAAAGAAGCCGACGCAGAGCGCGTCCCAGTCGTCGCAGTCCAAGAACGATGCGATTGCAGACGAGGTTGCGGCCCTTCTCAACAAGCAGAAGGCGGCAGGCGGCGGCGCCAAGCGGTCCACCGATCAGGCATCGCTGGGGGGCAAGAAGAATACCGGCGGCTCCAAGCTCAGCCAGAGCGAAATGGATGCGCTGCGCGGTGCGATTTCGAAGTGCTGGAACGTTCCCGCCGGTGTGGCGGATGCGCCGGGGCTGATCGTAACCGTCAAGATGAAGCTGAACCAGGACGGCTCCATTCAGGGCGTTCCGGAGGTGACATCGGGCGGCGGCGGCGATGGTGTGGGGCGAGCAGCAGCCGAGAGCGCCAAGCGCGCTGTCGCACGCTGCGCACCGTACAATCTGCCAGTCGACAAATATGATTCATGGTCGGAAGTGATCGTCAATTTCGACCCAAGCGAAATGTTCTGACCGGGTTCCGGTCGCCAACCACTGCAAGGACAAAGAGGTCCCAGAAGACATGAAAATCGGCATCATCAATACAAAGATCCGGACGGTCTTTTCGGCTTTCGCGTGTATGATTGCCGCAAGCCTTGTCTGCACCATGCCGGCGCGCGCCGTCGTGGAAATCAACATCAACAAGGGTGTGATCGAGCCGCTGCCGATCGCCATCACCGATTTCCTTTCGGCCGACCAGCTCGGACCGAATATCACCTCGGTCATCGCGGCTGATCTGGAACGGTCGGGCCTGTTCGCACCCATCGACAAGGGCGCCTTCATCGAGAAGATTTCCAACCCGGACGCGGCTCCGCGTTTCGAGGACTGGAAGGTCATCAACGCGCAGGCGCTCGTCACGGGCCGCATCACCAAGCAGCCGGATGGCCGTCTCAAGGCCGAGTTCCGCCTGTGGGATACGTTCGGCGGCCAGCAGATGATCGGCCAGCAGTTCTTCACCACGCCGGACAACTGGCGCCGTGTCGCTCACATCATCGCCGATGCGATCTATGAGCGCCTGACCGGTGAAAAGGGCTATTTCGATACGCGTGTCGTTTTCGTCGACGAATCCGGTCCGGCACAGAAGCGCGTGAAGCGTCTGGCCATCATGGATCAGGACGGCGCCAATGTGCGTTATATTTCGGACGGCCGCGCCATTTCCCTGACGCCGCGTTTTTCGCCGAACCGTCAGGAAGTCACCTATATGTCTTATGAAGGCGGTACGCCGAAGGTGTATCTGCTGCAGTTGGAAACCGGCCAGCGCGAGCTCGTCGGCAACTTCCCCGGCATGACCATTGCTCCGCGTTTCTCGCCCGATGGCCAGAAGGTCGTGATGAGCCTGCTTCAGGACGATGGCAGCGCCAATATCTACACGATGGACCTGCGCAACCGTTCGACCACGCGCCTGACCAACAGCCAGGCCATCGACACCGGCGCGTCCTATTCGCCGGACGGCTCGCAGATTGTGTTCACCTCGGACCGCGGCGGTCGCCCGCAGCTCTATGTGATGGGTGCAGACGGCTCCAACCCGCGCCGCATCTCGATGGGCGACGGCAGCTATTCCACGCCGGTCTGGTCTCCGCGCGGCGATCTCATCGCCTTCACCAAGCAGTCGCAGGGCCAGTTCTCCATCGGGGTGATGAAGACCGACGGTTCCGGCGAACGCCTCCTGACCTCCGGCTTCCACAATGAAGGTCCGACCTGGGCTCCGAACGGTCGCGTGCTGATGTTCTTCCGCAAGGCGGCGGGTGCAGGTGGTCCGAAGCTGTTCACCATCGACCTGACCGGCCGTAACGAGCGCCAGATCCAGACGCCGAACTTCGCGTCCGATCCGGCATGGTCGCCGCTGCTCGAATAGAGCAGTTTCGACGATTCAGTCGAACTGGAAATGCTCCGGTTATGGAAAGTGAAGGCGCGAAACCGGTGTTTCGCGCCTTTTTCATGGCAATGCGCCACAATCCTTGCCGGAAAGCCGTGTTTCTGCCGTATTTTGCCCCCAAGGGCTGAGGCAGCAAGAAAATATTAACCATACTTCTTGAGCCTGTCTTAACCTCAATATGATTATTGGATGGTTACGCAGGAACATCAAATCTTAAGGAGCTCCGGCCCATGCGCCGTATCCAGTCGATTGCACGTAGCCCGATCGCTATCGCCCTTTTCATGTCGCTCGCCGTTGCTGGCTGTGCGTCCAAGAAGAACCTTCCGAACAATGCCGGTGATCTGGGTCTCGGTGCAGGCGCCGCAACGCCAGGTTCCGCACAGGACTTCACGGTCAATGTCGGCGATCGCATCTTCTTCGATCTCGATTCTTCGCTGATCCGCGCCGATGCACAGCAGACGCTTTCCAAGCAGGCCCAGTGGCTGCAGCGTTATCCGCAGTACTCGATCACGATCGAAGGCCATGCCGACGAACGCGGTACGCGTGAATACAACCTCGCTCTCGGCCAGCGCCGTGCAGCCGCCACCCGCGACTTCCTCGCTTCGCGCGGCGTGCCGACCAACCGTATGCGCACCATCTCCTACGGCAATGAACGTCCGGTCGCAGTTTGCGATGCCGACTCGTGCTGGTCGCAGAACCGCCGCGCCGTTACCGTTCTCAACGGTGCGGGGAGCTGATCTGCCAATATCAGATAGTGTTACGGAAAAGCGGCTTTCGGGCCGCTTTTTTCGTTTTAGGCCGATTGTTTGGGCGTTTCGACAAACTTTGGCCGAAGTCACCCCTGTCATAGTGAGCGCCAGGAAGCCTTCGCTTTTCGCATTTTGCGGCGCAAAACCGCTTCGCACTTTTGCTGGAAATGCTCTAAAAGCGGAGCTGATCGTGCGGCAAACGCATTCAGCGTCTGTTCAGGCGCGGCACTCGATCATCCGGTTCGCGTGAATTGGATGGGTGAATTTGCAGGGGCAAAGGGAATGAGGAAACCAATGAGGAAAGTGACGCTGGCAATTGCCATGCTGCCGCTTTTGGCGAGTGCTCCGGCTCTGGCGGCATCTGTTTCTTCGCAAGGGGAAATTCAGCTCGCGCAGGCAGGTGCTCCCGGCGGAGATCAGTTTTCGCAGCAGGTCTGCAATCTGGCACATCAAAATGCCCAGTCCTATGCGCGCATCTTGCAGCTTCGCGACAAGATGCTGAAAATCCAGCGCGACAATGAAGTGCGTTTCCAGGCATTGGAAAAGGGGCGCGGGGGTTCACAGCATCGCGTCAGCATCGGCTCGACGGCCATTCTCGACGAAGCGATGCGGGACAATGGTGGCGGCAGCGGGCAGGGCGGCGGCTATCAGAGCCCCGGCTTGCAGCAGGAACTGGTGCGCAACCTGACCGGCAAGGTCGAGGATGTGGACGCCCAGATTTCGTTCACCGACAATCAGCTGCAAAAGACGCAGGAAGACAATGAATTCCGGTTTGAAGAACTGGAAAAGAAGAATGGCGTAACCTCGCCTGCTTCGAGCAGCGCGGCTCAGCCTGCGCCCGCTGCAGCATCGCCGGGCGCCGATCTCTGCGCACAGGGCGTCGGTAACGCGGCCGCGATTGCCGATGCGTTGAGCGCGCGGGCGGAAGCCATGAACTTCCAGATCCTCGAAATGCAGGATCAGATGCAGAAGATGCAGGAAGCAAACGAAACCCGCTTCCAGTTTCTGGAAACCGGGAAACGCGCCGATACGGAAATTCAGCAGGCTGGCGGCGACACGTCGCTGGCCGCTGCCGGTTCCGATCAGGGCAGCAACGGAAACCTCGATGGCGGGGTTTCCGGAAGCGCCCCGCAGAATGGCGGATATGACGCTTCCACGCAGGCTGCGGCCAGCCAGTCGTCTGGCGCCGATTCCATGGCTATTGGTTCGAATGCGCCCGCACAGGGCGGACCGGCACGTGGCGAGCCGCCGCAAACGCTGGGCTCCATCCGCTTCGACGCCAGTGGCAATGTAATCGGCGAGACACTCGACGCCACGCCGCGCACGGTACAGCCGGGCGCAGCACCGGGAACCGCCCCAGGCGGAACGGCAGCAGGCGATGCGGTTGCATCGCTTCCGACCGACGATAATCCCGGTTCGCTCTATCAGGCATCCTATCAATATCTGATGTCGGGCGACTACAAGGCAGCTGAAACCGGCTTCCGCGAGCATGTGAAGCGCTATCCGGCTGATCCCAGCACGGCTGAAGCACGCTTCTGGCTTGGAGAATCGCTTTACGGTCAGGGCCGTTATCCGGAAGCCGCCACGGTGTTCATCGATACGCAGCGCGATTATCCCGATTCGAAGCGCGCGCCGGAAAACATGTTCAAGCTCGGCATGACGCTGGAAAAAATGGATAATCGCGATGTTGCCTGCGCGACCTTCGCGCAGATACCGGAACGCTACCCCAAGGCGGCGCCTGCCATATTGAAGCGCGTTGCCGATGAGCGCACGCGCGCAAAGTGCTAGAGCGGTTCCCGTTAGAACACAGCCGTCGAACCGCTCTAACTATTTGTTTTATCGCATTATTTAATGCAAAACCGTTTCACGCTTTTGCTGAAAATGCTCTAATGGCGGAGTTAATTCGTGGGGCTTAGCCCAAGCAATATTTTCAAATTATTCGAGCCATTCGGATTTGAGCAGGCCAGGGCCGTGATTGCCGCCGTGTCAGGCGGCAGCGATTCTCTCGGCCTGCTTTTTCTCCTCCGGGATTACATGGCCATGCTCAAGGACCCGCCCCGGCTGATCGCCGTGACGGTGGATCATCAATTGCGCGCAGAATCCAGGGCCGAGGCAGAAAATGTCGGTCGGCTTTGCCGGGATTACGGGATCGAGCACCGTATTCTCACCTGGGATGAGGCGAAACCGACGAGCGGACTTGCCGCGGCTGCGCGCACGGCGCGTTATCGCCTGTTGTCGCAGGCGGCGCAGGAGGCAGGCGCTGCCTTCATCGTCACCGGCCATACGCAGGACGACCAGATCGAAACCTTTCTGATGCGCAGGGAGCGCAGCGCCCATGCCGAAGCAAGGGGGCTTGCCGCCATGTCATCGCGCTCGTTACTGGGCGGCCTCGGGCGGGTGGGATCGGTCGAACTCGACCGCCCGTTGCTTTCCATTTCCCGGCAGGTCTTGCGGGAGGAGTTGCGGGACAGGAGCATCGGCTGGATCGATGATCCCAGCAATGCCAATACGGACTATGAACGGCCACGGGTTCGTCTGGGCGTCGCGGCGAAGGCGGACAGACAGGCGGTGCTCGACCAGATTGCCGAGGCCGGAGCCGCGCGCGAGCGGGACAATGCCGTTCTGATTGCCGCACTCGCCGACCCGGCGAGCCTGCGCATCGATGCGAACGGAGCTTTGCTGGTCGATCCGCAGCTTTGCGCCGCGCTTCCCGACAACGCCAGGCGACTGTTCGCCGGATTGCTGGCGGCGATTGCGGGCGGACGCCGTTTCCTGCCGGGCAACAGCGAGCGCTCACGCATCGAACGGGTTCTTTCGGGAGAGGATGACAATCATCGCCTGACTGTGTTCGGCGCGCTGATCGAGCGCGGCGCGGACGGCTCGCCGCATCGGTTTCTTCGCGAAAAGCGCAATCTCCCCAAGCTCCATCTGGAGCCGGGCAAGCCAATCGTCTGGGATGGACGCTTCCGTTTCTTGAATGAAGGCTCAATTGATTTCGAGCTCGCTGCACCGGGACGGCAGGAACTCGCCGATTTCCTGAAGGCGCAGAACATCGAGATAGAATCCCGTAAACGTGAGGCCCTGCTGGTTTCGCCCGCCCTTTACAGGGATGGCAGGCTTTATGCCCTGCCTTTCCGGCGGGAAGGGGATTTTCCGAAAGACATTCGTGTCGAACGGCATTTTGCGATCTTCGATCACGTGTTGCCGGGGCATGATTTCGATCTTGCAATGGCTGTTGAAGCTCGCATCGGGCGCGTCTGCGCCGAATCGAAGCGGGATGAAAAATCAGTCCAGTGAACTGATTTCCCCGCGTAGACGCTTCGCACTTTGGTTGGAAATGCTCTTTTTATAAACCAGAGTGCGAAGAATCGAGGATGCGGGGGCAAACGCGCCTTGGCAAGGCCATCCTTCGATCCTATGTTAGACCGAAACATCGTTCCGTGCCCGCGGAATGGCCGTGGTATCGATTGGACCCGATATGAATCCGAACTATCGCAACTTCGCCCTCTGGGCGATCATTGCTCTTCTTTTGATCGCGCTGTTCAACCTGTTCCAAAGCCCAGGTCAGCGCTCCAATTCCCGTGAAGTTTCCTATTCGCAATTTATAGACGACGTATCCAACGGTCGCGTAAAATCGGTGACGATCACCGGCCAGCGGATCACCGGTACATTTGCTGACAACGGTTCGACCTTCCAGACCTATTCGCCGGGCGATACGGGTCTCGTTTCGCGCCTTGAAGACAAGGGTGTCGCGATCACCGCACGCCCGGAAACGGATGGCTCCAGCTCGCTGATCGGCATTCTCCTGTCGTGGCTGCCGATGATCCTGATCCTCGGCGTGTGGATTTTCTTCATGCGCCAGATGCAGGGTGGCTCGCGGGGCGCGATGGGCTTCGGCAAGTCCAAGGCCAAGCTTCTCACCGAAGCGCATGGCCGCGTGACCTTCCAGGACGTCGCTGGCGTGGACGAAGCCAAGCAGGACCTTGAGGAAATCGTCGAATTCCTGCGCGATCCGCAAAAATTCCAGCGTCTGGGCGGCAAGATTCCGCGTGGCGTTCTGCTCGTTGGCCCTCCCGGCACCGGTAAGACGCTTCTGGCGCGTTCGGTTGCGGGCGAAGCCAATGTGCCGTTCTTCACGATTTCCGGTTCGGACTTTGTTGAAATGTTCGTCGGCGTCGGTGCGAGCCGCGTCCGCGACATGTTCGAGCAGGCCAAGAAGAATGCGCCCTGCATCATCTTCATCGACGAAATCGACGCAGTCGGCCGTCATCGCGGCGCCGGTCTCGGCGGCGGCAATGACGAACGCGAACAGACGCTCAACCAGCTTCTGGTCGAGATGGACGGCTTTGAAGCCAACGAATCGATCATCCTGATCGCGGCGACCAACCGTCCCGACGTTCTCGATCCCGCGCTGCTGCGTCCGGGCCGTTTCGACCGTCAGGTCGTGGTGCCGAACCCGGATATCGTCGGCCGTGAACAGATTCTCAAAGTGCATGTGCGCAACGTGCCGCTTGCACCCAATGTCGATCTCAAGGTTGTCGCACGCGGCACGCCGGGCTTCTCCGGTGCCGATCTCGCCAACCTCGTCAACGAAGCCGCCCTAATGGCCGCGCGCCGCAACAAGCGCCTCGTGACCATGCAGGAATTCGAGGACGCCAAGGACAAGATCATGATGGGTGCGGAACGCCGCTCCGCCATGACTCAGGAAGAAAAGGCCAATACGGCCTATCACGAGGCAGGCCATGCCATCGTTGCGCTCAACGTGCCGAAGGCAGACCCGGTTCACAAGGCAACCATCATTCCGCGCGGCCGTGCGCTCGGCATGGTGATGCAGCTTCCGGAAGGCGACCGTTACTCGGCCACCTATACCTGGATGGTGTCGCGCCTTGCCATCATGATGGGCGGTCGTGTGGCCGAAGAGCTGAAATTCGGTAAGGAAAACATCACCTCCGGTGCTTCCTCCGATATCCAGCAGGCCACCAAGCTCGCCCGTTCCATGGTTACGCAATGGGGCTATTCGGACAAGCTCGGCCGCGTGGCCTATGGCGACAATCAGGAAGAAGTCTTCCTCGGCCATTCGGTTTCCCGCACGCAGAACATTTCGGAAGAAACCGCGCAGATCATTGATGCCGAAGTGCGTCGCCTGATCGATGAGGCCTATGCCGAAGCGACCCGCATCCTGACCAAGAAGAAGAAGGACTGGATCGCGCTTGCCGAAGGACTGCTCGAATATGAAACGCTCTCCGGCGACGAGATCAAGGAACTGATCGCGGGCAACAAGCCGTCGCGCGATCAGGGTAGCGATACGCCGTCGCGCGGTTCTGGTGTGCCGAAGGCTGGCAGCCCGCGCAAGCGCAAGGGCAGTGAGCCTGGCAGCGAACCGGGTATGGAGCCGCAGCCGCAATAAGCTGCTTGAAAAGAAATGCAGAAAGCCGGGCTAGTCCCGGCTTTCTGTTATCCGGCTTTATGGGGCTTGTCGCAAAGGCTCGTTAAGGATTTCGGCGCATCATACTGCACCAGCTTACGACTTTGGACGGGGGAAGGACGAACTTGCCGCCAAAGACGAAATTGCATTTGTGAAGGTTTTCGCGTTAAGAACAGCGAAAATCTGCTGCCTGGCCAACCGGCAGCCATTGCTCGCCGATCATTTTGGGCGGCATATATTTGAAGACAGAGAGCAGTTCATGGCTCAGCGCAAGGCGAAACAGATGGCACGCAAATATTTTGGAACCGATGGCATTCGCGGACAGGCCAACAGCTTTCCGATGACCCCGGAAGTCGCCATGAAAGTCGGCATGGCGGTGGGTCACATCTTCCGCCGCAAGGGTCAGGCTTCGCGCGTCGTGATCGGCAAGGATACGCGCCGTTCGGGCTACATGCTGGAAAACGCGCTGGTGGCCGGTTTCACTGCCGCAGGCATGGATGTTTTCCTGCTTGGCCCGATCCCGACGCCTGCCGTTGCGATGCTTTGCCGCTCGCTGCGCGCCGATATCGGCGTGATGATCTCGGCATCGCACAACCCGTTCTACGACAACGGCATCAAGCTTTTCGGCCCAGACGGATACAAGCTTTCCGACGAGATCGAATTGAAGATCGAGGCGATGATCGACGGCGATCTCTCTCCATATCTCGCCAGCCATGGCGATGTCGGTCGCGCCAAGCGCGTCGATGGTGATATCTATCGCTATATCGAATTCGCCAAGCGCACGCTGCCGCGCAATATCGACCTGAACGGTCTGCGCGTCGTGGTCGATTGCGCCAATGGCGCGGGCTACAAGGTTGCGCCTGCTGCGCTGTGGGAACTGGGCGCGGAGGTCATCACCATCAACAACGAGCCGAACGGCATCAACATCAACGAGGATTGCGGTTCGACGCATCCGATTGGTTTGATGAAAAAGGTTCATGAAGTGCGCGCCGATGTCGGCATTGCGCTCGATGGTGATGCGGACCGTGTGCTGCTGGTCGATGAAAACGGCACGGTCATCGACGGCGACCAGTTGATGGCCGTCATCGCCGAAAGCTGGGCGGCGAGCGACCGGCTTGAAGGCGGCGGCATCGTGGCGACCGTCATGTCCAATCTCGGCCTCGAGCGCTTCCTTGCCGACCGTCACCTGACGCTGGCCCGCACCAAGGTGGGCGACCGCTATGTGGTCGAGCATATGCGCGAGCACGGTTTCAATGTCGGCGGCGAGCAGTCCGGCCATATCGTCCTGTCCGATTTCGCGACGACGGGTGACGGCTTGATTTCGGCCTTGCAGATTCTTGCCGTCGCGCAGGAGCAGGGCAGGCCCATCAGCGAAGTCTGCCGCAAGTTCGATCCGGTGCCGCAGCTTCTCAAGAATGTTCGCACCGCTGGCGGCAAGCCGCTGGAGAACAAGCGCGTGAAAAGCGCAATCATTGAGGCAACCGAGCGCCTTGGCGGTCAGGGCCGTTTGGTAATCCGCCCGTCCGGCACCGAACCGCTCATCCGCGTCATGGCGGAAGGCGACGACCGCGGTCTGGTGGAAAAGGTCGTCAACGACATTATCGACGTGATCTCATCCGAGGGCAGTGCTGCCGCCTGATCACTCCATGAGCAATTTCAGCAAAGCGCGGGTTCTGTCCCGCGCTTTTTGTTTGGCGGGCGTCCCGAAGAGGGGAGACCGACAGCCGGAGCACGTCCGGTATATTAGTGATTCTTAATGAGCTTGGTAAAAAAACAAGGTTCCTTGTTTATTGTATTATGCTATTTTTTGCAACCTGCATAACCTATTGATTTTAATACACAACGTTGCCTTGAACGTGGAAAATCTGCGGTTGCTCTTTGGATGGTTGGCAATAAAACGACCGGAAAAGGAGCACGAAATGGACAAGACGAAAACAGCAGCAGCATATGCGGAGAATATGCAAGCATTCGCTAAAGTGCTGGAAAACTTATTCCCGCAAGCAGGTTTTGCATTGATGGTTTTCGACAAGAACACCGATGGCGATGAGCAGATGCGGTTTATATCGAACTGCCCGACTGAAAGCCTGAAAGCAGCAATGAAAGTGGCAATCGCGCAGATGGAACAGCGCGTAATTGTTTCAAAGTCCGTCCAGTAGATCGGTCTTGATCGGAACAGTCGTATCGTCGCCTTGATAGCGGCTCGAATTGACGTTCGGTGACACTTTCCATGCTTGCAGCAGATTGTCGTTAGCAGGCTTGAGCAAGTCCTGTCGAGGTTCTGCAAGCCATTCACGCCAATGTCTGTTGTCGGAGCAACGTTATATCGGGGCTGCAAATTCCTGGGTGTCGCGGGAACGAGGTTATACATCGCGTGGATTTCCGACCACGTGTAGAGTTCGCTAAATCGTCCGCACATCTTTTCGACTCCAACTTGGAGCCCACTATAGTAAGAGGTCAGATTTTCGGCAAATTCCGTTGAACTGCGCGGCTTTAACCATCTTCACACCGTTGATATTAATTGCCGGTAGCGTCTTGTCGAAGAACGTCTCGGCATTCTCGAAATAAAGCAAATGAAAGATACCTGTTATTCGATCAATGCTTAGAGACTTATGCGCGCTAGTGCTAAATTTGTCGCTATATGACGTAGAATTTATCGTTATATTATTGTGTATCTGCGTTTCAAAAGCGGATCCGTCAAAATAAATGGTTTGACCATCATAAATTAATCCTATCTCGCGTTCTGATTTTCCGAATGTTCCTTTACAAGTAAGAATGATAGGTTCAGCAACAGCAGCCTGACTTGAAAGTGCGGTTATAAAAGCAGCCAAAACATACGACTTCATGTGGTATTGCCCCCAATGGTTGATTTTGCGTCACTGCGCAACTACTGCAATAGTGACAAATAAAGAGTTAATAAAAACAGAGCATTAGCGCTCGCCCTTTGAAATCACTGGCAATAGCACAATGGAAATTAACATTGTGCGAGGGCCACATGAGCATTCTAAAGCATATTGGTTTCAGTGCTGCTGCAATTGGAGTTGTAGCAGGCATTCCTTATTTGTTTAACGAGTTGCAGAAACATTCGATTGCAGAGAATGAAGCAGCACAGCGGCAACTAGATCAGTTGATGGTTATAACCGTTTCCCCAAAGTTCGACGTGATCGAAATTAGCAAGCAGCAAGCATTTATCAGAGATACAAACGGGATATGGGTTGTTCGCGTTGGTGATGTTTTGCCAAATGGTGAAACAATCACAGCAATCGGCAATGGAATAATGACAGATAAAGGCAATACGTTTACAGTTAGATGATCGCCGTTAAATACGTTTGTTAAATTGCATGGGGTTAGCGTAATGGCTGACCCCATATTCATTTGGAAAAATCATGGATAAAGTTAAAAAGATTGAAGGTCAGTTTTATTTTGCAAAACGAAAAGCATTAGATGCAAACGAAGCGTGGAACATAACTTTCAAAGAATGGCTTTCTTATGCAGTTGAATGCAAAGCAATCGATTTGCTCACAAAGCCGAATAGCGGAATGAAGATCGTTCGTCTCATTGAAACTAAACCGTGGCAGTTGGATAATCTGATCTTATTTCCTAAACGACCCGGAAAAGTATCAAAGAACGCCGTAGAGGTTCGTGATGGCACCGAGTACACCACGCTAACATTGCCGCAGTGGTTGAGCGCCCTAGAAGCAGATAAGGCCAACCAGCATAAATAGAATTGAGGGCATTACCCCTTTGCTCTCCACTCGCACAGCGCTCCAAATTGCGAGATAGCCCATTCGGTCGAAGCCATCCCGAATGGGCTTTTGTTTCTCCAGATAAATATCAAACAAACTGGAGGTGATCGAAATGAATTCAATCAAAGAGTTATTGGTTCAGATAATGAACCTGATTATGAAATTTGGAATACGATCTGGAATAAACGTAATTGCTCCGATTATAGCAAAAGTAGCAAGTTGGATTAAAAAGTATCTGAATTTGGATGAACGAAATGCGTTGAAACAAGAAATTTACAATAACTTACAGAGCGAAAAGGAAAAGCAAGAGAAATAATATTGCATGATTGCTTGCGCGGTGTTAATTCCGAGCGCATAGCAGCAAGCGGAGGGATTAACATGCTAGACTTTTTCTTATACGCATTGGCAATCGTCATACTACTTCGACCACTGGCATAGCACTGGTATCAGTCGGGGGCTTTGATGATTGACTTCATTCAGAATAACGCATTGCTTTGCATCACATGCGCAATTGCAGTTTATGGTGCAGGACTTGCATACGTTACACGCAATAACATGCTTCGTATTGCGAAGATCGTTGATGAGGAGTTTGTTCCTCGTGACGAAATGAATCCCATATTGAAAGTGATTGCCACACATTCAAACGACATTCAGGCACTTAAAGAACGTCAGTAAATTTGTTTCACACATGGAAATGGCCCGACTTGCGAGAGTTGGGCCATTTTCGTTTCATTCAGGATCGATAATGCGTCCAGCAATTCGAGCAACTTTCGTCCATGTGCTCAACGGCAAATCCGTTTGGAAATGCAGATCGCGCTCAACACGCCACCGTTTGAATATCAGCAGTTGTTCGAGTTCCTTCAAACTTACGTAACCGAGTTCCGGTTCACCTAGACCCAAATCACACAGTCCGAAGCACATATCACCGTCAGGCAGCATATCCTTGAGTAACCAAGATGCATTCGTATTTGGCACGAACAATCTTACAACTGGCGCATGATCGGCTTCGCAATCCTGTCCATTCTCAGCGAGTTTCAGGCGTTGTTGGTGAGCGCGACGAACAACCCACCTTTTCTTTTGTGAATGAGGCCGCGAGATAAGCTCCTTCATCGATAGGAGCGGAATGGAATGGTTGGAGAACGCGCTGATGCCATGCTTGAAGTCATGGATGAAG